>JAOTUU010000187.1 GCA_029863705.1 Gammaproteobacteria bacterium
CAGAAGCGCGGAAAAACCTGTCCAGGCGTTCTGCAGCGATATCGACTGGCAACCGCTCCCTGAGATGTGGTCTCTGCGTGGCGATACCAACCGGGCAATTGTTCGTGTGGCACGCACGCATGCCGATACAACCGATCGCCTGAATTGCAGCGTTCGATACAGCTATCGCATCTGCACCAAGTGCCATCGCTTTTGCGAAATCGGCGGGGTGGCGCAAGCCACCGGTGATGACGAGCGTAACGCCGTCCGCATCGCAGGAGTCGAGATGCTTTCGAGCCCGCGCCAGTGCCGGGATGGTCGGCACCGAAATGTTGTCGCGAAAAATTAATGGGGCGGCTCCCGTACCACCGCCGCGACCATCGAGAATGATGTAGTCGACGCCAACATCCAGGGCGGCGTCGATATCTTTTTCGATGTGTTGCGCTGACAGCTTGAACCCAACCGGAATTCCGCCGGTCTTATCCCGAACTTCAGCTGCAAAGTCCTTGTACTGACTGAGCTCAGTCCAGTCCGGGAATCGCGCCGGTGATATTGCCGCGTCACCTTCGTGTAATCCGCGAACTTCGGCAATTTTTCCCTTGACCTTATTGCCGGGCAAGTGCCCGCCGGTGCCAGTCTTCGCCCCTTGCCCACCTTTGAAGTGGAAGGCCTGGGTCTTTTGAACCTTGTCCCACGAAAAACCGAACCGGGCAGACGCCAACTCGTAAAAATATCGGCTGTTGGCCGCCTGCTCCTCAGGCAGCATGCCGCCTTCGCCGGAGCAGATACCGGTTCCCGCCAGTTCGGCACCTTTGGCAAGCGCAATCTTTGCCTCTTCCGACAAAGCACCGAAACTCATGTCGGATACGAACAGAGGAATATCGAGTATCAGCGGCTTGCCGGCATTGGCACCGATAACGACGTCGGTACCCACCTTTTCTTCATCGAGCAACGGCAACTTATGAAGCTGACCGACGACAAACTGAATATCGTCCCATTTGGGTAGTTCATTTCGCGACACGCCCATGGCAGCCGCGGGACCATGGTGGCCGAGTTTGCTCAAGCCTTCGGTCGCCAGCCTGCGAATAAGTTTGACGTGAGGTTCGTCGCTGGTGCCAGTGTGATCCTGAAAAACACCCTGATACGATTCACGGACGTAAGGCTGGGGATGCGCGGCAGACCACGCTTTGATCTCGTCCTGATCAACCCACACACTGCCCTTCTCGACCCACGAATTAAACTTCGGCAGGGTTTCGCTGTGCTTGTATTCGCTGACGCCGGTATCGAGACGATAATCCCAAAAGTGGACTCCGCAAATCAGGTTATCCCCTTTCACAAAACCATCCGACATCAGTGCGCCACGATGCGCGCAGCGCCCATACATAACGGATACTTCATCGTCGAAGCGAACAATGACAAGGTCGACATCTGCGACTAATGCATGAGCCGGTGTGCGGTCATCGAGATCGTCCCAATTACTTATCGCTACTTTTTTCATTTGCTGTTGAGGATCCCTAACGGTTTACTTGCTTCTTATTGAATAATTTCGCGGACCTTAGCGACCGGCGCCCAGCCCAGCATCGCTCGCTCGGCATTTATTGCATCGAGATTTTGCTGCTTGAGAGCGATAAATCTTGGATCATCTGCCATCGGGTAAAACTCGGTATCGTAAACCCACGCGCCCCACCGCGATCCTTTGTCGAAGGCCTCCTGCAATTTTTCGAGCGACCCGTCGAAGTCACCAACCATCGCGAAATAAGAGGCCCAATCTTCGTCCAGATCGGCACTAACGATGCCCCGCATCACACCGTTGTCCAAGAACAATTTATACGCTGCCAATAATTCATCGCGCTCTTTATGTCTGTCCAGCGCATCCATGGCCGGAACAAACTTCAGCAGAATGTCATACACGCCCGCCGCAGTAATTGTTGATGGCGATTCGATATGCTCATCGTAAAAATCGACCACAGACTCAAAATTACCGACGTAATTGGAACCGTTCAAATAGCCGAAAAGCGGAATAAAATCGAGTGGATCCTGATCGAGATGATCTCGCAGTTCCAGTAACGTGTCGTCCCACTCTCCGGATACATAGTTTTTCATGAGCGCAAATTGTGGTGGCACGATTTCGAGTGCCTCCTCGAACTCCTGCAACCTCAGGAGCGTAAAGGCAGTTTGTGAGGAAATAGATGGCGTATCCGGCGCAAGCGCATAGGCGGTACGATAGGCACGCAGTGCTTCAGCAAGCTGTCCGGCACCACGCTTCAACTCACCATCGGTCGAATGAAAGTTAGCGGAGTCCTGATGAAATGGCCGCAAGCGATCGATTATCGCGCGGGCATCGTCAATCCGACCCAAGTCACTGTATTGACGCACAAGGTTCGAGTTCGGCACGAGCCATAACGGATCAATAGCCGTGGCCTCTGCGTAATAGTCTATGGATTCGTCTTCCCGCTGTTGCGCGGCGGCCGTGTTTCCAAGCCAGGTCCAGGCATTCGACAAGGATGGATTCAACTCGACCGCACGTAAGAGCGCTGTTTCCGCTTCATCCCACTTTCGATCCGAATAGCGCATCAAACCTCGAACTGCAAACGCGTCGGCGAAATTGGGGTCGATCTCAATGGCGTGATCCAGCAATGGGGTTGCCAGTCTCCGTGCCTCCTGCGGATCCAGATCACCGTATGCGAAGAACGAATCCCTTCTCAGCAACATCAGCGTTTCCGCCAATGACGACAATGCGGGCGGAAAATCCGGTTCAATGGCAATGATCTCTTCCAGAATCGCCCTTGCCTCGAGTAGGTTCGCATTGGACCGCGTTACGATTTTCTTGCGCGCGGCCAGGTATTTCTCGTACACAGCGATTCCGACTTGGTGCGTTTGCGATACAGGCACCTCATCCCCCAGTAAATTGCCTCGCAACTCTTTGACGATTGCGGCGGAGATTTCGTCCTGGACGGCAAATACGTCCTGAAGTTCGCGGTCATAGGTTTCGGACCAGAGGTGGAAACCATCACTGACCTTGATGAGCTGAGCGGTTATCCGCAATTGGTCACCATCTTTGCGTACCGACCCTTCCAAAACATGTTGTACGCCCAGCGCACTGCCTATTTCCCGCAGGTCTTCGTTGCGCCCCTTGAATGCGAATGAAGACGTGCGCCCCGCAACCTTCATCGTCTTGAGTTTTGCCAGGCCATTGAGGATTTCTTCGCTTATGCCGTCCGAAAAATAATCCTGGTCCCGGTTTGGCGACATATCGGTAAAAGGCAACACGGCGATGGAAACCTCACCGCTTGCAAGCGTCTCCTCAACAGGCGCTGACGCAGGTGGGAAAAGAAAACGTTCGCCGATGACGAATACGACGACCAGTGCCAGCGCCGCCAGTGTTATGTGGTTGAGCTTCTTGCCGGTCTCCCTCGTTATCGAGCGGTCGCGATCAACCTCTTTCTGCAGCTTGATGCCTTCGGGTGTAAGTTCAAACGCCCAGGCAAAAACCAAAACCGGAACAAAGCCAAGCACAAGCAGAAGGAAGATCAGGGAGTTGACCCACTCCGGCAGGTGCAGGGCCGGCACGGCCATGTCCGCTACCTGCAAGACCAGCCACGACATTACCGCGTATGCCACGGCAACCCGGATTACATTTCTGCGCTTGAATTCCTGAAACAGGGTAGACATTGCTACTCCCAGAATGGCGAGGCCGTATGGTAGCAAGCACAGCCTGCGGGGTCATGCGCTGGGTGCCGTGGCGAATAGACTCGACCATCAAGTCGTTATACTGTGGCGCTCAAAGGAAGAATCGGGAATATCGTTCCAATGTGTCGAAGTAACATCTTGAGGCTTTCTATCGTGTCCACCGCCATGCTGTTGCTGGTGGCTTGTAGCCCCGACGAACCCACGTCTGATCCGGTACAGCGGACTATCGAGGAAGTTGCCGATGAGTTTCTGGCCGCGACCTTGGAACGCAACCCAAGCATGGGCACCTATTACGCGATAGAAGGAGCCCGCCACGACCGGCTGCACGACAACTCTCTGGACGCGCTGTCCGAATGGCAAGCTCGGCAAGATGCATGGTTGACGGAGCTCAACACAATCGGCGCGCCAACTGAGGTTGGCAGTAGAGATTGGGTGACGTTCAGCATCATGCACGAATCGCTGGAAAGTTCTGTGGAAAGGCGTATTTGCAAGAGCGAGCTCTGGCAGGCAAGTACCACGACGGCCTGGTACCGAGGTTTGCCGTTTGTGTTTGAAGTCCAACCCGTCGACACCGAGGATGAACGTCAACAGTCGCTCGATCGACTGCGCGCAGTGGCGGGATATATCGATACCGAAATATCGAATCTTCGTTTGGGTATCGAGCTCGGCTACAGCGCGCCACGATTGACCGTCGAAGACGTTCCGGAACAGGTCAGCGCCCTGCTTACCGATGATTCCATTTTTCTAAACCCTGCGACACGCACGGAAGACGAAGCGTACAAGGCAGCAGTTCAGGAAATCTATGAAAATGAAATTACACCAGCCATATTGCGCTTTGCCGATTTCATAAGAAACGAATACCTCGACCAGGCACGGACCGGAATCGCTCTCAGCGAAAATCCGAATGGCGCAGAGTGTTACCCGGCTCTCGTGCGTTCATTCGCAACGATTCGCCCGTCTGCCGACGAGATTCACGAATTGGGTCTGCAGCAAATTGCCGCTATTCGTAAGGACATGCATGCCGTTATCGATGAGCATTTTGGCGGTGGCTCTATCGAAGACTTCCTTCGCCGAGTCAATACAGATCCCGAATTCACGTTTGAATCTGAAGATGCTGTATTGCAATACTCAGTTGACGGACTCAATGCCGCCAAAGCCGCGATGCCGCGCGTGTTTAATCGTTTGCCAAAGGCTGACGTAATCATCAAACCCTATCCGGAGTTCGCAGAAAGTGGCATCGGTGAATACCACTCACCATCCGAAGACGGTACACGGCCAGGAATTTTCTATATAGCCGTCACAAACCCGCAACATCGGTCAAAGGTTACGCAGCGATCCACACTCTTTCACGAAACCTACCCGGGTCATCACCAGCAGGGTGCGATCTCATTGGAGTTGGGTGACAAGGTTCATACGATCGCTCGCTATTTCGGTAATTCCGGTTTTTCGGAAGGTTGGGGTCTGTATGCAGAACGGCTTGCCGATGAACTCGGCCTGTATACGAATCCAATAGACTATTTCGGCTTACTTTCAGAACAGGGCGCACGCGCATCCAGGCTCGTTATTGACACGGGCTTGCATACCAGGGACTGGACACGGCAACAGGCCGTCGACTACATGATGAGCAACACTGCCTGGTCTGAAACAGATATCCAGAACGACATCAATCGCTACATTTCGTATCCGGGCCAGGCCACGTCTTACATGCTAGGCATGCTGGAGATTCAGCGCCTGCGGAACCTGGCCGAAGAAGAACTCGGCGACACTTTTGATCTGAGTGCATTTCACGACCGGGTGGTCGGTTTCGGCGGCAGTACCCTACCGATGTTGCACGTTTCAATCCTCGCGTGGATAGAAGAGCAAAAACAATAACGGGGCCCGAAGGCCCCGCCATTGTTTAGCTTGTTTCCCTACTGAATACTTACGGGATGCTTACCTCTGTCAGCTGCCTGGCAATGATCTCAGCCGGTTTGCCATCGACAGGCTCAAACGTCTCGCCATCGCAAGTAAAAGCAACCTCGTAGTGGCCGGCCAGAAGGAATCCTACCGTGTAATGGTACTCAGTCTGTTGCAGATCATTGAGTTGGTCATTCACCATCGCAGTTGCGATTGGATCGAGCGCACCATCCGGATCGTTTACCGCATCCACGCCGATTGGGTTCGGCGTGACGCCATCGTTAAAGACGAATACAGACGGCGCACACGCCGGTTCGGTAGGCGCGATTATTGCCGCAGCGGGATCACCCGTGATCTCCCCGGTCAGAGTACCGACTTCAACGTTATTAACGAGGCGAATGGTTGGCCGTAATACCACGTCCGGATCCAGCCCGGGTGGTGCGGTGACAGATTTCATCAGATCGAATTCTGCCGTGAAATTTGCGGAATCATTAACAGGAACTGTGAATCCACCATGGAGTTTCAAACCACTTTGTGCACCGCTAGGCACGTAGAGATTGTGAATAGATTCGCTTTTCATCACGATATAAGACTTATCACCGAAACAACCCGGACCAGTGAGGTCTGGGTCACCCATCCCGCCGTTGTCGCCACGAACAGCGTCTACACCTAAACGCATCCACTGATAGTCGCCGGCCGGTAACTCGTAGTTGAAGAGCAACGGTGCGGCGTTGTCGCCCTGGAATTCGAGAAGGTTTACTGACTCGACCGGGTCAAGAACTTCTACGATCGAGTCGCCCGCGCCCTTGAATTCAATTTCGTTAAATGCGACACAAACC
>JAOTUU010000188.1 GCA_029863705.1 Gammaproteobacteria bacterium
ATTCAGGCAACTGGTCAGCGAATACAAAGCCTATAATGCAGCCAAGAGCAGCGGCTCGACCATTCCGAATAGTGCCGTTTGGCGTCGCAGGTTCGCAATGTCCGGCTATGATCTGGTAAACGCGACCTTCGAGAGCCCGTATATTCGCAGCTTCCACCTCGCCCAGGGCCGCTTTAGCAGCATTCCCGGCGCGCATCCCAAGACAGGTAGTCAGTTATTTTCGGCAATCCGGCATCAGGTCAACGGCCGCCCCATGCCAAAGGGCGGTTCAGGAATGCTGCCAACCACCCTCGGTAGGGTGATCGAAGCCAATGGTGGTGTGATCCAAACCAACATGCCCGTAACGCAACTGATTATTGAGCAAGGCAGGTGCGTGGGTGTCGAGTGCGCAGATGGCAGCAAGTACCGGGCGCGTAAGAGTGTTATTTCCACCATCCATATCAAGCACCTGATCGAGATGGCGCCCAAAAAACTGTGGGGTGATGACTTCCGGGAGAACGTGCGACTGCTGCAACCGGAGCACGCCATGTTTGCGTTTCACTACGCGCTTTCGGAGCCACCCAGATTTGAGCTTGCTGACGGCAGCACCATCGCGCCCGCCGAGTCGGCGCTGCTATCCAGTCCGGAACGAATCCTGCTGGCGGATTTCGATCACGCCAGCGGAGAGCTCAACCTGGATGACCTGCCGCTGCAAATAGTCTGTCCGAGTATCGCTGATCCAACCCGGGCACCGGCCGGCATGCACACAATGAAAATCCTGGGCAATTTGCCGTATCAACTAAAAGAGGGCCCGAGACACTGGGACAACATCAAGGAAGAAGTCGCCGCAAAAGTTTTCGACGGTTTTCGGAAATTCTGCCCAAACCTGAGCGAGGACAAGATTCTTGGAAAGTTTCTTCAGAGCCCGGTTGATATTGAACGCATGAACCCGGCTATGTGGCGCGGTAGCGTACACGCCGCTGCATATGGCGCCGCACAGGTTGGCGATATGCGCCCGGTACCGGACTGGGCAGAATATCGAATGCCTATTCCCGGCTTGTACCAGACAGGTTCATGCACTGCTCCCGGCGGCTCCGTCAGAGGCCAGCCCGGTCGCGATGCAGCCATCGCTGTCCTCAAAGATCATGGCAGCAGTATTGAGGAAGCTGTAAGCAAAACTGTCGGAATGAAATTGTAACCATGAATATTCCCATTGCCCTGAGATTGGTTTTGGCGCCCACTGGCCGGGGCAAGGCGGCGCTCTGTACGTTGTTGCTCGCGTGCCTGTTCGTTGCGCCAGGCATCGCGCAAGAACCAGAGGCCAGCCGTGAGTTCGTTGTCGCGGACAATCTCGCGCCACACTCCGCGCCTGCTCAACCTCTGCCATTCAGCCACAAGACACACATGGCCGTAGGGCTCGTATGCCAGATGTGCCATACCAACCCGGATCCCGGATCCCTGATGACGTATCCGTCGACCGAAACATGCATGGCGTGCCACGCTGCTATTGCGACAGACAAACCTGCAATCATGAGCTTGCAGGAGTTTGCGGAATCGGGGCGCACAATCCCATGGGTGCGTGTTTATGCTGTCACGCCCGGCGTCAGCTGGGGCCATCGGGCGCATCTGGAATCTGGCGCGCAATGCGAAAACTGCCACGGCGATATTAGCCAGGTCGAAACCGTATCAGAAAGCAAAGCCACTTTGGCCATGGCCACCTGTATAAGCTGCCACGAGGCACGAGGAGCGAAGGCCGAGTGCGTAACGTGCCACGCCTGGCCGACGGATCAATATCTGGGAATCGAATAGCAGGTCTATCGATAGGCCACTGCCGTCGAGTTTCGAACCACCAATCTCGGCTGCATGCTTAGCACACCCGGGCCAATGCTTTCGCCGCTTATCATGCCCAGCAGAGCCTTGGTCGCCTGCGAGCCCATTTCGTACTTAGGTACCAACACCGTCGTCAACCCCGGGTTCATTCGTTCAAGAAACAGAATGTCATCGTAGCCACTCACGGATATGTTTTCGGGCACAAGCAAGCCGACCTCCTGCATTGCGTCCATGCAACCAAGCGCCAGCAGATCATTGCTAGCCACGATCGCCGTAAAGCTATTATCTCGCGCAAGTAGTTTTCTAAATGCACGCCCACCTTCTTCGATCGTAAACTTGTCGCTTGTCTCGACCAGGTCAGTTCGCAAATTGTGCCTGCGTAAATAGTCCGCTACAGCTTTTGCGCGGTGATAGCCCGTCGATGTATGTTGCGGCCCGGCAATATGCGCGATACTAGTGTGTTTCATACCCACCAGATGATCCAGCACCGCACGGATGCCGAAGTCCTCATCGACAATGACCGCATTGACGCCATCGCGATCAACAGTACGATTTACCAGCACGAACGGAATTTCGTTATCGATACATTCCTTGACCACCGGATCCGTGCGCCGCGCCGTTGCAATAATCACACCTTCAATGGACCGCCCCTGCATCATTCTGAGCGCGTCGCGTTCTTTTGCCTCCTCGTCATCGGTATTCGCAGTAATGACGGTGTAACCAAACGCTTCAGCTGTGTCCTGAATGCCTCTTATTATTGGTGGAAAAACGGGGTTCATAAGGTCCGGAATTAAAACGCCGATAGCAAAGGAGCGGTTTTGCTTGAGCGAGGATGCAACAATATTCGGATAGTAACCAAGTTTCTTGGCTGCTTTTTCGACCTTCCGGATCACTGCCGGCGAGATCTGGTCGCGCTTTGTCGGGCTTAGGGCTCTCGACACGGTCGAGTGATGGACATCAACAAGATCCGCGACGTCACGTATAGTTACTTTTCTTTTTACCCTGCGCTTCATGCGGCCAACTTGTTTACTAATAGAAGGTATAGGCAAGGAAGCCTGACCAATGTCAGGATATCTTCACATCACCGTATTGCTCGGACAGAAGCGAGCCGAAATAGAACGTCTTTTGCAACGCGTCACGCTCCTGGAATCGCGAATACCACTCGCCAACTTTTTCGCAGTCAGCCCATAGCTTGCCTAGCCCAATGTCGTCGAGCCGTACCATCACTGGAATTATGCAAATGTCGGCCAGACTGTATTTGCCGAGGAGCCACGGTCCGCCAGTCTGCAGCTGCGATTCCATTCGTTCTATCGTCATTCGCAAGCGGTTTTCTGCCTGCTGCATCTCTTCATCGCTATAGCCTTTGCGGCCCATCTTGAGGAAAAAGTCCTTGCGCAGCGGCTTCGACTCACCAAACGCGATGAATTCTTCTTCGCTCATCTCTTGAAAGTGACGCAGGAACACTCGATTGTAAGACGGCACACGAACGGCCGGGGCAGGCACCTCTTCGAAAAACCGCATCCACTCGCGCATATGTGCCCTGCCGGCTGGAGTCGCCGGACTTAACGCGACCTCCGGAAACTGCTCATCCAGATATTCGATGATAACGGACGAGTCGATGATAATTTCATCGTCATGGACCAGGGTCGGCACAACACCATTGGGGTTAAGTTTTTTGTATTCCTCGGTTAACTGATCGCCTTTGAACAAGTCGAGTTTTTCCTCGGAAAACTCCAGCCCTTTCTCCCAAAGGCAGATTCTTACTTTCTGACTGCAAGTGGACTGTGGCGCGTTGTACAGCACGAATGACACGAGTTCCTCCCAGGGTCAGAAACGCAATTACTGATCACACTAGTCAAGCAGCAAGTTCGGAACGACCAATGAAATCCAGGGTATGTAGGTAATAAGTACCAGCACGCCGAGCAAAACCAATAGCCATGGAAACGAGGCCTTGATCGTTTCCTCCAAAGACAACTCTGCCACGCTTGCCGTCACAAACAGGTTTAGCCCCACAGGAGGCGTCACCAGTCCGATTTGCATGTTGACTATCATGAGCACACCCAGATGCGTCGGGTCGATACCCATTTCCATGGCAATCGGGAAGATTATCGGCGTAAGAATCAGCACTACCGACGTTGGCTCCATGAAGTTACCGGTGATCAGAAGCAGAACGTTGAGGACGAGCAGAAAGCCCCACACCGGAAGCCCCATACCGATAATTAGCTCCGACGCCATTTGCGGAATTTGTTCGGTTGTCAGCAAGAACGCGAACATGAAAGCGTTGGCAATGATAAACATCAGCATGACGGTTATCTTTGAGGCTTCGATCAGGACTTTGGGGACGTCGTTCATGCTGATATCGCGGTAAACAAAAACCGCGATAAAAAACGCGTAGACAGCTGATACCGCTGCAGCTTCGGTCGGTGTGAATATTCCAGCGTAAATTCCGCCCAGAATGATCACCACTAACATCAGCCCCCACAGGGCTTCGCGAAAGGTCTTGACGACGGTCTTGAAACTCGCCCTTTCCTGACGCGGCATGTCCTGATTTCGAGCGATAACAGCAACCGTTATCATCATTACCACGGTCAGGATAATCCCAGGCAGGATTCCGGCGATGAATAGCCGGCCAATAGAAGATTCAGTGATCGCACCGTATACAACCATCACGAGAGATGGTGGTATGAGAATACCCAGGGTACCGGCGTTGCATATTACGCCTGCTGCGAAATTCCGTGTGTAGCCAGAAGCTACCATCCCAACAATCATGACGCTGCCGACAGCCACCACGGTTGCCGGCGCCGAACCCGATACGGCCGCAAAGAACGCGCTGGCTAAAAGTGCTGCCATCGCGAGCCCACCACGAAAGTGTCCAACCAACGCATTTGCAAATGCGACCATTCGGCGCGCAACGCCGCCGGTGGTCATAAACGTACCGGCCAGAATAAAGAACGGCACGGCCAGCAGCGGATAAACCTGCATCGTGTGGAAGAATTTTTGACTTGAGGACAACAGCGTCTGATCGCCAAACAACAACATGGTCAGCACGCTGGCGAGGCCAAGTGAGATCGCTACCGGAACGCCGATGAACAGCAGTACGAACAGCGCCGTCAGGAGAAAAGCCGCGGTCACGTTTCGTCCTCGACAGCGCTCTCGACGCGCGCTTCAGCGGGTCGAATCAGCCGCCAGCCTGCCTGCAGCAGACGATACACAAGCAATGCAAAGCCAATCGGCATCGTGGCGGTCAACAACCACTTCGGTGCCGGAATATCTCTGGCCGCGTTGCCCAGGATCATTAAACGGTCTACCAATACAGATGAGCCATACAGCATCAGCAACGCGTATACGACACAGGCAAAAATTGCGACGATTGCAATGTGGCGCTGAAGTGAATCCGACAGTTTCCTGGTAAACAGGTCGGTCGCAATATGTGATTTTGTTCGCACGCCGTAAGACATGCCAATCAAAACCAGCGCCGCAAATGAGTAGGTCGTCGCCTCCAACGACCAGAGCAACCCGGTATTGAAGACGTAGCGCAACACGACCTGAATAAAAGTGAGCACGGTCATGAAGGCCAATAGCGCCGCCATAAGCCACTCTTCCAGATGATCAATTAACTTGCGCATTAGCCCTGACTCACTCTACCGGCTTTCCATACGCTTCGGCGGCGGCAATCAGGTCCGCACCAACATTGTCCGAAAATTTCTCCCAAACTGGTCGCATTGCCTGCTGCCAGCTAGCCCTCTCCTCAGCCGTCAGCTCAACCACCTCGGACTGACCCGAAGCGATAATTTTCTCTTTACCAGCAAGATTAATGCTCGCGGCCTGCTCGTTAGCCCACACACTTACTTCCTGAACGATGGCGTCAAGCTCTGAGCGAATGTCATCAGGCAGCGAATTCCAAAAATCCGGATTGACCGCGACCAGGTAACCAATGTAGCCGTGATTTGTTTCCGTTATATAGTCCTGCACTTCATAGAATTTCGACGAATAGGTGTTTGACCATGTGTTCTCCTGTGCATCGACCGCGCCTGTCTGCAGCGCCTGATACACCTCACCCAAGGCCATTTTTTGCGGATTGCCGTCGATTTGCAGAATTTGCGCCTGCAGCACGTCCGATTCCATAATTCGGAACTTCAGGCCTGCGGCGGCTTCCGGAGAACGCATAGGCACAGGGCCACCAAATTGTTTCATGCCGTTGTGCCAGAAAGACAGGCCCAGTAATTTTCGATCCACGATCGAATTGAACAACTCCTTGCCATAGTCGCTGGCTTGAAATTTTTCGACTGTCTGCAAATCGGGAAAAAGAAACGGCAAATCGAAGATTTGAAACTTGTGTGTTAATCGATCGAGCTTTGACAGCGAAATGGCGATCATCTGGACTTCGCCGAACGCGAGCGCATCCAGGGAGTCATCGTCGCTCATCAGCTGTCCGGAGGGATATATCTCGACCGTGACGCGTCCGGCGAGGCGCTCTTCAACCAATTGTCGAAAACGTTCTGCCCCCTGACCCTTGGGGGTAGCTGGCGCTGTTACATGCGGAAACTTGATCAGGATAGGAGCATCGACCGATTCTCTCTCGCA
>JAOTUU010000189.1 GCA_029863705.1 Gammaproteobacteria bacterium
ACTATCGGCATACGAGCGACACCTCAATGGTGCCGCGCGCTCAAAGCTATTGTGACCGGGCATTACAGATCGACGATTCCTTATTCGAGGTGCGCCTGTCGCTTGGCAACTTGTATACGGCAACCGGCAAATATGAACAGGCAGAGGCTGAATTTCTGCACGCGATTGCAATTGAGCCAAAATCAGACGCAGCCTACAGGTCGCTGGGACGCACCTATCTCGCACGCGAGCAGGAAGGCAACGCAGAGGAAGCGTTTCTTCATGCCATCCAGTTGGCACCCGAGAATCCGGCAGGCCATAGTGCGCTTGCCGATTTTCACTACGCATTAGGGCGGTTTCCGCAAGCGATAGCGGCCTACGGAGAGGCGGTCAAGCGTGACCCCGATGATCCGGGTGCCTATCTTGGCCTCGGTGCCGCCAAATACCTGAACGGCGATTTCGCCGGGACAGAAGCCGCATGGCGAAAATCGCTTTCACTCGATGGGAATCAGCCAATACTCCTCTACAACATGGGCACAGTTTTCTTTTTTGAGAAACGTTTTGACGATGCGCTGGAAATGTACCGGCGCGCGATTGAGATCAACCCGGAAGATCAGACTGCCTGGGGAGCCATTGGCGATGCTTATCGATTCATCGGCGGCAAAAAGCCGGAATCCGCTGCGGCTTATGCAACTGCCATCGAACTCGCGGAGCGAATGTTCCAGGTCAATCCGAAAAATGTTGAAGTCGCGAGTGCCCTGGGCAGGCTTTATGCGACGACCAATCGACCGGACAAAGCAAAGGAGTTTCTGGATATTGCATTGACTATCGGCAGTGAAGATATGTACATGTGGTACGACCGGTCTCTGACTTACCTGGCGCTGGGGCGCATTGATGAATCCATTGTCGCAGTTGAACAACTGGTTGCCAAAGGCTACTCCACCGATATCCTGGCGAGTGACGTGATGTTTGCAGAAATAGCCGCGGATCCCCGCTTCAGGATGATCATAGAGAAAAGCGCGCCGTAACAGGACACGCGGATTAGTCGAATTCAGTTCACCATTAACACGCAAATCCAAGGAGGCGTCATGACCTCAAAATTCGCCAAATCCACGGTAGCCGCCCTGATCCTGGCTATGGCAACCTGCGCTGCAGAAACCGGTTCGAGCACCGGGGCTGAGGTCAACCCGCCGTCCAGCCACACAATCGCGCACCAGCAAGCGCTGCGTGAGAGCCTGCCTTTTGACGATAAACGTGACTTCGATGAGCACCAGCGAGGCTTCATCGCAGCTCCCTCCTACCGGCGCATTACGAGCGAGTCCGGCAAGGCTGTGTGGGATATCGGTCAGTACGACTTTCTGCTGACGGGCGAGGACCTTGACAGTATTCATCCCTCGTTGCAGCGGCAGGCGACGCTGAATATGAACTACGGGCTGTACGAAGTAGTTCCCGGGAAAATCTACCAGGTTCGCGGCTACGACCTGTCCAACATGACGCTGATCAAAGGTGACAGGGGCTGGATCATCTTTGATGTCTTGCTGGTCAAGGAAACGGCCGCAGCTGCACTTGCGTTCGCCAACGAAACGCTTGGCCAGCTCCCTGTCGTTGCCGTCATCTACTCACACTCGCATGCGGACCACTTCGGTGGTATTCGCGGTGTCGTGGAGGAGGCGGACGTCATTTCGGGAAAGGTCAGAATTATCGCGCCGCGCGACTTCATGGAGTATGCGATAGCCGAGAACGTGTATGCCGGTAACGCAATGACCCGGCGGGCTTCCTATCAATATGGACGGGTACTGCCGGTCAGCCCGTTTGGCCAGATCGACTCTGCGATCGGCAAAGCGACCTCGAGCGGCACACTCGGCTTGATTGCGCCAACGCAGACCATTGAACTGGACTTCGAAGAACACACGATCGATGGCGTGCGTATGGTTTTCCAGAATACGCCGGGCACCGAAGCGCCCGCCGAGATGAACACCTGGTTCCCGGATTTCAAGGCATTCTGGGCCGCCGAGAATATTACGGCAACGATTCACAATATTTACACGCTGCGAGGCGCGCTCGTTCGCGACGCACTTGCCTGGTCCAAGGGAATCAACGAGGCGTTGTATCGATTTGGCAACGATGCCGACGTGATGCTCGCATCGCACAGCTGGCCGCGCTGGGGCAATGATCGTATTCAGGAGGTCATGCGTGCTCAACGCGACGCGTATGCAAACCTGAACAACCAGGTGCTGCACCTGGCCAATCAGGGCGTCACGATCAACGAGATTCACAACGAGTACGTTGTTCCGAAGAGCCTGCAGGAGCAGTGGGCGGCGCGCCAGTACCATGGCTCGGAGTTTCATAATTCCCGCGCCGTCCTGAACCGCTATCTCGGCTACTGGGATGGCAACCCGGCAACGCTTGCGCCGCTGTCCCCCGCCGATTCCGCGCCGCTGTACGTCGAAATGATGGGCGGAGCGCAACCCATTCTCGAGAAAGGTCGCAAACTGCATGCGGCGGGCCAGTATCGCCAGGCTATGGAAATCGTGAACAAGCTCGTCTACGCAGAGCCGGATAATGCGGACGCAAAAAAACTGCTGGCCGATATTTTCGAGCAACTGGGTTATCAGTACGAAAGTACCAGCATGCGCAACTCGTTCCTGTCCGCCGCCAGGGAATTACGCTACGGCGTTCAGAAGGTGATGGGCCTTGACAGTGCAGGTCCGGACGCCATTCGGGCACTCACTACGGCGCAATGGTGGGACGCGGTCGCCATTCGCGTCGATTCGGGCAAAGCCGACGGCATTAATTTCAAGCTGAATTTCATCACCCCGGACACGGGTGAGAAGTTGGTCGTCGAAATGAGCAACGGAACGCTCACAAACATCGTCGGTTACACCGCGCCAGACGCGGACGCTACGCTGACTATCAACCGTTCCGACCTGATTCCGGTGATGATGCAGCAGGCGTCATTCGGCACTCAGCTCCAGGCAGGCAAAGCGACGCTAAGTGGTAACGCCGAAGTACTGGCACAGCTCGGCGCGGCGCTGGTCGCTTTCGATCCGCTGTTCGAGATGATGCCGGGAACGAAGTCGGACAACTAGGCTGCAAGGTATCGACTGAAATCAGGTGCGCTAAACGGTCGGCCTGATATTTGCGTTGAGCCGGAACAGGTTGGTCGGATCGTATTGGTTCTTGATATCGACCAGCCTCGGGTAATTCGGCCCGTAATTGCCCCAGATCTTCTTCTCGGTATCCTCGGTGAGGTTGGTATAGAAACCGGCCATATGAGGCGCGAGCGCATTGTAGAATTCGCGCACGGCTGCGATACCGACCTCGTTCTTAGCCGGATCGTTTGACGCATATTGAATACCGAAATTAAGCGCGACATTGCGATGCGCAAAGGCGGTAGCCTCGGGAGACACACGCGAAATTGCGCCACCGAGATGCTGGAACCATGAAGCCGTCGTGCCCCGGTTTGCGAAGTCCACCATGATCTCGATGACCTCCGGAGTGAGTTCATTCAGGAAACCGGACTTCAGATAATTTTGTTGACCGTGCGCGGTGAGGCCGTCCCACGCCGTCTGGATCACCTCATAGGACTTCGGCCCCAGGCTGCCACCGACCAGTCCCGGATACGCCAGCATTGGCGCGAGCGCCTTTTCGCCCGCGGCGTGATCGCCTGACCAGACAACGCCGACGATGGCAATCATCTTGCCGTCCTCACCCGGCGCAAAGAAGGGTTCGATATTGGCTTCGTCAGGTACCGTGTCGAGCAACTCGGCATAAAACTCGAGGAAGTCCTTGTCTATTGCGTAAATCAGGTCACCACCGTAAACGGTCGGATTGAACGGGTGCAGGCGATACACAAATTCGGTTACGACGCCAAAGTTGCCGCCACCACCGCGTAAACCCCATAGCAGGTCGGTGTTTTCTTGCTCGCTTGCGCGAACCACATCGCCGCTCGCGGTTACGACCGTTGCCGCCAGCAGGTTGTCGATCGCAAGTCCGGTCATGCGGTCGGTACGCCCCATGCCGCCGCCAAGCGTGAAACCACCGACGCCCGTATGTGAAACCGTTCCGGTCGTGGTTACCAAGTCATGCGGTAACGTCGCACCGTCGACGTGCCCGAGCAAAGCGCCGCCACCCACACTAGCGGTCATTCTATCGACGTCGACTTCGACTGCCTGTATTTGCGACAGGTCGATCATCATGCCGCCGTCGGAGGTGCACTTGCCGGGATAGCTGTGACCACCGCCCTTTACTGAAACGAGCAGATTGCGGTCACGTGCAAAATTGATGGCGTTGACGACATCAGCCGTGCTGACGCACTGCGCGACCATGGAGGGCTTCTTGTCATCGAACATCCCGTTCCAGACGCGCTTCGCCGCCGCATAGCCTTCGTCGCCCTGCAGGTAGAGATGTCCGGAAAGACTGTCGGCGAGTTCGCCTATCGCCGCTGTCTCGATTGAGATTTCCTGTCCGGCCGAAGAAACGGCCGGTATCAGGCTTGGGATGTCCGTTGGCGCAGGCGCCGTGTCTCGTCCGCAGCCCGGAATCGTCGCCGCAACCGCGGCCGCCAGTGTCGTCTTGCAAAAAGTTCGTCGATGCATGCGCCTGCCCCCGTTGAATCCGCGCCAAGAGTTACGCTTCTCAAGCTATATTAGACGATTCTGCGCGAATATCCTGGTGCGCAATGCTGGTAAGGGCACCGACGCGGCTGCCCTCACCAGTAAGGCGCTATGGTCTACGCCGCTTCCCCTTTAGCCATTGCATGAACGTCAGTCGTAGACAGGCGTTTTCCTCCAATGGCCCAGTCGCCGCTTTCGAACTCGTTGATCCGAACCCAGGTTACGGACCGCATGGTTTCGCCTTCCACCTCGATCATCGCGGCCGTGACTTTTTCGATCAGCTGCTCTTTTTGCTGCGGGGTAAAGACGTTCTTGATTACATCAATTGTCACGAGTGGCATGTGTTTCTCCTTTAGCCTTGTAGTTTCAACTTCAAATGTTCGATGAGCTCGCCCATCGGACCGCTCGGGCTAAACTCGACGGCTTCGTAATCCTCGTCGACCCGAACCGTGTGGCCCGGTGGCCAGTAATACACTTCGCCTGCATGGACGGTCTCTTCGCTGCCGTCTGCATAGCGCACGTGGATGGACCCCTTGAGTACCGTGCCCCAGTGCGGGCATTGG
Source organism: Gammaproteobacteria bacterium (assembly GCA_029863705.1). Taxonomy (GTDB): domain Bacteria; phylum Pseudomonadota; class Gammaproteobacteria; order Steroidobacterales; family Woeseiaceae; genus UBA1847. Next base: position 5,159 of record JAOTUU010000189.1, read on the forward strand.
CAAAGGTTCTGCGGCAGGCCCTCCAGCAGAGGCGCAGCGTCCGCGCCTTTCGGGAAGCGGATTCTCGCGACATTGATGTCGCCCCAGTCGTGGGCCTGAATGCAGACACCGCCCGCCTCCAGGCGGGTCGGTAATTCAGTTCGTTTCTGTTTCATGTCAGATTCCTCTTGCTTCTTATCGCGGAGGCACGTCCGCCAGTAGAGGTATTTGTACTCCCAGGGACCAAAGCAAACTTGGAGATGGCATGGAGATATTCTGGAGGTTTCTAGGCGTCGATCATCAGGTGTTCTATGCTCGGAGCGATGATCTACATATTTGACCCTTTCGAACTCGATATGCCTCGTTTCGAGCTTCGCAAAAACGGCAAAGTCTGCCCGCTTGAGCCACAGGTTTTTGCGCTGCTGGCCTTCCTCATCGAGCACCACGATCGAGTTGTCTCCAAGGACGAGATCTTCGAGAAGCTCTGGGACGGACGCGTCGTGACCGATTCGGCCCTGGCAAGCCGGGTCAAGTCTGCGCGTAAGGCCCTGGGCGATGATGGCAAGGCGCAGCGATTCATCAAGACCATTCACGGCAAGGGTTTTCGTTTTGTAGCCGACGTTCGGCCCTCGCGAGATCCGGCTACGGTACCGACGGGAGTCGGCGCCAGAGCATCGGGCACTGCAGAATCAGACGTGTTGATTGCAGGCGGAGGGGCCCCTCGGCGACCATCAATTGCCGTCCTGCCATTTCGATGGGTTGGCAACGCGGGCCCCTACGACACGATCGCTGACGGCTTGCCACATGAACTGATCACCGAGCTTGCGCGCCTGCGCTGGCTCCTCGTAATTGCCAGGGGCTCGTCGTTTCGCTTTCGCGAGCCGGACCTGGACCTGCGCGAAATCGGCCAGCTGCTGGGCGTTCGCTACTGTCTCTCCGGCAGCGTTGAGGTGAGCGGACAGCAGCTTGCCGTCACCACCGAGCTCGTCGATACGCGTGGCGGTGACGTTGTCTGGGGCGAGCGATACACGGGTTATGTCGACGACGTTCACGCGGTGCGCGCGGAGATTCGGGCAAAGATCCTGACGTCGCTGGAAATCCAGATTCCGCTGCACGAGGCGGCAGCCGCACGCCTTACGGTGACCGACAACCTGGACGCGTGGTCCGCGTATCACCTCGGCCTGCAGCACCTGTACCGATTC
>JAOTUU010000190.1 GCA_029863705.1 Gammaproteobacteria bacterium
GTTCTGGTTCCCGCCCCGTCGCGGGGCAACGCCACCCGGACCGTACTAGACGGGATTGCAGAGAGGCTGGCCGTGCAGAGACTCGAAATCTACCAGTCACTTTGGGCGATGGAACGACGAAACCCGCACACGCCCGAACGCACGGACGAGGAGTCCTTTGCCATGGTGACGGATGCCGGGTTCGACGGCATTTGTCTGGATCCCTCCGTTGCCGAGATCCCTGAAAATCTGCAGAAGCGACCGCTTTTCGACAAGCACGGCCTGGGCTGCATGATCAACGCGTTTCCGAACTCGCCCGACGACATGCAGCCGTTGCTGGAATTCGCGTCAAGCATGAACGCATGCATGGTCAACGTAATTAGCGGCGTGATGCCCATCAAGCCCGAAGACGCCGTGCCGGTTGTACGTCGCTGGATTGACGAAGCTGAAGCCGTTCCCGTGCCGCTATTGTTTGAAACTCACCGCGACAGCCTGCTCAACGATCTCTATTTCACGCTGGAGCTGATGGACCTGGTTCCCGAGATGCGCTTGTGCGCCGATCTTTCTCACTTCGTAGTTGATCGCGAACTCCGTGCACCCGTGCCGGAACGGGACCAAAAATACATTTGGTCAGTGCTGCAGCGATCCGATTGCTTCCAGGGTCGTATCGCAAACCGCGAACAGGTGCAGATCCAGATCGACTTTCCGCAGCACCAGCAGTGGGTCGAGATTTTCAAGGACTGGTGGAAAGAGGGCATGCGGATGTGGCGGCAAAGGAGTGACAAGGATGCGACGCTCATTTTCCTTTGCGAGCTCGGGCCGCCGCCTTACGCGATCACCGACGCGAATCAAAACGAACTATCGGATCGCTGGCAAGAATCCTTAAAAATTCGTGACTGGGCGCGTGAGATGTGGGCGGAACTTGTGAATGAGAAGCAGTGAGGGCCGAAAAGCCGCGTTTCGATCCTTGTTAGCCGTTTCGTGGTTTTTTTACCACGTTGCATTATGACAAAGGTGCGCTATCCTGATAGTAGGCACCTGAAATTGTCTGGCTGCGTCACTGTCTGCGTCGTTGCCGACCAGCCAGTCAAGATGTTGCGGTTTTACAACGAGAGTGTGTTCAATTGAACGAGGGGAAAGACATGAAAAGGTTATTGCTATCGGCCGGGCTGGTCGCGGTCGTCCTGATACTGGACTTTACCGCCATGTCGGCACAAGTCGCATTTGCACAGGATACTCAGGTTGAAGAGGTTATCGTTACCGGCTCCCGAATCGGACGATCGTCTGATTTTGAGAGCCCGTCGCCCATGACCACAGTCGACCGCGAATATATCGATAACTCCGGTTATTTGAATCTGCAGCAATTGCTCGAGAAAGTCCCGGCAGCCGGTAACGGCACGTTTTCGACCCGTGGCAACAATCAGGACTCCACGGCGAACGGCGCTTCGGCCGTCAGTTTGCGCGGCCTGGGAGCTGACGCGACTCTTGTGCTCGTCAACGGCCGCCGAGTCGCAATTAGTTCCTTTGCGGAAAGTGTTACCACGAACTTCGTGGACATAAACAGTATTCCGGTGGCGGCGATTGAGCGAGTCGAAATCTTGAAAGATGGCGCTTCCGCCGTTTACGGCTCAGATGCCGTAGCCGGAGTTGTCAATATTGTGCTGCGCAAGAACTTCGAAGGCGTCGAATTCACCGTGGGTTATGGTAATACGTCAAAGGCGGACATTGACGAGACTACGTTTTCTGCAATCTGGGGAACGGGCAGTGATGACGGCAACGTTACGATGATCTTTGACTACTTCAAGAATGATTCGTTATTCAACGCCGAGCGATCTAAGCTTTCTACGGCCAACCAGTCCTCCCGAGGCGGAGAGGATTTCCGTTCGTCCCGCGGTTTCCCGGGCACCTTTATAGTCGACGGGGTGACGATGGTGGATCCGACCTGCCCGCCTGAGCGTGATGTCGGTGTTTGTCTGTTCGACTATGGTCCTTTCAACGTGCTAATTCCGGAATCAGAGCGCACAGGCCTGATCCTCCTCGGCAACAAGAGTCTCGGAGGGAATGTCGAACTCTTTACCGAGATTGGCGTCCAGCACAACACATCGATCGCCCAAGGCGCGCCGACGCCGCTCGATGGCTCAGCCGGCCTGACCGTGCCGTCGACACATCCGAACAACCCATTCGTCGGTGCTACAACGATCGATGTCTTGCGTTTCCGTCCCGTGGACGCGGGTCCGCGCCAGTGGAGCATCGAGAGCGATAATCTGCGTATTCTTTTGGGACTCCGAGGCGAGTTCAATGACTGGAGCTGGGAGGTTGCGGCCTCTCGCGGGCGCAGTGAGTCGCTTCAAACCGGTAACCTCGCTCAAGGCTGGGTGCGCACAGATTTCCTGCAGATGGAAATTGATGCCGGTAACTACAACATTTTCGGTACGACCTTTAATTCGCCCGATGTGTTGGACCGCGTAAGAACGACCCTGGTGCGCCAGGGCAATGCGGACCTGAAGACCTTCGATGCGACAATTTCAGGCGAGATCTTCGACATGTCAGCGGGTGCAGCAATGATGGCGGCTGGCGTCGAGTATCGTGACGAAAGCGTTTCGGATATTCCTGACGACCAGTTCCAACGTGGCTTGATTTTTGGTACGGAGTCGGTGTCCGCTGCTGCAGCTCGCGATAATTGGTCGGCCTTCGTGGAATTCTCGCTGCCGCTGCTCGAAAACCTCGAATTGCAGTTGGCCGCTCGTTACGATGACTACAGCGACTTCGGCAATACCACCAACCCCAAGATCGCGGCGCGCTGGGATGCCAACGAGATGTTCGCCGTTCGCGGTTCATGGGGACAGGGCTTCCGCGCCCCGTCGCTAGCTCAGATCGGACTCGGTCCGTCACAGGAATCGCTGTTCTTCTCGGACACGTTCGGCTGCGCTGTCAATCCGACTTATTGCGCGACAACCGACTACACGGTCATATTCTCGGGTAATCCGCTACTTCAGCCCGAAGAATCGGAGACCTTAAACTTCGGCGTAACTGTTAATCCGATGGAGAATTTGAGCGTGTCGCTCGACTATTGGGACATTACGCAGGAAAAGAAAATTTCCAGTGCACCGTTCGGGTTCCTGTACAACAGCTTCTGTGATGACCAGAACAGCACTGTCTGCGTGCGCGACACGCCGCTGCCGGGCGAGTCACTGGGAGCCTTGGAGTCAGTGAGCACCAGTTTTGTCAATATCGGCGAGCAATCGGCAACGGGAATCGATCTGGCAGCGTCGTACACGACCGACGTAGGTGCCGGCACACTGGATCTCAATCTGTACTACACGTTTCTGACCGATTTTGATCGCGTCGAATTGGATTCTTCTGGCGTCAATTTCGTAACTCGCGCGCTGGCCGGGGAATACGAATATCCAGAAACGCGCTGGTCGCTTGGTGCTAATTATCAAAGAGGAGATTGGGGTTATTTTACTCAGCTTGACTACGTGGGAGAATTTGAAGATACGCCTGACATCGATTTTGATGGCGTGCTGGATTTTGATTCAAACTCATCGCGAAAGGTCGATGCTTTTCTGACTGTCAATGCGCAAGTCAATTATTCGGGATTCGAAAACACGCGCTTGATATTGGGTGTTGATAACCTGTTAGACGAAGAACCGCCATTTGCAATCGGTGATGGTGACTCTGACCTCTATGGTTATGTGCAGGGCCAACACAGCCCACGTGGAATGTTCTGGTACGTAAGAGCGAATTACGCATTCGGATTGTAGTTTCCCGTAAGCAATAAAAGGGGGCGCGACGGCGCCCCTTTTTTTTGAAAGGTCAAAAGAGTGTGGACCCAGTTCAATTCGCCCCTCTCGGCACTGTTGCGCTCAGTGCACCATAAACCGGCTTGCCCTCAAACAGCGTCAGCACGACCTTGGCATCGGATATCTCGCCGGGCTTGATCTCGAACAGGTTGCGATCGATGACGATCAGGTCGGCCAGCTTGCCTTTCTCGATAGTGCCCGTGCTGTCATCCTGCTGGTTCACAAATGCCGCGTTGATCGTAAACGCCTCGATCGCCTGTTGCAGGGTGATCCGCTGCTCGGGATTCAACACTTCCGTGTTATGGGTATCAGCGTCTACTCGCGTGATGGCAGTCTCGATCTGGGGAAACGGGTTCGCAGTGGAAACGGCCCAATCACTGCCGAAAGCCACTTTGCCACCCGCATCGATAACCGACTTGATCGGGTACATCCACTTCGCACGCTCCTCGCTAATGAAGGGCAGCGTAAGATCAACGATGTATTCGTCGGCATAAGCCCAGACAGGTTGGAAGTTGGCTACGACATTCAGCTTGGCGAAGCGCGGAATATCCGCCGGGTCGATGACCTGCAGGTGCGAGATATGATGGCGGTGGTCGAGTTTTCCATTGCGCTTGAGCGCTTCTTCGATTGCATCGAGCGACTGTCGAATCGCCCCGTCTCCGATAGCGTGGAAATGCACCTGGAATCCTGCGGCGTCCAGCAGGCTGACCGCTTCTTTCAGGAATTCGGGCTCGATCATCGGAATGCCGCGTGTGTCGTATTCGGTCAAATACGGCTCCAGCATGACGGCCGTATAATTCTCCATGACACCGTCCTGCATGATCTTCACGGTAGTCGGTCGAATATGTCCGTTGTTGAACTTCTCGCGCAGTTCCAGCAGCTGCGGTATCTGTTCTTCGGTTTCGTTCCGCTCCCACCAGAGGGCGGCAACCACGCGCAGACTGAGCTCACCGGCCGAATCGAGTTTGGCATAGGCTTCAAGATCGCCCTCAAGTACTGAGGCGTCCTGGATCGATGTAATACCGTATCCGTGCAGCATGTCGCGAGCGTACCGAAGCCCCTGCAAACGGTCCTCGAGCGTTGTTTCAGGAATGTGTCGCTTCACCAGTTCCATGGCGCCTTCCTGCAGGCTGCCGATGGGCTCGCCCGATTCGGGATCGCGGTCGATAATGCCGTCGGGTGGGTTGGGCGTGTTTTTGGTAATTCCCGCGATCTCGAGGGCAACGGAATTGGCCCACCCGGTATGGCCATCCTGCGCAGTCAGGTAGACGGGCCGATCGGCCACCAGTTCATCGAGGATCTTGCGGCTTGGGGATGCGCCGGGACCGAACACGGCCATCGACCAGCCGCCGCCGAGAATCCATGGGACGTCAGGATTGGCCGCTGCATAGTCGGCAATTCGGGTTCGGTAAAGCGCAATATCGTTGAGACCGAAAAGATCGCACGCTGCGGCGTCCATGCCGCTCGTGATCGGATGAATGTGCGAATCCTGGAATGCCGGCAACATCAGGCGCCGCCGCAAATCATGCACGGTTGTTTTCATGCCAATATAAGCGCGCACCGCGTCGTCCGACCCGACAAAAACGATTTTGCCGTCATGGATAGCGACCGCCTGCGCCCAGGGCTGGCCCGGGTTGACCGTATAGATTCGGCCGGAGTGGTACACCGAGTCGGCGAGCTTGGGCTCCGCAACGCTCGCGGTCTTGCTGCCTCTGTGCGCGCTTTCAGCTGGCGCTGAGGATTCCGGAGCTTGCTGGCAGGCCGCCAGGAGACCGATAGCGACTAACAGGCCGACAAATCTGGGCATAAAGCTACTCCGGTTTTACAGCCCCTACAGTAGCAAGCGTTGCGCCTGCTTGTGAAGACAGATCTTGAGAAACGCGTGGCTTACCCGAGTCGCCCATAAAATGTCATGCGCGCCGATTCCGAAAGCGATTTGCCAGGCTCGGTATTGTAGGCGAGTACGACCAGCATGCGCGTACGGCTGCCTATGACCGGTGTGACACGGTGCATAGAATTACGCCCCCGAAACAGCACGAGAGTGCCGGCATCCATGGTCAGCGTCTTCGTGGGCACGTCGCCATCGAGGATCTTCCCCGACAATTCGTAGTTCATCTCACCGCTGTCGGCGTCGCGGACGTCTTTCACGTATTCGAACACGCCACCGCTTTCGGGGTTCTGGATCATCAGCGTGATGGCGAAGGAAGAATTGTCGAAATGCCAGCCCAGCTCCTGCCCCTCACTCGCGTAGTGAAGATTGATCGAAGACATTGAGTCAGCGTATTCGTGCAGCTCGGCCTCATCGAGAACAGCGCACAGGAACTCGCGAAACTCTGCTGCGTTATAGAGAGTATGCAGCGCCGAGCTGTTCGGGATCTGGTCCGTCGTTATACAACCCTTTGATGAAGCGACTTCCCGGTTGCGCGGATGGTCGGCAGGATATTGGGAGTCCGGCGGGTTCAGATAGATATTGTGCTTATCGACGGTGTAGT
>JAOTUU010000191.1 GCA_029863705.1 Gammaproteobacteria bacterium
CAGGTCCATCGTGGCCGTCCATTCACCGCTGACCAGTTTGGGCAAGTAGATTTGCTTCAGTTCATCAGTGGCATGGAGTTCCACAGTATCAATCGCGCCGCTGGTCAACATGGGACATAGACTCAGTGCGAGATTTGCCGTTGCCCACATTTCAGCCGTGGCGGTTCCGATCAGGGAGGGAAGCCCCATACCGTCATATTCCTGGGGGCAATCGAGTCCCTGCCAGCCACCCTCAGCGAATAATTGATAGGCATCAGAAAACTCCGCCGGTACCTTAACGACGCGGTTTTCCACGCTGCATCCCTGCTGGTCGCCGATGACATTGGTGGGTCCCAGAACTTCGCGGGCGAATCGCGATGCCTCTTCCAGGATGGGTTCCAAGAGATCGTCAGTTGCGTGTTCGAACACCGGCAACTTGTTGATTTCATTCAGGCCTGCAAGTTCGCTAATGACGAAATTGAAGTCTCTCAGGGGCGCAATATAGTCAGCCATTGATGTTCTGCCTTTTTTCTGCAAATCATGTCGATAATGAGGTGATCGCAACGCTTGATCTGTCACATGAACAGCGATTCTGGGTCAGCCAACGGTCCTTTCATATCCGAACAAGTACGCACTGTTCGCAGCCGAGAATTTGCCATGAAACTAAACATGATATTCCTCATCCTTTTTGCGGTCGGGATCCTCGGTTGCGTCGAGAAGGAACAGGCCGCATCCGAGCCGGCGGTTGAACCGGAAGCGGCCGCCACGCAGACCGAGGATTGGCGGACCTCTAACTTCCTGGTACACATGCATGCGCACGCGGAGCATCTCGACGATCTCAATTACGCCCTTGACGATGGCGACTTCGAGGGAGCGATGACGCCGGCGTATTGGTTATCTCGACACGAAACGGTGGGCGGTCTCCCGGCGGACCTTCAGCCGCTCCTGGTCCGCATGCGCGCGGCGGCCCGCGTCGTCGAAGAGACGAACGATCTTGCAGCCGCACGCGCAGCGGCAGAGCGAATTGGCAAAGAGTGCCAGGGTTGTCATACGGCGGCGGGGGTTGGTAACGAGCAATAATGGGGACATTCTTAATTTAATGTATTAATACATTAAATTAAGAATGTCCCCATTTGTTTTAAAGATGCAGCTCGACAAGATCGCCATCAGAGACAGGGTGGTCCGGACCAACCTGCTGACCATCAAATACCTCGTCGCCCCACATGCGCGCAAAATTCAGGTCCCGCGCAATATCCTTGTGCACCAGGTTGGCGACATCGAGCACCGTGCCACCACGACGCACCGTGAAGGGCTTGTCGTTATCCGCCGGTTTACCTGGGGTCTTGGTGTAGACACGGACGATCTCCAGCGCGCGAAATAGAAAAGACCCGAGCTCCTCCAGGCCATCGCCGGTTTTGGCTGACGTTGTCAGGGTGGGAAAACGCAATCCGAGCAGCTCTTCGAGGATCCGGACTTCTTCGGGATCGGGGTCGAGGTCACTTTTGTTCGCGATCAACACGGTGGGCAAGTTGAGACGAAACGGATCGTCTGATTCCTTCGTGTCCGTCGCTTCCGCTGACGCCAGGCCCGGCCACGCCGCTGTGAGGAAGACTTTTTTTTCCAACAGGCGCTCGAGAATCGTGGGAACCTGCTCCAGGCAATCGGGATCGCTGATGTCAACAACGAGCAACACCCCATCGGCGGGCTGCAGCGCGTTGACCAGCCACGGCTCCATGAAGTCATCCGATACCGGCGGCAGGTCCACCAGCTGAAAATGGATGTCCTCATAGGGGAGCATTCCGGGTACCGGCAGATGCGTGGTGTAGGGGTACGGCCCAATGTCACTGTGTGACCGGGTCAAGCGGGCGTGCAAACTGGATTTGCCGGCGTTGGGCGGTCCCACGAGGCATAGCTGTGCCGCACCTTCGGGGCGCACGACATGCGACGGGCCGCTGCGACGACCGCCTTTCCTGGGCCCTGCGAGCTCCTCGGTTAGCTGCTTGATACGGGTCTTGATGTCCGCCTGCAGATGCTCCGTGCCCTTGTGCTTGGGGATCGTCCGGAACATCTCCCGCAGGCAGTCCAGACGGTCCTTCGGCGCGCGCGCCTTGCGGTAGGCCTCCTCGGCCTTCTTATATTCGGGTGTAACATTGGTTGGCATATGAATGAATCTTAACCGAGCAGGCTTCCTTAATGGTCCTTTCATATCCGAATAAGTACGCCCTGTCCGCGGCCGATACCTGCCGGACTTGCCGGTGCCGGTGCTCGTGTGATGAACTGCCAGCGTGGATACCGGAATCAGATTTTTCTGGCTGCTGGCGGGCCTGACGTCGGTCGCCATCGGCGCTGTCGGTGTGGTAGTGCCGTTGTTGCCGACGACGCCGTTCCTGCTGATTGCTGCCTTTGCGTTCGCCCGTTCCTCGGCGCGGCTGAATCGCTGGTTGCGAGAGCACCGGTCCTTCGGGCCCTTGATCGACAACTGGCACCGCGACGGCAGCATCGATCGCAACGTGAAACGGACGGCGATGATTGTTATCTGCATGACACCGGTGATCACCTGGCTGTTCGGTGCGCCGTTATGGATCATCGTTTGTCAGCTTGTTGTTTTGAGCGCAGCGGCTGTATTCATCCTGACCCGCCCCTTGCCGTCAGAAGACCTGGGGTGAATTGACGTGCTGAAAAATATGGCCTCAGGCAGCCTGGCTGTGGCGTGGGAGCTCAAATTCGAATCGTGTGCCCGCGTTAACCTTGCTGACCACGGTAATGCGGCTGTCATGCAGGTCCAGAATTTTCTTCACGATGGCGAGGCCAAGTCCCGATGAATCGGAGCGGCTGCCATTACCCTGATCGGATCGATAAAAACGATCAAAGATATGCGATATTTCGTTGTCAGGAATGCCCGCACCCGTATCAGAAACAGCAACGGCCACCGACTGCGGGCGCTCGGAAATGCTCAGGGTCACCTCTCCACCGACCGGCGTAAATCGAATAGCGTTGCGAACCAGGTTTTCCAGTACCCGCTGAATGAGGCCAATGTCCCCGATCGTAAGAGCCGAATTGGTATCCAGGTTGAGGGACAAAGTGATGTCCTTCTTCTCCGCCTGTAGCTGAAACTCCTGCGCAATGTCCTGAACGAGTTCCGGCACGGAGAACGATTCCAGTTGCGGTGTCACGCTGGCGGAATCCAGTTTGGACAACTCGAACAGATCGCCGATAAGACTGCCAAGCCTTACGACGTGTCGTCGCGCGATTTTCAGGTAACGGTCGCGCTCCTCCTCAGACAGGGCCTCACCTTTAATAATGAGCGTTTCCAGGTAACCCTGCATGGCGGAGAGCGGCGTACGAAGGTCGTGAGAGATATTCGATACGAGCTCCCGCCGCAGATTGTCGTTTTCCTTAAGCTGCGCGAGCTGCTCCTTGATCTTGCCGGACATGGATACGAACGAGCGTGCAAGTTGGTCGATTTCGTCGTCACTGGCTGAAGCTGGCTCGATACGTGGCACCTGCTCGAAACCCGAATCACTCACACGACGCATTTCCAAGCTGAGTTTTTTCAGGCGCCGCGTTAGCAGGCCGAATACCAGGAGACCAACGGTTGCCGCGGCAAGCACCACTGCAACCGCTATATAGACGCTTATCTTGCCAACATAGGAACTGCCGATATCACGGGACAGCGCCTCGTAGGTTTGCCCGCCCAGGACGACATACAGATAGCCCTCGAGACGCTCTTCGTTGCGGACTTCGAATGCCGAGAATACCTTGCGTGTGGAGCCGCTGCGCGGGTCGTCACCTCGAATCGGCATCGCGGCGGAGCCATCGATCAGTTCCTTGAGCGGAGCAAGTTCGACGCGCTCGAGCATGACGGTTTCCGGCGGCAGCCCATGACCGAGAATGTTCCCCTCGGTATCGAGCAGGTAAATTTCGGCCGTCGGGTTTATCACCATTGCGTGGCTGGAAAGCTCTGTCAGGCTTTCGAGGTCGGGGATGCCGTTACTGATAAGGTCCCGCTGCCCCGTCACATACATTGCGATGGGCGCGTTGAGTCTTTGCGTGAGCTCTTCGTAATAGAGTTGCGTATTGATACGGCCGGCGACGAAGAAAACTGACCCCATGAGGATCACGATAACGAGCAGTGCCGCTGACAGCTTTGCGAAAAGTGTATTCATGAAAATCAAATCGCAACGTCGACCGAGTCTCGGCTCGAGAACTTATAACCGACGCCCCACACGGTGACTATCATTTCCGGCTTCGATGGATTGCTTTCGATCTTGGCGCGCAAGCGGTTGATGTGGGAATTGACTGTGTGTTCATAACCCTCATGGCCGTAACCCCACACTTTGTCCAGGAGGTCCGCTCGCCGGAAAACACGCCCAGGGTTGCGGACAAAATAATTCAGCAGGTCGAACTCTCGCGCGGTCAGGTCGATCTGCCGGCCGTCGAGCGTCACTTCCCGCCGGGTCGGGTTAATGGTCAGGTTGCCTGCACTGACATTCATGGCCAAGTCAGGCACTGCCTGTGGCGACTGCTGCAGGTTCTCGATGCGCCTGAAAATGGCGCGAACACGAGCGACGAGCTCCAGTACGCTAAACGGTTTTGTCAGGTAATCATCGGCGCCCGTTTCCAGGCCAAGCACGCGATCAAGTTCAGCTGACTTGGATGTCAGCATGAGTATCGGTTGGTAGCGGCCTTCCCGCCGGATTGCCCGACAGATTTCAAGGCCGTCGGGACCCGGCAGGCAAAGGTCAAGAATCGCCAGCGACCAGGTCTCGGACGTCGCGAGCCGCATACCTTCATAGCCATCGGAAGCCACCACGAATTCGTCGCACAAATCCCGCAAGTGCAGCGAGACCAGTTCGGCAATGTCCTGTTCGTCCTCAACCAAGAGTATGCGGCGTTTCTTCATCGTGACTATATCCCGGTGCGCGTTGGGACAATAGACCGGAAATTTCACCTAAATATCACAGCGGCAGGGCGAAAGTGGCACATCCCTGCGCCACTGCCGCCTGCCATGCTACCGATCAGTCGTCGTAGTGGGGACGAACACGCTCGATCTCGATCTTCGTGACCGGATCACTCCAACCGTGCACCTCCGGGGACAGGTCCACGCCCCCGTTGATGCCGACGTGGGGAATGACGATGCCATCTTCGGCCAGCATGGGATTGCTCATGCCGGTACCCGGGTCGTCGGAGGAGACGCCAATCAGGCCCTGGCATGGCGGAACGATGTCAGCGAAGTCCTCGGTATTCATCTCGGTCCTCGCGTCGTAGGCGGCTGTGTAGACAGTCTTCTTGTGGTTCGGCAATCGAACGCTGTCGAGACCTGTGAAGCCGTCGTTTGTGCAAATCAGCATACTCGCGTACGACAGGAATTTGGCTCTGTCACGGGTGGTGATCGTAAAGGTTGCCGAACTTTCGAAACCGGTTGCACCGGGATTGTTAGCCGGAACCAACGGTGCTGCTCCCGCTACGATGTCGTGGACCTGTGTATCTTCGCCGAGTGCCTGCAGCAGCGGTGCGGCATTGCCGTTTTCGGCGATTTGCCGGATGCCTTCGCTGGCTGTCTCGCCGACCTCGAAAATGCTGGTCCTGCTCGTGTGTGTCGCCAGAATCGGCGGCGTGAGCGGCTGACCGGCGGTCAGGTTGGTGATCGTGATTTTGTATGTCTTACCGCCGTCACTACGTGCCGCCTGTGGGAATAGTAATGTCAGCGCCAGACCTAAGGTTGCTACAGCTATCAATTTGGAACTCATCGTTTGACCCCCTGGGTTCAATTCCATCGAAATCGTTGAATCAATCAACATGCGGGGGAAACGTTAGCTGGCAAAGATCACACAAGTGTCACGGGAGCGTCGCTTTTCGGTAACGAAATGACATTCCGCCGTCAAATAGAATAGAGCGCCCTAGACTTGCGTAGATTGACTTTACATAGTCGTGCGCGGACCTGACCAGCCGACCTAGATGCGAAGCGCACCGTCGATGTCGAAGCAGCGGCCGCTCACGTAATCGTTCTCGAGAATGAACTGCACCGTTTTCGCGATTTCGTCCGGCTCGCCGATTCTTCTCAAGGGAATTCCGGCGGTCATTTTTTCGCGCGCTTCGGGCTTCATTGACAGCACCATTTCAGTGCCGATAAAGCCAGGCGCTATCGCCGCAGCACGCAAGCCATAGCGCGCAAATTCCTTGGCCCAGACAACAGCCATCGCCTGCACTCCAGCCTTGGTCGCCGAGTAGTTCAGTTGACCCATGTTGCCATGCCGGGAAATAGACGAAATATTGATGATGCAGCCTTTG
>JAOTUU010000192.1 GCA_029863705.1 Gammaproteobacteria bacterium
TCACGGGCGGTTCAGCTGCTGCGATTACCGGTGGTTCGTCACAGGCGATCACGGGCGGTTCAGCTGCTGCGATTACCGGTGGTTCGTCACAGGCAATCACGGGCGGTTCAGCTGCTGCGATTACCGGTGGGTCTCTATTGGCCGGCCCGATTCATACTATAGACTGGGCGAACCGACTATTTCTTGCTGTGGGGCAAGAAGTCAGATTCTCTGAATCAGACGTCGATTTCTTGCAAGTTGGCGACTACGTGGCGGTGAGGGGATCTATTGTTAGCGCAGGTGTAATTCATGCGGAAAGCGTAAATATTTTGGCTAGCCGGTACATCCCTGGTGCTTCTGAAGTCTTTGTAACGGGTATTCCGTCATCTGTTGACTACAACCTTGGCACGGCCAAGATTGGTGAGTTGACCGTTGACTACACGTCATCCATGGGTGGCCGTGACTTCGATGGAATAGGTGCTGCGATCACGGTTATCGGCACTCAGCCGGCGCTCGGTGGAGTGATGTTAGGTAGCCGTGTGATCGATCAGACTGAACTGTTCCTGGCAAACTAGGTGCTCCGATAAAGCGCTCATCGGAGTAGTTGAAAAGGCATCAGTCTTACACCCTGGAAGCCAAAGAAAAGGCCGCTGATGCGGCCTTTTTCTTTTTGGGACGTCCGGGGCTGTTTGTATCAGGCATAAAAAAGTCGGCGTCCCTGCCGACTTAGTTCTCGTATCAACCAAAAGGAAGATGCGAGGGTTGGAGAGGCCGCTCCCGAGCGATTAGGCGCGACCTCGAAGTAATAATAGGTTCCTTACCCGATTGTCGGTGTGATTGGTTTCACAGTTAAAAGGCCAAAACGAAAAAAGGGCGCCTGAAAGCGCCCTAAATTCGCGAAAATCCACATTAAGTTAAGTCAGTCGGAGTCGTCGCTGTCTGCGCGGAGTTTTTCGAGGTAACTCTGAAATTTCGTTTGTTCGACGTTCTGTTTAACTGCGTCGCGAACACTCTCAAGAGTCGGCGGTTCGTTAGCCCGAGATTCCTCACGAAGAATCACATGCCAGCCGAACTGCGTTTGCACGGGTTCCTTTGTAAATTCGCCATCGCTCATGCCAGCGACCGCGTCTGAAAATGGCTTGACCATTTGCTCGGGTGAAAACCAACCAAGGTCGCCGCCACTCGGACCGGACGGACCCGTGGAGTGGGCTTTGGCGAGTTCCTCGAAATTGCTCCCTTCTCCGAGTTGAGTAATGAGACTTGCCGCAGCCGCCTGCGTCTCAACAAGAATGTGGCGAGCTTTAAATTGTAAGGGCGGAGCGAGCTCTAGCTGAATCTGGTACTGAGCAAGAATCTCTTCGTCAGTGGCAGCGTTCTTGGAAAAGAAATCGGTCGCAACGGCCTGAGCAAGAATGCCGCGGTGCTGGAGCTCCGACTGTGCCTTTATGCGCGGATCTTTCGCCAACTCATTGGCGATCGGTTGCGTGGTTAGCAAGTAGATATCTGATATCTCCCGCATGATGGCGTCGCGCTCAGCCAGCGTTGCCTGGGCTGCTGGTTTTTGAGTACGGCTCTCGAGATAAATATCGATGATCGAACTATCGATATCGACGCCGTTGATTGTTGCAACGGTTTCGGCGGACACAGTCGTTCCGATCATCAGTATTGCAGCGCCTAAAGCCGCTAGTGTGAGAGATGTTCCGTTTGATCTGGAACGGAGAGAGATAGTCATAAAGTAATCCTCAGTTGAATTGAATCTGTCTGCCGAAAGAATTCTATCTTTCGGACGGTGAAAATGCGTTGATCTTGAGAGCGTGAATGTCGCTGTCCATGAAAATGCCAAGCGCATCATAAACCATACGATGTCGCGCAATACGGCTGTGACCAGCAAATTTCTCTGACACGACGATTACCTCGAAGTGCCCTTTACCTTCCTTTGCACCGGCATGCCCGGCATGCAAGTGGCTTTGATCCTTCACAAGCAGTTCTGATGGAGACAGCGCCGCGGCGAGCAACCTCTCGATTTCCTGTACCCGATGTTCTGTCATGGGAGCGCCAGCTTGAAAGGCTTCACTGCGACATGGCGGTAGACGCCAGAATCCATGTAAGGGTCTTTTGCGGCCCACTTTTGGGCCGCCTCAAGTGACGGGAAGTCGGCGACCACGAGGCTGCCGGTGAATCCGGCTGAACCAGGCTCCTCCGCGTCAATTGCCGGGTGTGGCCCGGCGACCAGCAGCCGGCCCTCGTCCCTGAGTTCTGTAAGTCTGTTGAGATGAGCTTGCCGAGCACCCAGTCGCGCGGTGAGGCTATCGTCGTTGTCTTCGCTAATAACGGCGTACCACATTGTCAGGACTCCGAGTTCTGGTCAGCAGATTCATTCTCTTTAATCGTCATGGTCAGCCATACGGTCTGAATAATGACAAAGATGATGGTGATTCCAAACATCCCGAATAACTTGAACTTGACCCATGTTGCTTCACTAAATGCGAAGGCAACATACAAATTGATGCAACCGACGGCAACAAAAAACAGGACCCAGATCGAATTTAGGCGCCTCCACTGAACTGCCGTCAATTGCGCCGCACTTTGCATCATGCGTTGCACGAAGGTTTTGTCGCCAATGAATTGGCTGCCAAGAAAGGCAAGTGCGATCGCCCAGTTGAGTACCGTTGGTTTCCAATATAGAAATAAGGGATCGCGAAAATACAGCGTGGCGGAGCCTAGCGCCAGAATCAGGACGGTGGAAGCAAGATAAATCTTGTTGAGCTTACGCGTAATGAACCACTGGAGTAGGAGGACCAGTGGCATTACCGCCATCAGGACTGTTGTGGCGAAATAGATATCTTCGTAAAAATACGCGCCGAAAAAGAACAGAATCGGCAGGTAGTCGATAAACAGCTGCATATTTGCGTGCTTTGTAGCATTTAGGGGGCGGCATAATAGCCAATCGGGCGAGCGTTGACCATTTGCGGCACTGGCTTATGTCAGTATCTTCCAACTCTTGCGTCCTGTGATTAGTGCCCTACAATCCGCGCGTGGCCAAACTCATCGAAATTCACCCAACAGACCCGCAACCGCACCGCGTGGCCAAAATCGTGCAAATCATCAGATCGGGTGGGCTGATAGCGTATCCGACCGATTCGAGCTATGCGTTCGGATGTCACATTGGTGATAAAAAGGCGATTGACAGAATTCACCGCATCCGGCGCACCAATAAGAAGCACAACTTCACGCTGGTTTGCAGCGACCTGTCAGAAATCAGTATTTACGCGCGTGTTGACAACTGGGCCTACCGCCTCATCAAATCGCTCACACCGGGTCCATACACGTTTATCCTGCCGGCTACTCGCGAAGTACCGAAACGCCTGCAGAACCCAAAACGACGGACTATCGGTTTGCGAGTGCCAGACCATCCGCTCGCACACGCGATGCTTGAGAGTCTCGGTGAGCCCATTATGAGTTCTACTTTGCTCCTGCCAGGAGACGATCACCCGCTGACCGACCCGATCGACATTGAGGACCGCATAGGCCATGAGATCGAAGCCGTGATCGATGCCGGTGCTGTTGGCATTGAGCCAACCAGCGTCATCGATCTTACCAGCGGATCGGCTGAGGTCTTGCGAGTCGGGCGAGGCGACGTCAGTGCTCTTCTGTAGCCCGATTACGAGCCAAATGATACGAGTGCTGCCTCACGCGAAAATTGCGCTAGAATGTTCCGATATTGCCGCGGAAGCCCCATGAAACCTGATCTCAAAGTCCTGACGCCAGAAGATGCGCCCAAACCTCCGCAGGACGAAAGACAAAGTCCGGCCCAGTCCGAAATGCCCTTCGCCGTCGTCGATGGCGAGCCGGTAACCACGCTTCCGCAGGATCTCTATATCCCACCGTATGCGCTGCAGGTATTCCTGGAGGCGTTTGAGGGGCCGTTGGATCTGCTTCTTTACCTGATCAGGCGCCAGAATATCGACGTGCTCGATATCCCGATCGCCGAAATCACCAAACAGTATGTGCAGTACATCGAACTCATGCATGAGTTGCAGCTCGAACTGGCCGGCGAGTATCTGCTGATGGCGGCCATGCTCGCAGAAATCAAGTCGCGCATGCTGTTGCCGCGGCCTCAGGCGGAAGAAGACGACGAGGACGATCCGCGCGCCGAACTGGTTCGTCGATTGCAGGAATACGAGCGCTTCAAAAAGGCTGCTCAGGATATAAGCGACTTGCCGCGGCTCGAACGCGATACTTTTGTGGTTAGTGCTGAAGCACCAGAACGCAAGGTCGTCACTCAACTGCCTGACATCACGCTCAAAGAGCTGCTGCTCGCGTTTCACGACGTACTCAAGCGAGCGGAGATGTTTTCCAATTTACATATGCAGCGCGAGCCCCTGTCTGTGCGTCAACGTATGTCCGAGATTCTCACGCGCATTAATGCCAGTGAATTTGCCGGGTTCGCGGATTTGTTTGACCCCGAAGAAGGGCGCATGGGCGTCGCGGTGACCTTTCTTGCCATTCTCGAATTGCTTCGGGAGGCTGTTATTGAGGTCGTGCAAGCTGAAGAATATTCACCGCTGCATATCCGCGCCGCTTCGACGGTGCGCTTAGTCGGCGATGACGACGCCGAAGAACAAGCCACCAATTAATTTAGAGACAATAAAGAAACAATGGACCCAACTGAGATCAAACACTTTATTGAGGCCGCGTTGCTTGCTGCAGGGCGCCCGCTCAACGTTGAGCAACTACAGCGCTTGTTCGATGGCCGGATGGCTCCGGAAAAAGCGGAGATTCGTCAGGCAATTACGACGTTGAACGAGGAGTATGAAGGTCGCGGAATTCTAATTTCCGAGGTTGCTTCCGGGTTCCGGGTTCAGGTCAGGGCGGGCATGGCGGATCAGTTACAGAAGCTCTGGGAAGAGCGCCCCCCACGCTACTCGCGTGCGATGTTTGAAACGCTCGCACTTGTTGCGTATCGGCAGCCCATCACGCGTGGAGAAATTGAGGAAATCAGGGGCGTTTCTGTTAGTTCCAACATCGTCAGGACGTTGCTCGAGAGAGAGTGGGTTCGTGTTGTTGGCCATCGAGATGTCCCCGGTCGCCCAGAGATGTTCGGCACGACGAAGTTCTTTCTGGATTACTTCGGTTTGAAAAAGCTTGACGATCTGCCTCCGCTGGCCGATCTGTCAGACTGGGAAAGCCTGCGCGTGCAGCTCAACCTGCCCGAGGTCGAAGACGAAGCAGGCTCAGCGGTTCCAGAAATTACAGATCTCCCGGTCTTGTACCCGGAGATCCCGGTCCAGGAGGCGGAGGATAGCTCGGACGATTCCGAAGCGGCACCGGCCGAAACCAGTGTGACCGCGGAGGACGATATTCCAAAGCTCTCATCGGTCGACAGGGACTCAGACGAGGTAGCAGATGACCTCGTTGTGTCGGAGTGGCCGGATCCGGCCGAAATCGGGAGCTAGGGCCTAGCAAATTTGTCTGAGCGCGTTCAAAAAGTACTTGCAGCGGCCGGTCACGGCTCGCGCCGAAAGGTAGAGCAGTGGATCCGGGAAGGTCGGCTTTCGATCAATGGCCGCAAGGCCCAAATAGGAGACACGATGGAAGGCGGTGAGGTCGTCATTCTCGACGGGAAGCGCCTGCATATTCGAGTCAAGGCGCAGCCGAACCGGCACATCCTGTACAACAAGCCAGGCGATGAGGTTACGACTCGCAGCGACCCTGAAGGGCGAAAATGCGTGTTTGAGGCTTTACCCCGCCTTAAGGGCTCACGCTGGGTTGCGGTTGGGCGCCTGGATATGACGACGACAGGGCTATTACTCTTCACGACGGATGGGGCGCTTGCAAACGCGTTGATGCACCCGTCTGCGGGCGTAACTCGTCGCTACGCCGTGCGGGTGCATGGTAACCCTGATAATCGGCAGTTGGCAGCACTCAAGAAAGGCGTCGAGCTGGAGGATGGATCGGCCAGATTCGACTCTATAGAAGCTCGTGGCGGCGATGGCAGCAACCGTTGGTTCGAGGTGACGCTTAAGGAGGGTCGCAACCGCGAGGTAAAGCGGCTTTGGGCATCACAGGGCTTCGAGGTAAGTCGGCTTATTCGAACGGCTTACGGCCCGGTAGAATTACCGCGGAAAGTTAGACGCGGTAAGTACGAGGCACTGACGCCATCGCAAGTGCGCTTACTGTATACGGCCGGCGGGCTTGAGATGCCTGACGCACTGTTGCGTGCGCATACGAAAAAACGCTTTAAAAATAAAAAGTTAAAACAATAACTTAATGTTATATCT
>JAOTUU010000193.1 GCA_029863705.1 Gammaproteobacteria bacterium
CGACCGAGTGCTTGAGGCTGTCCCGGGCCTGACCGCGGCGCGCTTGATGAAGGTCGATAGCGTCGGGCACAACCATCAGAGAATCGTATCGGGTTGGCGCGACGAGGAATACCCCGGCGAGGCACAAGACGTGCTCGCGGCGTTGCGGGAGGAATACGACCTGGCCTGGCGGCTATCACAACCCGGCAACCAGCGGGATATCCTGGACCTGGAAAGAACTCTGTTTAGCAATGACTGGAGCAGACTCCCCGCGAAAATCAGGAAGGCCATGCAGCCGGGCGAGTGCACGCAGCTGCACTGGACCGCCGATGTTATCCCCCAGCTCGGTTGGGCCGAGCAAGTCGCTGCGAAAGCTCGCGAAGCGCTTGCGTGCGACCCGATGGAGCCTAACGCCAATGCCTATCTGGTGTGGTCGCTCATATGGGCGGGTGATGCCGAAGGCGCGCTACAGGGGATCGAACAGGCGAAAAAGAGGGGCGTGACATTTAATTCGTGGGACCGCTACGTAGCCACGCTCGCCGCTGGCCGCGCAGGCGACGCGATGGCGATGGCCATGGCGTCACCGGGAAACATCGAACTGAGGAAGATAGAGCGAGAAACTTTGGTAGGCGACACAGCGATGGCCCGCCAGATGGCCACGGAATACTGGTCCAAGCCCAATGTGAGCTACTGGTCCTCGCTGGCGGTTGCAGCTACCGTGGGCGATCGTGAAAAGGCAAATCAGATGGCAGCCCTAATTGATGCGTTCCCGGGTAGTGCCGTCGTGCTAAGCGTTATCAACTCGATGTGTTTCTGCGGCGCAATGTTCGATCTCGAGGCGGCACCCAACTACAAGGCCCGCATTGAGGAGGCGGATTTTCCCTGGCCACCCCCGAAACGCATCGATTTCCCGATCAAGACCTGGTAATTATATAATCCGCCATTGTTATCTCGTGCGCCGGGTATTCCTGCACCATTACCAGTTGCTATGAATGTCCGCTATTGGCCGAAAGCTGCCCTTGTTTTTACTCAATTTTCAGTATCCTGAATGTCCGCTTTTGATGAAAGCAGCCGTTCGCCAGTTAAGAGTTACCCCTTGATTTAATGGCATAATCTAAATGGGTTACGGAGACAGCAAGCAAGTGGTCGGCAACCAGACCAGGCAGTCAGAACTCATAGCTTCATTGTTGAAGCCCGAGGCGTATTCACATCCTGTAGCCTCCCTGGAATTGATTGAAACCCACATCTCCTGGGTGATTCTCACCGGAACCTTCGCGTACAAGATAAAAAAATCCGTCAAACTGGATTTTCTGGACTTCAGCACGCTGCGACAACGCCGACATTATTGTGACGAGGAATTGCGGCTCAAC
This sequence comes from Gammaproteobacteria bacterium, assembly GCA_029863705.1. Classification (GTDB taxonomy): domain Bacteria; phylum Pseudomonadota; class Gammaproteobacteria; order Steroidobacterales; family Woeseiaceae; genus UBA1847. Next base: position 1,350 of record JAOTUU010000193.1, read on the forward strand.
CGACGGATGGCACCGCAGCTTTATCTCGACGTCGTGCCGATCTGCGGCAGTGACAAAAATCCGCAAGTTGGCGGTGGGGGCAAAGCCATAGAGTATGCCCTGAAGATGCATCAGTTCCCGCAGAGCGCCCAGCTCGACAGGCAACTCGATGCCGGTCTCTTAAGCGAAAACGATATGCTCAGTCTGGCGGAGAGAATCGCCGCCTATCACCAAGATACCGTCATGCTCGACTTTATCAGCGGCCAGGAAGCTGTGCGGCAGGTCAGTACACCGCAACTCGATAACTTCCCGCCAATAGACTCAGTCACTGACATGAGAACCACGCATCGCGTTCGAGCATGGACGACCCAGTCGCTGCGTGACCTTGAGCCGGCGCTTATCGAGAGACACAAAAACGGTTACGTGCGCGAATGCCATGGTGATTTACACCTCGCAAACCTTGTCCGATTGCCATCCGGCATTGTCGCCTTTGACTGCGTTGAGTTTAGTGCAGCACTGCGCAACATTGATGTCATCAGCGACATCGCTTTTCTCGCGATGGATCTTGTTGCTCGGGCGCGGCAGGATCTCGCCGGGATTTTCGTTAATCGTTATCTTGAGTGTACGGGTGACTATTCAGGTATGTCCGTATTCGGCTTGTACTTCGTCTATCACTGCATGATTCGCGCCAAGGTTGCCGCTGTCAGAAGCAGTGAGCGGCACGAAGCGGCAGGGCGAGTACATGACATTGAGCAGCTAAAGCATTACCTCGCCGTCGCCGTCCGATGGATTAAGCGTTTGCCGCCAATCGTGGTGGGCATGCACGGCTTCTCCGGATCGGGCAAGACCTGGCTGTCGACGCAACTGATGTCGGAGTTACCTGCCATCAGAGTGCGTTCCGATATTGAACGCAAGCGAGGCCTCGACCTTGCTGAAACGGCCAGCAGCGAGTCGCAGCCCGGTCGAGGCGCATACACGGCTCGCGCGAGGGCGGATGTTTACGAGTTAATGTTGCAAAAAATCGACGGCCTGATCGAGGCAGGCTTCAGCGTCATTGCAGACGCGTCGTTTCTCGCGCACACGCATCGGCAGTTGCTACAAGCAGTCGCGAACCGCAGTGACGTTGCATTGGTGTGGATAGCTGCCAGCGCGGACAACGACGAACTGTTGCGGCGACTGCAACACAGGGCTGCTGTCTGTGACGACGCATCCGAGGCCGACACCGGGGTATTGGATTATCAATACAAGCACGCCGATCCACTGACCGCGGAAGAGGTCAAACACACGGTGTTTGTCGCAACAGATCACCAGGTTGATCCTGGCGTAATCATTAAAGCGATAAAGTCAAAGCAGTAGGGCAGCCATATTCAAATTCAGATTGCGGAAACTCCCAATAGATGCGACTTCTTGCCGGTGCCAGACTTAATGAAGCACCCGCACAGCGAGGTGAAGAACATGGTCATTGAGGTCAACCGATATCGAGCTGAACATGGACTTGATCGGCACGTGGTCCATTGGTTCCTGCGCAAGGCCGGGAGTCCCAATATTTCCATGCGCCTGTGGACGGGCGATGAAATTTCGAATCCGGGTAGTCGCCCGGTTGGTTGCCTGGAATTTCGCTCCCGCCGTGCTTTCCTGAAGTTGCTGCGATCCCCATCGATGGGGCTTGGTGAGTGCTACAGAAAAGGTCTTCTTGAGGTGCACGGGGACTTTCTGGCCGTCGCCAATGAAATTACGTCGGCACTTGTTCGCAAACAGAGCGGCCAATATTACCGCCCGAAAATTCGTTCACTTTTGCACGCGATAAAAGTCAATTCGAAGAATAAATCGCGTCACAATGTTCACCACCACTATGACCTCGGCAACGACTTTTACAAACTGTGGCTCGACGAACGCATGGTGTACACCTGCGCGTACTTCGAAGAACCGACAGCAACGCTCGACGAGGCCCAGGTCGCGAAGCTCGAACACGTTTGCCGAAAGCTGAACCTGCAGCCTGGCCAGACAGTTATCGATGCTGGATGCGGCTGGGGCGCGCTGGCAATGCATATGGCGGAGCACCATGGAGTCCGGGTCATCGCCTATAACCTGTCTTCGGAACAAATCGACTATGCGAGAGAACAGGCGGCAGCAAAGCAACTCGGGGGCCGGGTCAGTTTCCTGCAGGAAGACTATCGCGACATCAATACCCGCTGCGATGCGTTTGTGTCGATCGGTATGCTGGAGCACGTCGGTCTCGCCAACTATGGACAACTGGGGGCGCTGATCCAGCGTTGTCTAAAGCCGGGGGGATTCGGCCTGATCCACTCAATTGGCCGCAGCCATTCAGCGATTGCCGACCCGTGGATCACAAAGTACATTTTCCCAGGTGGCCATATGCCGAGCCTGAGCGAAATGATGAGGGTGTTTGAACCGTATCGATTTTCGATCCTCGATGTCGAAAACCTTCGTCCGCACTACGCACGTACCTGCGCGATCTGGCTGGAGAATTTTGAGGCTGAGTCTAGCCGCATCACCGCAACCTATGGCGAGGAATTCGTGCGCATGTGGCGCCTGTATCTAGCGGGGTCGAGCGCCGGTTTTCAATCGGGGACCTTGCAGCTGTTCCAAATCCTGTTCGCGCCAAAGGGTAACAACAAGGTGCCGTGGACCAGAAGGTACCAGTACCAGACCAAAGGACGGTTTTCGTAACATGAAACTGGCCGATGCCATTGTTGTGGGTGGCGGCCCGGCGGGATCGACCTGTGCCTGGAAGTTGCATGCGGCAGGCCTTGACGTGCTGGTGTTGGATCGGGCGAGGTTTCCACGCAACAAACTTTGTGCCGGTTGGGTGACGCCGAAGGTGATGACCGATCTTGAATTGGATCCTCGCGACTATCCACATAGCTTTATGACCTTCGACAAGTTGCACCTGCACTGGAAAGGGTTCAGCAAGAAACTGCACACTCCACAGCACTCGATTCGGCGCCTCGAGTTCGATGACTTTCTGCTGCGGCGGAGCGGCGCAGAGATCCTGCAGCATGAAGTCAGAGACATCGAAGTTGCCGGTGGTGACTACATCATCGATAACATCTATCGCTGTAAATACCTGGTTGGCGCCGGGGGTACTCGGTGCCCCGTGTATCGCACATTTTTTCGCAGCATCAACCCGCGTAACTACAAGCTACAAACAGCAACGTACGAGCAGGAAATCCCTTACCGCTGGGACCATGCGACGTGCCACCTGTGGTTCTTCGACGGCAGGTTGCCCGGTTACGCGTGGTACGTGCCGAAAGCGAACGGATTCGTCAACGTCGGATTGGGGGGCATGGCGGTTCAACTTAAGCGGCGCAACGGTCATCTACGGGATCACTGGGACAGGTTTGTCAGGAAACTGGAGGACTGCCGCCTCGTCGACTACAAGCACTTTCACCCAACGGGGTACAGCTACTTCCTGCACGGCAATGTTGATCTCGTTCGCCAAGGCAATGCTTTTATCACTGGTGATGCTGTGGGACTTGCGACTCGGGATATGTGTGAGGGCATTGGGCCAGCCATAGAGAGCGGGCTTTTGGCTGCGGCAACGATCGTCAGCGGCACGGAATACACACTGAGCGGCATCGCCAGCCTAAGCGGCAGCACCTTCGTCAGCAGAATATTGGGAAGCAAGTTCGCCGGAACGGGAGCGGATACACGCGCCCATTGAGCTCACTCGGTGCATAAATCGTCGTCGCTGTCGTGAATTGCGAGCACGACCGCCCCAAGACGTTGCTCAGTCTCAACGCAGGTATGCGCATCAGCTGCCTGAGACATTGGATATATCCTATCCACGATCGATTCGATTTTTCCGCTCTCAACCATCTCCTTGAGCGTGCGCAGTTCTTCTAATGATTCCCCGGCAAACGCGAACCTGGCCGTTTTGTTGGTCAATCGGGTTGTGAACACCGAGCGAAGCATTACCGAAAGGCGGGGGTTGCCCGACAAATAGCGTCCATGCGGGTTTAGCGCCTTTATAGACGCGGAATAGGAGTTCCCCGAGACCATGTCTAATATGACGTCATACTTCCGTCCCGTGGTCGCAAAGTCCTCTTTCGTGTAGTCAATGAAGTGGTCCGCACCGATGCTGCGGAGCATGCCCTCCTTGTGCGTACTATCAACGGCTGTGACTTCCGCGCCCATAGACTTGGCAATTTGTACTCCATGCGATCCGATGCTGCCTCCAGCACCATTGATCAACACCTTTTCACCCGCCTGGACGTTTGCTAGCCGTATGAAATGGAGCGCGTTTAGTCCACCCAGTGGCACTGCCGCAGCTTCTGCGAAACTCATGTTGCCTGGTTTGGCGGCGATGGTGCAGCTCGCCGGTAAGGCGACGTACTCGCCATAGGCTCCCAGCTTGAGGCCGGCCGAGCCGAAAACCTCGTCGCCCTCAGAGAACTGGGTGACGTCCTTTCCGCATGATGCAACCACCCCAGAGAAATAGCCGCCCAGGATTTGTCGCCTTGGTCGTTTTACGCCAAATGCAATCCGCATGGGCAGCCAGAACCACATCACCGCAAATCTAAAACTGCGCATCTCACAGTCGGCTTTTGTCGCCTCCGCCGCCATTACCCGAATCAGAACTTCATCATCCTTCAGTACCGGTTTTTCCACATCCCTGAGCTGTAGAACCTCAGGTGGTCCGTAGTTTGAGTACGTGATGGCCTTCATGTGCTTCTCGGTCCTGCGATGTCTTCTTATTTCTTTCTCGAAGGTAGTCTTTGTTCGCGAGTGAGTGAACGTGGATGCGCTACTTTCCGGAAGCCATCGATCTGATGAGAAATAGCCAGCCAAGGGTGGCGAAGTATCATACGTGGGCCGGCATATCTCATTATCTCTTTGGCCCTGGCCTTGTGAGCC
>JAOTUU010000194.1 GCA_029863705.1 Gammaproteobacteria bacterium
GTGCGCTTCCTGATAGTCCATACCCAGGTTGTATCGACCACCAAATGAGGCCCTCTCAAACAACAGCTCCGGCGTGATTTCCTGGATGGGTTGCTGCTGGCTCTTGGTCGCAAAGTAGGTCAGACCGGATGATGCGCCTATTAACAGGACAACCACCGCCGCCTGTGCAAACCTTGGCATCCAGCCCGGACTTCGCGGTTGTGCAATTGACTCCGCGATGCCAGGCCAAAGGTCCCGCTTCGGGGTGATCTCGGTCGACAGCTTGCTCGCAGCTGCGATCAGTTTGTCCTTGCGTTCGTCGTCGTTCATCGTTCGAACCCTTGTTGTTCCAAAGCCAGTGCCAACAAGCGGCGTGCCCTGTGTAACTGCGCCTTGCTGGTTCCAGCGGCGATGCCAAGCATATTGCCGGCTTCTTCATGGCTGTAGCCGTAAACGCCATACAGCACAAAAACGTGTCGTGCCCCTTCCGGGAGCCTGTTCACTGCATCGGACAAGTCCCGCAGCTCCCCGTCGTCATTGATCGATGCCGGAGACAGCACCTCTTCGGAGGCAAGCTGGATGCGATCGCGCTCCCGCTTCGACTTTCGCATCCTGCCGAGCACGGCGTTGACGGCAATGCGATGTATCCACGTGCCAAATGCGCTGTCTCCGCGAAATTTGTCCATTTTGTTCCATGCCTGAATAAACGCCTCCTGCGTACAGTCCTCGGCTTCGGCAACGTTGCCCGTCATGCGCAGGCAAAGGCCATACACCCTGTCGACGTGCAGGCGGTACAGTGACTCGAATGCCTTCGCATCCGATCGCTGTGCCCGCGATATCCAGTCCGCTTCGTCCGTCATTCCCAGCTCACAGAAGGAAACCAACTGAGGACTATAGTCGCTGGCTTGTTCCGCCAAAAGCGCTTCCAAAGGCTAAATCTCCGCTTATTCTGGTAGTTGGATGCCCATTCCCCCGTTATGGTTTGAAAACAGGCCTCCAAAATTTCACAAAAAATCCCCCAAGCGCCTGTGAACGCTCGCGATTCTGTTATTATTCGGCTGGCTCCATCGCAACACTGGCCACGATTTACACCCCAATAAGAAAAGGAATTATGGCAGGGCATTCCATCCTCTACCTTGGCCGCGGTGAGTTTGCGACCGAATATCTGGGCGAACTCGAGACTCTACCCTGCTGTGCCTTGCTGACTCGATCGGCGACGCTCAAGGTGCCGGTTGACGCTCCTTCTGTCCTCGACATCGTCTTGCTTGAGGCCGGGCCTGCCATTGCCAGGGCCGGGCAATCGCTGACAGAGCTCATCAGTTCCCTTAACGATTACGCTGTCGTCGCGCTAACCACCAGGGCCCGCGAGCATAGAGGCATCGCCGCTGTTCGCGCCGGTGCACAGGCTTACATCTGCATTGACGATATCAGCGTTGAAGGCCAGGAAAGCGTGCTGCAACACGCCGTCCAAAGACACCGCCTGCAGCACCGCTTATCGAACACCGACGTCACCGTTTTGTCGATGCTAAGAAACATCAACGATGGTGTCGTCGTTGCCGATCGCGACGGCCATGTGCTGGACATCAACCCTGCTGCCAGATCGATTCTTGGTTTGGGCCCGAGAATGCAACCGGACGCAACCTGGGCGCAGATGTTCTGTTGTATCAATGAGCACGGCGAGAACTACCGCAATTCGGCCGACCTGCCGTTGGCTCGCGCGCGCAACGGGGAGAAGTTTGCGAACCAGGTCGCTGTCTATCGTGTACCCGATCAGCCTGACACGATTCTTTCACTGAATGGCCAGGGTCTTTTCGACGGTAACCGCGAGCTCGTCGGCGGATTAGTCACGTTCCGCGACATTACCGATATCGCGAAGAAGACCAGCGAGCTGGTGAAGCTCGCGCAGTACGACGAACTGACCAGCCTGCCCAATCGTAGCCTGTTCACTGAAAACCTCGCCAGGGCAATTGGCCGCAGCCAGCGTAAGTCTTCACCGCTGGCGGTGTTGTTTATTGACCTCGATCGCTTCAAGTCCGTTAACGACACGCTCGGTCACGATACGGGCGATGCCTTGTTGCGCCAGGTCGCGGGGCGCTTGCGCAAGAACCTGCGCATCGGTGATTTTTCCGGGCGCTGGGGCGGCGACGAGTTCATCGTGTGCCTGGAGGATTTCGGTGAGTCCGGTAATGCGGGAGCTGCCGCACAAAAACTACTGCTCGTGCTATCCGAGAAATACGAGATCGGCAATAGTGAGGTCTATGCGACACCGAGCATCGGCATCGCGATCTATCCCGAGTCTGGTAGCGCGGCCGACAGGCTCATCAAGGCAGCGGATCTCGCGATGTACGAAGCGAAAAAGCGAGGCGGTGGACGTTTTCAATATTATTCGGCTTCGCTCAATACCAAGCTCGAACAGCGTGAAGAGCTCGAAGTTGGGTTGCGACACGCGCTGGTGCGCAACGAATTTACGTTGCACTACCAGCCCCGCATCGATCTGACGACAGGCCGTCTTATCGGGCTTGAAGCACTGCTGCGCTGGCAGCACCCGCGCTTTGGCTTGCTCGCACCGGCGCGCTTCCTGCCGATACTCGAAAACAGCGGGCTAATTCACTCCGCTGGCGAGTGGGTAATCGACACGGCTTGCCGGCAGCTCGCAGCGTGGCAACGGCAGTTCGAGATGCCCGACCTGTCGATGGCAATTAACCTGTCACCGCAGCAACTCATGCATCAGCGTCTCATCGACACAGTTGCCGAGTCGCTTACAAATACTGCTATTGATCCCGGCTGTATTGAGCTTGAGATTGGCGATGGCGACATCGTTCGCAAGCGCACGACCGAAATAAACACATTGAAAGCGCTGCGCAAACTTGGCGTACGTATTTCGCTGGATCATTTCGGCACCCGCGATGTGTCGTTCGAGTCACTCGACAACGGCTTTATCGACAGCTTCGTGCTCGATCAGTCCTTAATTGCGGATGTTGAAGAGAATGGCAGCCACCAGCGCATCGTCCGTGCTGCCATTGCGATGGCGCAGGGTCTCGATATCGAGGTTGCAGCGGAGGGCGTCGAGACATTGACGCAGCTCGATTTCCTGCGCAGCTGCAATTGCGACCTGGCGCAGGGCTTTTTAATCAGCCGCCCCGTACAGCCGGAAAAAATCTCGGCAATACTCAGAAGTGAAATTGCCGGCACGCGCTTGCTCGCTCGCGGCATGCCGTAGGCAGGAGCGGCTTTATGCCCTGTGGGTGCCGTGGCCGCGATCGCGCCCGTGGGGCGCTCCTACAGATTCATTCCGCAGCTCCAGCACGCAGAAAATTGACCTTCATTTTCTTCGCCGCACTTGCGGCACTTCCATGAGGCTTGCGGACTCTCGTCCGAAATCGCGGCATCAATGAGCTGCATGCCGCGATCGTAGTCGAGGTCGTTTATCACCCAGAGCTCTGGCCACACCTCGACGAAAGGCATCTCGCCAACGATCGAGCCCAGGTGCTCGTTCTTGATGCGGCAGGCGATGCCTTCGCTCTCAAGCACGTTCTTGAAGTGGTTGATTGTGATCAGCGACTCCGATGCCGTCAGTTTTTTCATCAGCCGGCAAGTGCGTGCAGGAAGGCGACCGGATCTTCTTCTTTCTCGAGCACCTCGACGAGTGCGGATCCCACTATTGCGCCGGATACGTGCTCACCGACATTCGCAACATCTGCAGCCGATCGAATACCGAACCCGGCGCAGACGGGAATAGCCGAAGAGGAAGCAACCGTATCGAGATATTGTGCCAGGTCGTCCGGCAGGCCGGAATCACCACCAGTAATTCCAGTAATAGTCACTGCATAAACGAATCCGCGGGATGCCTCGCAGAGCATCTTCAGGCGTTCTTGTGGTGTTGCCGGTGTGACGAGCTGAATCAGTCCAAGCCCTTTGTCCTCGAGGGCGCGTCGCAATTCATGACATTCCTCGAAGGGCAAATCCGGAACAATAAACGCACATACCCCGGTATCCAGTGCACGCTGTGCCAGTTCTTCAAAACCGAATGCGAGCAGTGGGTTGAGGTAAGACATCATTACAAGCGGCACGTCTATATCGCCTCTCGCTGTTTCGAGTTCGTCGAAAATCCATGCCAGGCTTACGCCTTTTTGCAAAGCGACAAAACTCGAGCGCTGAATGGTCATGCCGTCGGCCATTGGATCTGAAAACGGAATGCCAATCTCGACAACGTCCCCGACCCTGGCAATCGCCTTCAGTGTGCCAACAAAGTCAGCGGGTTCCGGATAACCGGCCGTTATGAATGGCACGAGTGCGGTGCGACCAGCGTCATTAGCGGCAGCAATGGCCGCCGTCAGTTTCTCATGTGCCTGCATTGGCTATCCTCACCGGGAACTTCGTCAATGTTGGCATATCTTTGTCACCGCGCCCCGAGTTACCAATCAGGATTCGCTTGCCCGGATTTTTCTTCGACCATTCGCGCGCATAAGCGTAGGCGTGCGATGTTTCGAGTGCGGTAAGGATGCCTTCTGTCTCGCAGAGCTCCTCGAGGGCAGCAAGTGAGTCACTGTCGGTCGCTGACACATAGGTCACCCTGCCCGTTGCCTGCAGCAAGGCATGCTCAGGACCGACGCCCGAGTAATCCAGACCCGCTGAAATAGAATGTGTTTCCTGCACCTGACCATCGTCGTCCTGCAGGATCATCGTGTACGAACCCTGCAGAACACCCGGCGTGCCGGTTGCGAGTGTTGCAGCATTCTCGCCGAGGCCGTCACCTGTGCCGCCAGCCTCGACGCCGATCAATTCGACATCGTCGCCGAGCAACGGGTAGAACAGACCTATGGCATTCGACCCACCACCGACACAGGCCAACGCAACGTCGGGTAGACCACCTGCCTGGTCGATCATTTGCTGCCGTGCTTCAACACCGATTACGGATTGCAGTTCGCGCACGAGATAAGGATATGGATGTGCGCCGACCGCTGAGCCGAGTAAGTAGTAAATGCCAGAGGGGTCGGTCACCCACTTTCGCAGCGCTTCATCGATCGCCGCGCGCAGGGTCTTATCGCCGGTTTCGACGGCGACAACTTCGGCACCCAGCCGCTGCATACGATCGACATTCGGCGCCTGGCGTTCGATATCCACGGCGCCCATGTAGACGCTGCACGGCAGACCAACGCGCGCACAAGCTGCAGCCGATGCGACGCCGTGCTGCCCTGCGCCGGTTTCGGCGATAACTCTTTTCGCGCCAAGCCGTTTTGCGAGCAGTGCCTGACCAATAGCATTGTTGATTTTGTGCGCGCCCGTGTGCGCGAGGTCTTCACGCTTCAACCAGACGTCCGTGCCCCAACGCTCGCTCAGTCGCCGGGCATGCGTTAACGCGGTGGGTCGCCCGACCCATTCACGCAGCTCCCGTCGATACTCCTGCTGAAACTCGTCGTCGTGGAGGTACTCACGAACACCCGCTTCGAGACGCTCGAATGCAGGCACCAGGGTTTCAGGGATATAGCGCCCGCCGAAGGGGCCGAAACGCCCACGCTCGTCCGGCAGCTCTCCGTTAATTGAGGCTTGCAGAAGCGCCCGCGCTTCGTCGGCCTGCAGTTGTGCACTCATCAACTATTCTCCGCGGCGCGCACCGCGCCAATAAATGTTCGTATTAGATCATCGTCCTTGTGCCCCGGGGCCGACTCAACCGCGCTCGACACGTCGACGCCGAACGGTTGCACCGTGCGAATAGCCGTCGCGACATTGCCCACGGTGAGGCCGCCGGCCAGGATCATTTGACCATTGCATGCAAGCTTCGCCGCGCGTGACCAATCGACTTTTTGACCCATGCCGCTACTGGCACCCTCGTAGATGTAGACCGGCGGCAATGGATTCGAGGCGGCAGCGCTGCCCTCGCGGATGACAGGCCAGCGAACGACGTTGTCCGGTACGTCGAGCGTGTAAAAATCCTCTGCGTCGGTTTGCAGAACATCGGGAGCGAAACCGGCCAGCACTGATTGCCACTCATCATTCGACGGGTGGCGCATGACTGCTACCCGCTGTACCTCGGTGGGAATGTTTTGCACGGCTGCGCTTGCTTCTGCAGGGGTTACTCGCCGTACCGACTCGGCGAAAACGAAACCCACCGCATTAGCACCGGCACGTACTGCAGTTGCCACGGAAGCGGCATCTCGCAGCCCGCAAATCTTGACGAACACGCTCATGCCGG
>JAOTUU010000195.1 GCA_029863705.1 Gammaproteobacteria bacterium
GCCGGCAAAAAGTAACTCCGGCCGCCGTATTCAACCGGTGGATTGTCCCGATGGAGGAGAAGCGAGACTACCTGACTTTGGGATCCGGCCGCCATTTTACCGTTCCGTTCGATGTTGTCCTTATCTTTTCAACGAATATTCATCCGCTCGAGTTGGCGGATGAAGCGTTCCTTCGCCGGATCGGATACAAAATCGAATTCGGCACGTTAACAGCTGAGCAGTACGAACACATTTGGCGTGACGCCTGCGTGGCGTACCAAGTCGAGTATCAGGCACACGTCCTCGACTATGTGATCAACGAGTTGCACTCAAAAAAGCAAGTGGCACTTCTACCGTGCCATCCGAGAGATTTACTCGGTATGGCTGTTGATCACGCGATCTACGAAAACAACACGCGTGAGGTGAGTATCGATCACCTGCGCTGGGCCTGGGATAACTACTTCGTCTCGGTTGACGAGAATATCCCGACAACCGGGCGGAGATCATGATGATCAAGAGATTGAGAATATGTTGAAACGTAGAGGCACATTGCTAATTCTTCTGTCTCTGCTAATGGCAGGCGGCGCAGCTTTTGTAGCGAACGAGTGGGTCGTCGCGCGTGTGATGCCTGGCGAGGCAGCGGAAGATGATTCGGCACACGTCGTCGCCGCGGCAGTACCGATTCCATTCGCTACCAAGGTTGAGGATCGCCACGTTAAGTTAGTCGAGATGCCCGAAGGATTAACACCCGATGGGTTTTTCAAAACAATTGAAGAAGTCGTAGGCAAGGTATCGACGACCAAGATTTCACGTGGTGAAATTCTCGTTACGGAGCGATTTCGTGCCCATGCAGCCGGAAGCACTCTCGCAGCACTGGTGGATGAGCACATGCGGGCAGTCACAGTGCGGGTAGACGATGTTGTCGGCGTCGCGGGTTTTCTGTTGCCAGGTAATACGGTTGATGTCCTTGCCTCGCGCAAGATCCCTAACCAGCGTGCGGTAACCGAGACGATTCTCCGTAATATTAAGGTGCTCGCCGTAGATCAACAGGCGACAGCGGAAGAAAACGAACCGGTCATTGTTCGTGCGGTAACACTCGAGATGCTGCCAAAACAGGCCGAGGCGCTCTTCCGCGCAAGAACGGAAGGAACCATACAGCTTACGTTGCGCAATCCAATGGAGCCGGACTACGTATCACCGCCCGCGCCTGTACCGAAAAAGCAGGTAGTCAGAAGGCCCCCAGCAAAACGTCCGCCACCTTCGGCAGAAGTTACCGTGATTCGCGGCACAACTGTCGGCAAAGCCAAGACCAAGACCTGAGCCGGATATGGATATTTCGAGCGACGATAACATTGAGGTAATACAAGATGCGTGAATCACGATTCAGAGCCGATAGTGCATTGAGGACATTACTTGTGATTATTTTGCTGGTCTGCATCAGCCCAGCAAGCGCACAGAACCAGATAACCCGATTGGGCGGCGGCGCCGAAAATTCGGTAGCTGTGCCATTGTACAAATCACGCATCATTGGACTGAACGCACCGGCAGCGCGAGTATCCGTCGGTAGCCCGGACGTAGCAGACATTTTAATTCTGCAGTCGACTCAGCTTTATGTACTGGGAAAGGATATTGGCACCACCAATATTTTGCTCTGGGACAGAGACGACATCCTTATCGGAACATTGAACGTCGAAGTAACACACGACCTTCAGTCGCTCAAGGAAAAACTCTTTCGATTAATGCCTGAGGAAAAGATCGAGGTCTATTCTGCACAGCGAAATATTGTTCTCGCCGGACGTGTCTCGAACATTATGCGCATGGATGCTGCATTGCAGATCGCGAGGGGCTATTTCACGCAAATATCCGCAGCGATTGAAGCCGATACATTTGAGCTGGAGCAATCAATATCAACCCGTGAAGACAGAAGCGTCGGCGAAGTTATCAATCTGATGAGTGTGGGCGGCGTGCATCAGGTGATGCTGGAAGTCAAAGTCGCGGAAATACAACGCACCGAGCTCAAGAAACTGGACGTCCGCTTTAATTCCATATTTACCGGTAGCAGTCGGTGGACCTGGGGTGCCGCGAACCGTGGCTTTGAGGGCGTCGCTCCTCTAACAGGACCGATCCCCGTCGACGACAAGGGTCTCTTTGGGAGTTACCTGTCAGAAAATACAATTTTCAATGTGGCTTTTGATGCGGCGAATAAAAACGGACTTGCAAAAATACTTGCCGAACCGACGCTGGTTACTATGTCGGGGCACGAAGCGAGATTCGTATCCGGCGGAGAGTTTGGGTATACGGTCCAGGGAGGAATTAACGGTAACTCTGTCGAGTTCAAGGAATTCGGCATCCTTGTCGGTTTTTTGCCGCTCGTACTCGACTCAGGACGCATCAGTCTCAAGCTCGATATTAGCGTCAGCGAACTTAGCGGCGCGAGTGTGCTGGGGGTTCCGTCGCTTGACAAGCGAGGTGCAACATCAACTGTAGAGCTTGCGGACGGCCAGACCATTGGGCTCGCAGGCCTCATCGATGAACAGCTTAGCGACGAAGTAAAAAAATTCCCGGGCCTCGGTAGCCTCCCCATCCTTGGCGCGCTGTTTCGCAGCAAGGAGTTCCAAAAGAACGAGACGGAACTGCTGATTCTGGTCACGCCGCACCTGGCCAAGCCACTCGTGCCAGCCGAGGTTCAATTACCCACGGATTACGTCGTCGAGCCAAGTGCCTTCGGCTGGTACATGCAAGGAAGTCTCTAAGCATGCGCGATTTCGTGCCAGCCTGATTACAGGAATAAAACCATGACCAAAAACTTCATTCTGACCTGCCCACTGCTTGTTATTGCTTTCCTTGCAACTGGCTGCAATCGTCAGCCCACGATTCCAGATGCAGAATTTGGTGAATCCGTTCGCCGCGTTATGAATAGTCAGATTCATGATTATGAGGCCGCCATTCATCCAAACCCGGATGCCGTCGAGGGCAGTGACCCGAACCGCCTGGAAACTGCATTGCAAAGCCATCGGGAAGATGTTGCGAATCCGCAGGCGGTTCAGCAACCCATTACGATAAGCGTCGGTGACCAGTAACGACTACCTGTAAGCAGGAGAATATCGATGATCGGTGCCAGTCAGACCAAAGTCTCAAGCGCTCGCTACAGTCGCCGCAATCGTCAACTCGGCGTCGTGCTGCCGCTGGTGGTCATCGCTATGGTCGCGATGCTCGCTATTGCCGGACTCGCACTCGACAGCTCTCACGCCTTCGTGAACAAGACGCGCTTGCAAAACACCTGTGACGCTGCGGTTCTGGCGGCGGCGAAGGTTTACGATCAGACGGCGAACACAATAACGTCAACTGCCGCCGCCAACAGCGTGTTTGGCTTGAATACCGATGGCAATGGCAATTTCGAAATGGACGCCTCCTATGACGGCGGCGACATCTCCGTTGTCGTGCAATATTCGCAGACGCTGAACCCGTTCGTGTCATCCGGTATCGGGCCGTACGTCCGGGTCATCGCGACCGGTTTCAATATGCCAACCAGTCTTAGCGCGGTCATCGGCATTACGGACATGAACATCGCGGCATCCTGTGTTGCGGGCCCGAGTCCAACGATCGATAACGCCTGCAACATCGCCCCGTTGGTCGTCTGCGCCGAAGACGTAGATGCGCCATATTTCGGATTTGTGCAGGATGATTTGAAAGTCCTGAAACCGAGCCCCGGCGATCATGATGACGTCGGCCCGGGCAACTATAAATTGCTGCGCCTCAACTGCCCGGGCGGCGACTGTGTTCGGGACAATATGGCGGGAGCATATGGCGCCTGCGCGACGACCGACGAGACGATTGAAACGGAACCGGGCGTAACGGCCGGGCCCACTTCCCAGGGATTCAACACGAGGTTTGGTGTATACGCCGGCCCAATTAGTCCGACGGATTATCCGCCGGATCTTGTCGTTCACCAACCCATGACTACAGCGAGGCTGAACACGTTTGAGGATCCTGTTACTGGTGAGGATGTGATTCACAGGGGCAATGACCAGACAGACGTCGTGTCTGTGGCTACCGACATCGCAGGCTTTGACTACACCGAATATATGAGCAGAACCCTGACTCCCGGCTTGCATGATTATCCGGCCAGTGGCTCGCCGGCCGGTGTGGAAGGTCGACGCATAATGGCGATGCCGGTCGCCGACTGCTCTGGTGACGAATCCGGCCAGTCGACTCTGGTGGTCGAAGGCTTCGCTTGTTATTTCATGTTGCAGGAGATTGGCGGCGGCACGGATAAGAACATCTTCGGCCAGTTTGTTAGAGGATGCCTGGCAGGTGGCTCTCCAGGACCAAACCCGGGCGCAGGTCCCGGACCCTATCTAATTCAGCTCTACAAGGATCCCGATTCGGGGGATTCGTGATGACAGGAATCGTTCAAAATCCAAAGGCTCGTCATCGTGGTGCCGTACTCGTCGAGATGGTGCTCGTAACGCCTATTTTGTTGTTCATCATGTTGGCAACCGCGGAGGTTACGCGAGCATTTGTCGATCACAACACATTGACCAAGGCCGTACGTAATGGCGCCCGATACCTTGCAGCGAATGCATATCAGGGCACGACAGGGCTGATTGTCGTAGACGCCGGCCTCGCGGCAGAAACTCGCAATCTTGTGGTATACGGAAATATTGCCGGTGCGGGACCTCCGGTACTCGCTGGACTAACCGCAGCCGATGTCACAGTCACAGACGTCGGCGCGAACAACGTTGAAGTCGTAGCGTCCCACCCGATTAGCGGCATGCTAGGCCCGGTATTGCGCTCTTTTTATGGCGGTCCAGATATAAGTCTCGTACACAATCTCCAGGCGACCGTGACAATGCGGGCCTTGTAATATGAAATTGAGAAGAAAACAGGAAGGCTTGTCGACGGTGGAATTTGCACTCGTTGCCGCTGTTCTTTTCACAATGATTTTCGGTGTCATTGAAGTCGCTCGAGCCTTTTTTGTATCGTCGGCACTTGACGAGGCAACTCGGCGAGGCGCTCGCATGGCAGCCGTCTGTCCGATCAACGACGCGGCTGTTTTCCAGGCAGCGGCTTTCAACAACGCGTTGATTCCGGACCTGGACGCCGGTGATATCACAGTCGAGTACCTGGACAACACAGGGGCAATCGTCGGCAATCCTGCAGATCCGGCAGGATTTCGTCAGATTCGATATGTTCGGGTAAAGGTCGTCGGTTATCAACATCAGATGATCATCCCGTTTGTCTCAGCACTGGTTGGCCTGCCCGAGTACGCCACCGTGCTGCCGCGGGAAAGTCTGGGTATCCCACGCCAGGGGGCGATAGTGCCGTGCTGATTTGGCCGAGAGGGTTCAACCGGTGAAACTGAAGATTCTAATTGCCGGTCGCTCGAAAATGGCGGTGGACAATCTCAGCCAGTCCCTGAGCGGGCGCCCCGAGTTCGTCTTGACGAAACGAGTACTCGGCAACGGGCACGCCGATCCCTTACACGGAGTCAGCGAGACTCCAGACATGTTGCTTCTCCATCACGCACCTGGACAAAGCGAGTTGGAATCTCTTGCGGGTTCAGGGCAGGCGAATCAGCTACCACTGATCGTGTGCGGTCCCGGCGATAATCCGGAGTCGATGCGCCTCGCGATGCAGGCAGGTGCGCGCGACTATTTGGCGGAGACCGCGCCGCTATCCGATCTCGTCGCAAGCCTGCTGCGGCTTCGTGAGGAGACAGTCCGAAGCGGGTCATCGGCGCTTGGCCGATTAATGGTGGTGATGAATTGCAAAGGCGGGTCTGGTGCCAGCTTCCTGGCAACGAATCTGGCTCATGCATTTGCAGTCAATGACGGCGCGCAAGTAACTCTCGCCGATCTTGACATTCAAATCGGTGGCTTATGCCGATATCTCGACATTACACCGAAGATGGGTATTCTGCAGGCGCTGGAAGTCGCGAAACAGTTGGACGACATTTCCGCGGAAGCATATACCTGTGAGCATTCAAGCGGATTGCGATTATTGGCAGCGCCATCGAAGCGATTTGTGCCACCGAGCGAAATTCCGATCGATGCACTTGACGCCCTGCTGAAAGTCTTCCTGTCCAACAATGATCTTATCAT
>JAOTUU010000026.1 GCA_029863705.1 Gammaproteobacteria bacterium
CCATCACTGCCTATATCTCTGGCGACGGTCGATACCTGTTGCAAGGTGACCTGATCGATCTGGAGAACCAGCTCAACCTCAGCGAGGTAAGTCGTACGGAAGCGCGCCGTGAGCTCATGGCGACTGTTTCCGATGATGAAGTCATCAGTTTCACACCGTCCGAGGTTAAATATTCCGTCGCTGTTTTTACCGACGTCGATTGCACATACTGTCGCCGGCTACACAGCCAGATCGAAGAGTATATGGCGCACGGCATCGAGATTCGCTACCTGTTGTATCCGCGGAATGGGCCGGCATCTAAGTCCTGGAATACAGCAGAAGAAGTGTGGTGTGCAAATGACCGTGCCGATGCATTGACGCTGGCAAAACTCGATCGTGCATTTGAGTCATCAAAATGCGATTCGAGCACCGTGCAGGATCACTACGTCATTGGCCGGGATGTTGGCCTCAATGGCACGCCCGCTATCGTCTTTGATGACGGCACGTTAATCGGTGGTTATCTGCCGCCGGATCAACTCGCGGCTCGTCTCGTGCAAAACGCTGCCCAGCAATAGATGTAGGAGCGCCCCGCGCTATTAGTACCTTGAGCCAATCGACTGGTTCAGTGGCGGTTGCAGGACGGGCGCAGTTTGTCTTACGAACGCGAACGCCGTAACTCGTGAATGTGGGCGCCGTTGTTCTGGCCGTTATCCTCAAAATACTTTTGCAATGCATAACGGCCACTGTGGAACGCGATATTGTCCCACGGAATTTCGTCTTTGCTGAATAACGCAACTTCGAGACTCTCGTCGCCTGCAGCGAAGTCCCCCAATAACCTGGCTGTATAGAAAAGGTGTACCTGGCCGGCGTCGATAACGTCGACGACCGCGAACAGGTGTCCGATCTCGACTTCTGCACACGCCTCTTCGAGCGTCTCGCGCGCTGCGCCCGTTGCCGTTGACTCATTCAACTCCATGAAACCTGCTGGCACTGTCCAATAGCCGTAACGTGGCTCAATGGCGCGCTTGCATAGCAGAATCTTACCGTCACGTTCCGGTACACAACCAACGACAACCAACGGGTTCTGATAGTGAACGGTGCCGCAGGCATCGCATACCCAACGTGCATGGGTATCACCCGGCGGCGTCTTCCGGGACACGGTTTGGCCGCAATCAGGGCAGTAGTTCATCGAGGTCTTCTGTCAGCAATGGAATGGCGCCGCAACGGTACTAGACCGCATTAGAATCCGCAATACGGTGATTTTTGCCGTATTCTTGCGCAATCACCTATTCGGCACGGTCGGCGAGTAATTGCCTTACGCAAAGGGATAGAAAACTATGCGCACAGAATTCGACCCGCAGGACGAGGGAGAGGTAACACAGGTGCTTCGTCAGCCTTTTTATCACTCCTGGTTCATCAACCAGTTTGGCCACCTTCGAGCTGTATGGCGAATTGTTGCCCTGCTGTTCATCACGTTCGTGCTCGCAGCGGCTTTTGGCTGGCTAGTCAGTTTCGCTCCCTTCCCCGATGAGGGTGATGCGTTGTTAACGTGGCAGGAATTAGGAAATCGCGGTGGCTTTTTGATCGCAATGATACTGGCGGCGTTCATCACGCTTCGCCGGATAGATCGCCGGCCAATCACACTCCTGGGTTTAGGGTTGTTGCAGGGTTGGAAGCGGGATCTCGGACTCGGGCTGATTGTCGGAATCGCGATGATTTCTACCGCCCTCGGATGCTTGTGGGCCGGAGGTTGGCTGTCGTTATCGCTCAACGAAATAACGCTTTCTCTCTTTGGTGCTTTATGCAAAGCGTTACTGTTGTTCTTCGTTGCGGCCCTGATGGAAGAGCTAATGCTTCGTGGTTACATTTTTCAGGCGTTTATTGAAGGCTCGCGAGTATGGATTGCCATCATTGTGCTCAGCTCGATATTCTCTGTGATGCATTTTGATAATCCCGATGCAACTATCCCGTCAGCGCTGAACATTTTTCTTGCCGGGGTTCTGCTGAGCGTTTGCTACCTCAAGACAAGGTCGCTTTGGTTACCCACGGGTCTTCATCTAGGGTGGAACTGGATGCAGTCGTCATTCTGGGGAATGGGTGTGAGTGGATACCATGTGAAATGGAGCGTCTTCTCTGCCGAAGCCCATGGCGCCGATTGGATCAGCGGAGGACAATTCGGTGCCGAGGCGTCGATTTTTGCCACCGTGGTTATCTCGATAGCCACTTACCTGATCTGGAAAACTGACAGGTTCGGCGTTGAAAAGGGTCTCGCGGAGCAGTGGCGTGCTTATCCGAAGGGCTACGGCCTGAAACCACACGGCTAGAGTGGTGCCGGGAGGGGGAATCGAACCCCCACTTCCTTTCGGAAACTGGATTTTGAATCCAGCGCGTCTACCAGTTCCGCCATCCCGGCAATCCTCGGCCGACTGGCTTATTAGACGAGTCTACCGCTAGCCGGACGCCGCTCAGTATATGCGCGCTTCGGTAAAGTCGCCAGAGCGTCAAATAAAATTCGCAATTGCGACCCTTTATGGCCTCCGGGCATCTAATATTTCGAGATATGAGCAAATTTGCTGACATCCAGATTGACCCGGCGATTGTGAAGCGGGCGGCACGCGGCGACGCGCGCGCTCACGGGATCATCTATCGGGCATTCGCGACACCGGTGTATTCCGTGTGTTTGAGATTCACGAAGGTCCCGGCACATGCCGAGGATCTGGTTCAGGAGACTTTCATCGAGGTCATGCGATCAATCGCTAAATTTCGCGGCGAAGCGGCATTAGGCAGCTGGATTCGCCGTATCGCGATCTCGAAAGCGCTGATGTTCCTGCGCTCCGCCTGGACGGCGCGGAGTCAATCACTCGCCGACGACTGGAACGAAGTAACACCAGGCGACGCGGCCAGTCATGGCATATCGCGGTATCCGGACGAGGCACTGGACCTTGATGCGGCGCTGGCAAATTTGCCATCGGTGGCGCGAGCAGTTGTCTGGCTGCACGACGTTGAAGGATTCACGCATAAGGAGATTGCCGGGCTTATGGGTCGAACCGAGAGCTTTTCCAAGTCGCAGTTGTCACGGGCCTATCAGCGTCTGCGACCGATGCTGACAGTGCCGGATGAAGAAGCCAGCACAGAGAGTGCGGCGCTCAGGAGTGTTTGACGATGTCGAGCGACAAGAAGGATGAAGAAATGATTTGTGGACTGACAGCAGACGAACAGGGCGTGTTGAGAAGGGAGCTGAGAATGCTGCCGGACACAATGCCACCGCGTGCTGTGTGGCATCGCATTCGCGAACAGGCAGAAGCAGAAGGACTCATCAAGCAGGACTATCTTCGCAAGCCGATGAGTTGGTACAGCGGAGTCGGTCTTGCCGCCGCGATTGTATTAGCAGCCGTGCTGGTACCCGTCATGATGAATAGCCCGAGTGCGCCACCGGCGGTCACGGAACCGCAGAATTCCCAGGTGAGCAATTCAAGCCAGGTAAATGCACTGCAGGCACTCATGGTCGAGTCGCGGCAACTGGAAAGTGACCTGCGTTCACTGCCAAATGAACCTCGTGTGATACGGGCGGGTACTGCCACGACTATTTCAGACATCAAGGATCGTGTGGCTGCGATCGATTACCAACTTAACGACCCGGACGTTCAGATGACGGACGAGGAAACAGAAATATTTTGGCGCGAACGCGTCAGGTTAATGAAGCTGCTGGTCCGATTGCGTTATGCGCAAGCGCAACGGACGGCCTACTAGATGAGGAGATGAATTTAATGAAGACTGTGAAACTTATTATTCCTGTTGCGCTGGTTTTGTTGCTAGCCGGGCAGGCTGTTGCGCAAACTGAAGAAAAGGAAAAGCAGGCTGAATTGCAAAAAGTTCAGCAGCGTGAGGCTTTGGTGCAAACCGAACTAAAAGAGAAGCAGGTAGCTTTGCAGAAAGTTCAGGAGCGTGAGGCTTTGGTGCAGGAGAAACTGGAAGATGCCGAACGGCAAATGGCCGAAGCAGCTCGCACGATTGCCGAGCTTACGTCGGAGCGCTTGCCGCAGTTGCGCCAGATCGAGCGTCGCATTGAAATAATTAATGACGGACGGCCGCGCCTTGGTGTGACTATTGGTAACAGAGACAACAAGGGGCCTGTCGAGGGTGTAAGCGTCATGGCGGTTACGCCAGGTAGTGCGAGTGATGCGGCGGGAATACGCGCCGGTGATATTCTGACCTCTATAAACGATGAGTCGCTCAGCGCCGCAAGCGCACAAGAAGCGACAGAAAGGCTGCTGGATTTCATGGAGGGTGTCGAAGAAGGCGATACGCTCGATGTTGAATACCTGCGCGATGGCAAAGTCGGTTCAGTGGAGGTCGAGCCAAAGCCCAGCGACGTGAACGTATTTTCGTTTAATGGTCGTCCTGGAGGCCCGTCGATGCGATCCATGCCGCATGATCTGCATATAGCGCCGAAAATTGTTCAGGGTCTTCGAAATGATTTCGATTTCCGCTGGATTGGCAGTTCCTGGGGCGACATGGAGCTGGTTGAGTTGAATGAGGGTCTTGGCAAGTACTTTGGTACTGATTCCGGCGTACTGGTTGTAAGTGCTCCGGAGTCGGATGTGCTCAAACTTGAAGATGGTGACGTCATCCAGAAGATTGACGGACGCGAGCCAAATTCTGTGAGCCATGCTTTGCGCATATTGAATTCCTACCAGGCTGGAGAGTCGTTGGAAATTGAGGTTTATCGCGACCAAAAGCGCCGCAAGCTCGAAATAACGATGCCGGACGACCGCACGAGTATGTTCTTGCGCGCGCCGGTGGAGATCAAGCCCGCGAGGGTCCCGGCAGCGCCGAGGCCTGCAATGATTATCGAGAAAACCTGAAAAAACCTCGACACTTCGTAAACGGGCGCGCATGGCTTTGTTACCATGCGCGCCCATGCAGATTTCCGATTTCGACTACACGCTTCCTGCCGAGCTGATCGCGCAATACCCACCGGGTGAGCGGCGCGCCAGCCGTCTGCTGGACGTGAGTGACCGCCTGGTTGATCGCGGTTTTTCGGAGTTAGCCAGCCTTCTAAAACCGAACGACTTACTCGTCTTTAACGACACACGTGTAATTCGTGCGCGGCTGCATGCACACAAAGAGTCTGGTGGTCGCAGCGAAGTTCTAATAGAACGGATTGTCGGCAACAACGCCGCACTCGCACAGGTTCGAGCAAGCAAGTCACCGAAGCCCGGTAGTAAACTGGTATTTGGCGACGGTGCCGAAGCCACTGTTGAAGGGCGCGATGGCGAGTTTTATTCGCTGCTTTTTTCGGTTCCTGTAATGCCATTACTTGAACAGCAAGGCGAAATGCCTTTGCCACCGTACCTCAACCGGCCAGCGGAATCGGCTGACTATGAGCGCTACCAGACCGTCTATGCCAAAGATCCCGGTGCCGTAGCGGCGCCGACGGCGGGCCTGCATTTTGATGCTGACATGCTGGAAGAAACGCGCACTAAGGGGGTCCGGCATGCTTTTGTCACCCTGCATGTCGGCGCAGGCACATTTCAGGCATTGCGTCATGAAGACATTGCTGCCAATCGCTTGCACAGCGAACGCGTAGAGGTAGATGCAGCCTGCTGTGACGCCATTGAAAAAACGCGAGCGGCGGGTGGTCGTGTCATTGCTGTTGGCACGACATCGGTGCGTGCACTCGAGAGCGCTTCGATCGGTGGTGTGCTGAAGCCCTTTAACGGCGAAACCGAACTCTTTATCCTGCCCGGGTACAAGTTTCGATGTATCGACGCGTTGATTACAAATTTTCACCTGCCACAATCTTCACTACTGATGCTCGTTGCGGCATTCGCAGGTACAGAGAGAATAATGAACGCATACCATCATGCTGTGCAGAACAAATACCGCTTCTTTAGTTATGGTGATGCCATGTTCCTGACACCGGATACAGCATCGTGAAGTTTGACCTTCACAGTGAGTGCGGCGCTGCGAGGTTTGGTGAGCTAACGTTTCGACGCGGAACGGTACAGACGCCGGCATTCATGCCGGTTGGAACCTACGGAACCGTCAAAAGTGTTACGCCGGAAGAAGTTACTGAAAGTGGCGCGAAAATTATTCTCGGCAATACGTTTCACCTGATGCTTCGTCCAGGAACTGACATCGTTCGCAAGCACGGAGGCTTACACGAATTCATGCATTGGGACGGCCCCATTCTGACCGACTCGGGTGGCTTCCAGGTGTTCTCGCTCGCGGCAATGCGCAAGCTCTCGGAAGATGGCGTGCGCTTTCAGTCTCCAGTCAATGGTGACGAAGTCTTCTTGTCGCCTGAAAAATCGATTGAGGTACAGCACGACCTGAATGCGGACGTGACGATGATCTTTGATGAGTGCACGCCGTACCCTGCGAGCGAGGCCGAGGCGAGAGAATCAATGGAACTTTCAATGCGGTGGGCGAAACGCAGCCGGAATCGCTTCGATGAGCTACGCGATTTGGCTCCCGATCGTGGTGAGGCGCTGTTCGGTATCGTTCAGGGTGGCGTTTACGATGGCCTGCGTGAAGCATCTCTGCACGGCCTCTGTGATATCGGCTTCGATGGCTACGCAATTGGCGGACTTGCCGTGGGTGAGCCAGAAGCAGAACGCATCGGCGTGCTGGATACGTTGCTGCCGAAGATGCCAGTCGACCATCCGCGATACCTGATGGGCGTAGGCACACCGGTCGATATCGCTGAGTCAGTGTTGCGCGGTGTCGACATGTTCGATTGCGTGATCCCGACACGACATGCGCGCAATGGCCAACTGTTCACCGCACGCGGAACAATCAAATTTCGCCACGCCCAATACGCCGACGACACGTCTCCTCCGGACCCGGATTGCGGTTGCTACACCTGCCGGAATTTCAGCCTTGCCTACCTGAGGCATCTCGTGAAATGCGGCGAGATTCTCGGGCCGCGCCTCGCGACAATCCATAATCTCTATTATTATCAGCAGCTTATGCAAATTTTACGGCAGGCGATTAGCGCCGGGACTGTGCCGGAAGTTGTGGCTGAAATTCGCGCGGCCTACGCCAAATAGCCGATTTTTAAGCCGTTTGGCTTGGGTTTGCGAAACTCGCCCTTATTTTGATATCTCTATGCCATAATATCGCGCTGATTTTCAGGGGCACTCAAACGGCCCGCCACAAGAAGTAACAGGACTCATGGATTTTTTCATACAAAACGCTTATGCACAGGCCGCGCCGCAAGCTGACCCGTTCGGTTTCTTGCTGCCGATGCTCATCATTTTTGCCGCATTTTATTTCCTGCTGATTCGCCCGCAACAGAAGAAGCAGAAAGCACACACGGCACTTATTAGTAATCTTTCTGCTGGCGACGAAGTTCTGACTGCCGGTGGCATCCTTGGTGTCATCACCGGCATCAGCGAGCACTATGCGATTGTAAAGATTGCGGATAACACCGAGATCAAGATTCAGAAATCCAGTGTTTCGCAAGTCGTGCCGAAAGACACTTTCGAAAACGCCTGATCGAGCAATCTACTTTGATGAACACTTTCCCTCGGCGGAGCTTGAGCTCTACAGGCCGCAAGCTGTGAACAGGTATCCAGCCTGGCTAAACGTGCTCGTGCTTGTCATCTTATTGGCAGGCATCATGCTCGCGCTGCCAAATATCTATGGCAGTGCGCCCGCAGTACAGCTTGCCGATGTCGAAGGCGCAGATATCACGCAGACGCAACTGGACAACTATCTCCGCGTGCTCGAGAACGACGGCATTTCGCCGGAATCTGCATACCTGGATGATGGTCGGGCGGTAATTCGTTTCGCAAAGGGCGCAGTTGAAGACCAGCAGACAGCTGGTGCACGCTTGCGTGCCCGCTACGAAAACGAGTCGAATGTTGCCCTGACGCTCGCACCAGGCATGCCTGATTGGGTACGCGAACTCGGTCTCAACCCAATGAGCCTGGGCTTGGATCTGCGTGGTGGCGTTTACGTTTTGCTCGAAGTCGATATGGATACCGCCGTCGACAATCGTATGAAGGGCTATGAGCAGGATTTCGATGACCGCTTGCGTGATGCGCGCATTCGACATCGGGTCGACCTCAATAACCAGACACTTACGATTCGGCTGCAGTCAGCCGAAGATATGGAAAAAGCGCGAGAGATCGTTTCCGGCGCAGATTCGGACGTGTTGATAGGCGATGGCACCGACGGCAAGTCACTGATCGTGCGTATGACCGAGGCTCAAATCAAAGAGCGCCAGGATTTCGCCATCGAGCAAAACATGACGACGCTGCGCAATCGTGTTGATCAACTGGGCGTTGCCGAACCGCTTGTCCAGCGGCAGGGTGTCGACCGCATCGTCGTGCAGTTACCCGGTGTCCAGGATCCGACCGAGTTACAAAAGATCCTGACGGCAACTGCAACACTGGAATTCCGCATGGTTGATACGACAGGTGACATGCCCGGATCTCGCCGTTACCCAGGGCGAGGTGACGAAGCGCCGCAGATATTGAAGCGCGAGGTCATTGCGTCGGGCGATGAGATTATCGACGCGAAGTCGGGATTTACCAATGAAGGTCAGCCGGCTGTGCACATTACGCTCGATTCGGCCGGCGGCGAACGCATGCTCGCAACGACCCGCGAGAACGTCGGCAAGCCGATGTCGACGGTATTTATCGAGTGGCGGGAAGAAAGCGTGACCCGCGGTGGCAAAACCGTGTCCCGCAAGTTCAAGACTGAAGAGATAATCGGCACCGCGACAATTCGCGGCGTCTTCAAGAACCGCTTCCAGACAACCGGCCTTACGCCAAACGAAGCACGCGAACTTGCCGTCCTGATGCGAGCTGGCGCTTTGGCAGCACCTGTATACAAAGTCGACGAACGCACCATTGGCCCGAGCCTGGGGCAGGACAACATCGATCGCGGCTTCAACGCTATCAAGATCGGCTTCCTTGCAGTTATCGTTTTTATGGCCATCTATTACCGCTGGTTCGGCATGATCGCGAACGTCGCGTTGTTTTCGAACCTTGTTTTCATCGTCGCAGTGTTGTCATTGGCCGGTGCGTCATTGACGTTGCCGGGTATAGCAGGAATCGTCTTGACCGTCGGTATGGCGGTGGATGCGAACGTACTTATATTTGAGCGAATACGTGAAGAGCTGACGGCGGGCGCGCAACCGCAGGCTGCCATTAATTCGGGCTACGAAAAGGCGCTGTCGTCGATCGCGGATGCAAATGTCACGACATTGATCGCAGCAATCGTATTGCTGGCATTCGGCACCGGGCCGATCAAAGGATTCGCGATTACGCTGATGATTGGAATTCTCACGTCAATGTTCACCGCTATCGTAGGTACGCGATCCATCGTCAATCTCGTATTTGGCGGACGTAAGATCACGTCATTGCCGATTTAGGGATACTTTGATGCGAATACTAAAGAACAAAACTCACATCGACTTTCTCGGTCAGACCCGCCGCAAGATTGCCCTGATTATTTCCGCGCTCGCCGTTACTGTTTCACTCGGCTCGCTCATCGTGCAGGACACTCCGCTGGAGTTCGGCATCGACTTCACGGGCGGTGTTCTGCTTGAAGTCGGTTACCCGCAGCCTGCAGATATCGAGGCCATTCGGTCAGACCTCGCAGCCGCCGGATTCGACGACGCACAAGTACAGCGCTTTGGTACCGATACCGACGTGCTTGTTCGCCTGCCGCCGCAAGAAGGCTGGAACCCGGACGAATTGCGCGAGGAGTTGAGGCGTACCGTTGCTGGCGATATTTCGAACGTACAGCTAAGACGAGTTGAGTCGGTGAGCCCACAGGTTGGTAAGGAGCTTGCTGAACAGGGCGGGCTCGCGATGATTATCGCGCTATTACTTATCTTCGTTTACGTAATGGTTCGCTTCCAATGGAAGTTCGCGGCAGGTGCTGTCGCGGCATTGGCGCACGACGTAATCGTTACGGTTGGCTTCTTCTCGATTTTCCACCTGCCATTCGACCTGACGGTTGTTGCGGCCGTGCTCGCTGTAATCGGTTACTCGCTGAACGACACCGTTGTTGCCTTTGATCGTATCCGTGAGAACTTCTTCAAGCTGCGTGGTATCTCGGCGGAAGAGTCGATGAACACATCGATCAACGAGATGCTGGCACGTACCCTGATCACGGGCTTCACAACCTTGTTCGTACTGATCGCGTTGCTGCTGTTCGGCGGTGAGTCGATTGCGCCATTCTCGATTGCATTGATCGTCGGTATTGTCGTGGGCACCTATTCGTCGATTTACACGGCGAGCGCCACGGCCTTGCTACTCGGCGTTAACGCACAGGACTTGCTGGAACCGATCAAAGACCCCGACCTGATCGACGACCTGCCGTAGTTTTCCCTGCGTCCTGCTCCCGCGATGCGGACCAGCACACGGCCGTCTAGCGTGGCATCATTTTTTTCCGGAATGGCTCGCTTCGCTGCGCTTTATTTCCGGAAAAAAAGATCCCACGCTCGCCGGCTCGTGTAGAAAAGGTCGTCGCGGCGGGACGCCGCTCTCACAGTTCTAGACGAGCGCTTTTATCTCGGAGGCGCAAAGTTTGGCGACTTCGCGGTAGATGCGCGGTGTGCCGGTCAGGACATGGCCGTGGTCGAGGAAGTCCTCACTGCCATCCAGCCCACTGATGATACCGCCCGCTTCACGAATGATCAGGCTGCCTGCTGCCAGGTCCCAGGACTTGAGCCCGGTCTCCCAAAACGCATCCAGCCTGCCAGCCGCGACATAGCACAGATCCAGCGCCGCCGCCCCAGGGCGTCGAACGCCTGACGTACTCTTGATGACTTTGGCGAGCATGTTCATGTACGGCTCGATTTCTGTGTCGGCCTGGCGGTAGGGGAAACCGGTACCAATCAACGCGCGCTCCAGCTGCTTCTGACCACTAACCCGAATGCGCCGGCCGTCGACCTGCGCGCCCTGGCCGCGCGATGCTGTGAACAGCTCCTGACGAATCGGGTCGTATACGACACCATGCTCCATCCGACCTTTGACCTGAACACCGATCGAAACAGCAAATACAGGGAAGCCGTGTAGAAAGTTGGTGGTGCCGTCGAGCGGGTCGATGATCCAGACTGTGTCAGATTCGCCTTGCCGGCCGCTTTCTTCAGCAAGAATCGCATGGTCGGGATAGTGTTTGAGAATGCAGTCGATCACAGCCTTTTCGGCTGCCGTATCGGCATCACTGACGTAATCGTTGTGGCCCTTCTCCTCAATCTTGAGCTTGCCAATATTGACCATTTTCTTTATGAGCGTGCTGCCGGCGCGTCGTGCCGCCATCACCGCTACATTGAGTAGTGCGTGCATTTAACGATCCCATCAGTGTGAAAGAACTCGGCCACAGCGTGCCGTGGCGCTAGAATAGCGAACTTTAGGGAAGCATTGCTACACATGTCGATACGTATCGTCCTTGTCGGAACCACACACCCGGGTAATATCGGCGCCTGCGCGCGGGCGATGAAAAACATGGGGGTGACAGATCTGGCACTGGTCAACCCACTCCATTTTCCACATGAGGAGGCCACGGCACGGGCATCCGGAGCCGATGACCTGCTTGCACAGGCAAAGGTCGTGGGCACGCTGGCCGAGGCAATTAGCGACTGCGTTTACGTCGCAGGCGCCAGCGCGCGTTCGAGATCGATCAATTGGCCGAGCATGGAGCCAAAGGACTGTGCCGCCAGGCTGATCGAGGAAAGTCAGCAAGGTACGGTCGCTGTTGTCTTCGGACCCGAGAATTCCGGGCTTTGCAATTCCGATCTGGATCTTTGCGATACATTGCTGACTATTCCGACCGACCCGGCATTCAGCTCGTTGAACCTGGCCATGGCAGTCCAGGTGCTGACCTACGAGATACGGGCGGCTCAGGTCGTCGACAAGCCCGCGGAGTACGAGCCGGATGCGCCGCTTGCCACCAGCGAGGAACTCGAGAACTTTTATGCCCATCTCGAGCAAGTGCTGCACGATTCCGGCTTTCTTAATCCGGACAACCCGCGGCACCTCATGCGCAGGCTGCGGCGATTGTTCATCCGCGCGCGCCCCGACAAGAACGAGGTCAACATATTGCGCGGCATATTGACGGCGGTAGAAAAAGAGGACGCGTCCAATGGCTGAGCAAGCGGATCTCATTTACCTCGATTACGCCGCATCTACGCCGGTCGACCCTTGGGTGGCTGAGGCAATGACGGCGCTGATGACAGCCGATGGCAACTATGCCAATCCATCATCGACGCACGTCGCAGGTAGACAGAGTGTCGAGCATATCGCGCACGCGGCCGGGCAACTTGGCACGCTACTGAACACGGATCCATTGCGGCTGATCTGGACATCCGGCGCCACCGAGTCCGACAACCTGGCGATTCTCGGCGGTGCGCACTACCGGCAAAAACGAGGCCGGCACCTTATAACGATGCGCACCGAGCACAAAGCGGTGACCGACGCGTTCACCGAATTGGAGCGACAGGGTTACAGCGTCACGTGGCTGAATCCCGAGCCGAGTGGCTTGCTTGATATTGCGAAATTGGAGGAGGCATTGCGCGATGACACGCAGCTCGTGTCCATCATGCACATTAATAACGAAACCGGTGTCGTCCAGGATATCGCTCAAATTGGCGCGGTTTGCCGCGAACGGGACATTCTGTTTCACGTGGATGCGGCGCAATCCGTTGGCAAGTTAGCCATCGATCTTTCCGCGTTGCCTGTCGACTTGATGTCGATGACGGCGCACAAGGTCTACGGGCCAAAAGGCATTGGTGCGCTATATATTGCCGACCGAGCCGGCGTCCATGTCGATCCGCTGTTATTTGGTGGCGGTCAGCAACGCAAACTGAGACCCGGAACGTTACCGGCGCAGCAAATTGTCGGCTTTGGAACGGCGGCAGCGATCGCACAGTCACGCATGGCTCGTGACCTCAAGCACCTCAACGCAATGCGTGAACGACTCTGGTCAGGCATTCAGGATATTCCCGGCATATCGACAAATG
Organism: Gammaproteobacteria bacterium; assembly: GCA_029863705.1. Classification (GTDB taxonomy): domain Bacteria; phylum Pseudomonadota; class Gammaproteobacteria; order Steroidobacterales; family Woeseiaceae; genus UBA1847. Next base: position 12,965 of record JAOTUU010000026.1, read on the forward strand.
GCGCTATTGAGTGCGCATTTCCTGGAATCCTGAATGTCAGCATTGAAGATATTGAAGGCGAGAGTCTGCTGCTCGCCCTCGAACCGCTCTGCGTCGCGACCGGTTCGGCCTGCAACTCGAAGAGCCAGGAGCCTTCCTACGTATTGCGCGCCCTGGGTAGTAGCGATGTGCTCGCGCAGAGTGCGATTCGATTCAGTTTTGGGCGTCCAACCAGCGCGAGTGACATCGACATCGCTATCGAGTGCTATCGGAGCTCGGTCGCCAGCTTGCGCAATCTCGCGCCAGGTGGGGTCGAATGAGCGCTGGTCCCTATAGCGCGCGAGTGCGCGAATTGTTCGCCAATCCGGCTCACGCCGGGCAGCTGGCGGACGCGGTGGGCGTGCTGGTGGAGGATCAGGGCGTCCGGATTGCTTTCTCGGCGCAGTTGGCGGCTGGCCGGATAGACACGCTTCGCTTCCAGGCGTGGGGCTGCCCGCATGTCATCGCGGCCGCCGAGGCATTCTGTGCAAACTACGAAGGCAGGATCACCGCGGAGCTGCTTGATTTCTCGACATCCGACCTTATGCAAAGTCTTTCTGTACCCGTGGAGAAGACCGGACGTATACTCGTCATCGAGGATGCTGTGCGCTCGCTGGCACAGGAGCTCGTCAGGCCCTCCCCCAAGGAACATTGAATAGACTGATCATGGCAATTTCGTTAACAAATTCAGCTGCCGAACGCGTGCGCAGCTACCTCGACTCCAAGAGCGAATGCGTTGGATTGCGGCTAGGCATCACCCAGACGGGCTGTTCCGGCTACTCCTACGTCATCAACTACGCCGACCGGGTGTGTGAGACCGACATCGTGTTCGAGGACAAAGGCGTCAAAGTCGTTGTCGACCCGGATGCACTGGCCCTGATCGACGGAACCGAGGTCGATTTTGTCAAAAAGGGCCTCAATGAGGCCTTCAGCTTCAAAAATCCGAACGTCACAGGCGAATGCGGCTGTGGCGAAAGTTTTAACATCTGAAGTAAAATTAACCGTTTACGTCTACCGGCTCGGAATTAACGCTGAGCCTCGATCTTCAACAATTAATTGAGAAAAGGAAAACCGTATGGCCGTTGAGCAAACGCTCTCCATCATCAAGCCTGATGGCGTGCAAAAAAACCTGATTGGCGAGATTTACAGCCGATTTGAGAAAGCAGGACTGGAAGTGGTTGCCGCGAAGATGTTGCACTTGTCGACCGAGCAGGCGCAGGGGTTCTACGCAGTCCACAAAGAGCGGCCTTTCTTCAATGATCTTGTTGCGTATATGACGTCGGGTCCTGTCATGGTGCAGGCGCTTCAGGGTGAGAACGCAGTCGCGAAAAATCGCGACATCATGGGTGCGACGAACCCGGCGGATGCCGAAGCCGGCAGTATTCGCGCTGATTTTGCCGAAAGTATCGAAGAGAACATTGTGCACGGCTCAGACGCCGCGGAAACCGCCGCGGTCGAAATCGCCTATTTCTTTGGCGACGACGGCGTCTGCCCGAGAACGCGCTAAAGGGCATCGTGCCGGGCGAGACTAAAAAGACGAATCTCCTGGGTTTGCCGCAAGGCGAACTCGAGGCGCTGTTTGTCGAGCTTGGGCAAAAGCCGTTTCACGCGCGCCAGCTTATGCGCTGGATTCATCAGCGAGGCGTGACCGACTTCGAGGCGATGACGGATTTGTCCAGGTCGCTGCGCCAGAGCCTTGCGGAGACGGCAACGGTCGATGTGCCAAAGGTCTTATCGCAGCACGATTCATCGGATGGCACGATCAAGTGGTTGATCGAGAGTGGATCAGGGCAGGCCGTAGAAGCGGTGTACATTCCGGAAGCCGGACGCGGAACCTTGTGTATTTCGTCACAGGTTGGTTGTGCGCTCGATTGTGCTTTTTGCGCGACCGGTGCACAGGGCTTTAACCGCAATCTGACCAAGGCCGAGATCATCGGCCAGGTCTGGCATGCAAATCAAACATTACCGCGCCGCGAAAACGACGATGCAGATTTTGCGATTACCAATGTCGTGTTTATGGGCATGGGCGAGCCGCTGGCCAACTATCGAAATGTCGTTCCGACACTCGATCTGTTGACCTCTGACCTGGCCTACGGTTTGTCACGCCGGCGGGTTACAGTAAGCACGTCGGGGCTGGTGCCAAATCTGGAGCGTCTTGGCGACGAATGTAATGTGGCTCTGGCGGTATCATTGCATGCGCCGAACGATGCCTTGCGTGACGAATTAGTGCCCATTAACAAGATGCACCCGATCGCCAAGCTGCTGGACGCCTGCTGGCGGTATGCGGAAAAGCGCGCCAACCGGTTCATCACATTCGAGTACGTCATGCTTGACGGCATAAATGACTCGCTTGAACATGCTGATGAGCTATTCGATCTGCTGAAAGGCAAGCCGGCGAAAGTAAACCTTATTCCGTTCAACCCATTCGTCGGCAATGATTTTGCGCGGTCTTCAGCCGAGACTATCGGGCGATTTCAAAGCAGGCTGAGAGATCGCGGCCTCGTGGCAACGACTCGCAAGACCCGCGGCGACGATATCGATGCAGCTTGTGGCCAATTGGCTGGTAAAGTGAGCGACCGGGTGCGGAACAGACTGAGCGAAAAGAACAAAAGGATGGCGACAGCGTGAAAATGAGCGATAGATTACTGGCGGGACTACTGGTTTGCCTGCTTGCGACAGGCTGCGTTACAACCACCACAACCACCGGTGGTGTCAAACCCGATGCGGACAGAGGCGATGCCGCAGAGCTTAACTATCAGCTAGGTGCCCGTTACTACCGTAACGGTAACTTCGAGCTGGCGCGTGACCGGCTGCTGTATTCGATCGAGCTCGACTCCAGGAATGCTGTAGCGCATTACACGCTGGCGCTGGCGTACGAAGCGCTTGGCAATCTGCGCCTGGCGACTGAGTCTTACGAACGAGCGGTTCGAATTTCGCCACGAGACTACAAAGTCCAGAACGCCTACGCGGTCTTTCTGTGCAACCAGGGCGATTTCGACGGAGCGGGCGAGCATTTCGCGACGGCAGCGAAGATCACGGAAAATGACGATGCCGAGATCACACTAACCAATGCGGGAGTCTGCATGATGCAGAGGCCGGACCAGGTGAGGGCTGAGTCATTCTTTCGCGAGGCGCTCGAGCATCGGGCGAACCATGGAGAGGCGCTTATCCAGCTGTGCCTGCTGAAGTTCGAGCAGGGTGACTACCTGGCGTCGCGCGCTTTTTTGCAACGCTATTTGGGAAGCAGCATTCCAACGCCAGGAGTCCTGTACCTCGGCGTCCAGATAGAAGACAAGCTCGGAGATGAGCGCGCCAAAACCGAATATTCAAACCGACTCCTGCGCGAGTTTCCGGCATCACCGGAAGCGCGGCGTATTTTGGGAAGCGGATAAAATATGAGTGAAGAAGACGACAAGCGAGTAGAAGAGGCAACCGAGCCCGAAAATGATGGCCCGATTGCTGGCGAACGGCTGGCCGTAGCGCGTCGCGAACAACAAATCAGTGTTCTCGAGGTTGCCAAAGAGTTGCACCTTGACGAGCACAAAGTGCGCGCGCTCGAGCGCAACGAATTTGACGTGCTTGGCGCGCCGGTCTTTGCTAAAGGCCATCTTCGCAAATATTCACAACTCGTGGGTGTCGACGTCGACGACGTATTTACCGACTACTATCGCATGACGCATATGGCCGATATTCCGCCGGTTGTTATCGGCAGGCCTCGAACCAGCCACGAGCTGTCGCCCGGTCCATGGATCGCCGTCATCGCTGTAATCGCCGTCGCAGCTGCGTCATATCTCTGGTTTACCTCACGGTCAGAGACAACGCCCAGCCCGATTCCGGCGGCAGACGCGCCATTAGTGCCCGAGCAAGCAGTAGAAGAGTCGGCTGTTCCCCAGGAGACGGTAGTGGTGACGTCGACACCAGTGGAGGAAGCGCCGGTTGTCAGTGAGCCGGCCGTCGAAAACCCACCGGCAGATACGGGTCGGCAATCTGCACTTGGCGATGGTGAAGTGCTGTTGTCATTGAACTTCACAGGCGATTGCTGGACGGAGATTAGCGACGCGACAGGTCGGCGGCTTTTCTTCGATATGGGTCGTTCCGGGCGAACGGTGGAGCTAAGCGGGCAGGCGCCTTTTGACGTTTTATTTGGAAATACCGAAAATGTCAGCGTTCGCGTCGATGGCAGTGCTTACACTGTCACTCCGTCAAATCCGGGCAGCCGCACGGCGCGCCTGACGATCATGGCACCCTGACAGGCGACCGTGAAACCGACCGCAATTAGAGGAATGAACGATATCCTGCCGGACGTGTCCGGCACGTGGCGCTATCTCGAAACGGTAGTGCGTGACATCGTTCAATCATACGGTTACTCCGAGATTCGCTTGCCGCTGCTGGAGCGGACCGAACTTTTTCGCCGTTCGATCGGTGAGGTGACCGACATTGTCGAAAAAGAGATGTACACGTTTCTCGACCGTAACAACGAGAGCCTGACCTTACGTCCTGAGGCGACGGCGGGAGTGGTGCGCGCCGGTATCACGAATGGCTTGTTGCACAACCAGCGACAGAAGCTCTGGACAAGCGGCCCGATGTTTCGCTACGAGAAGCCGCAAAAAGGCCGTTATCGGCAGTTTTACCAGTTTGACGTTGAGGCCCTGGGCTTCGAAGGGCCGGATATCGATGCAGAGCTCATTATCATGTGCGCCAGGATGTGGCGGGCGCTTGGAATTTCAAAGCTGAAGCTCGAAATCAACTCCCTCGGCACCGCTGAGTCGCGCGCGCACTACCGCGACATCCTGATCGAGTACTTTTCCGGCGTGAAAAGTCAGCTTGATGAGGATAGTATTCGGCGGCTTGAGCAGAATCCGCTGCGAATACTGGATAGCAAGAACCCGGAAATGCAGGCGATCGTCGAGGCAGCGCCGGTCATGATCGACTACCTGGACGAAGAATCTAATAAGCATTTTCAAGCACTTAGAAGTTTGCTTGACGCCGCCGGGGTCGCTTATACGGTAAATCCGCGTTTGGTTCGTGGGCTCGATTACTACAGCCGCACGGTGTTCGAATGGGTAACAGATGCGCTGGGGTCGCAAGGTGCAGTCTGTTCAGGGGGGCGATACGACGGTCTGGTGGAAAAACTTGGCGGCCGTGCGACGCCTGCCATAGGCTGGGCGATGGGCATAGAGCGCTTCGTTGCGCTTTATGAAGCCTGCGGTGGCGAGGCTCCGGCAATGGACGCCGACGTATACGTCGTCGCGGTCGGAGATGGCGCGCTCGAACAGGCGTTTGCGATTGCCGAAGAACTGCGGGACAGAATCGCGGACATTCGGGTCGAAGTAAATCTTGGCGGCGGCACCTTCAAGTCGCAGCTGAAGCGCGCAGACAAAAGTAATGCCGAATACGCATTAATTCTGGGCGAGCAGGAAATTGCACAAAAGTGCGTTGGATTGAAACCATTACGCAATACTGAGGATCAGAGCAGTATTGCATTTGAAACGCTGGCGGAGACGCTGGCCGGATTATTAGGAAAGGCGTAGTTCGTGGACGATTTACAGTCAGAAAAAGAACAGCTCGAAGAGATGCGTGCGTGGTGGACCGAGTACGGCCGCTACGTGATTGCTGGCGTGGTTATCGCAGTCGGTTTGCTGTTCGGGTTTAACCAATATCAGAGCAGTAAGTTAGAGGCCCAGGTTGAGGCTTCAGTGTTGTATGAATCACTAACGGTTCACGTCTCGGATGGCGATCTCGATAATGCCGAGTCGGTCGCCGATGAGCTCGCGAGCAATTACGCGAACACGGCGTACGCGGCCCAGTCGAACCTCGCGATGGCGAAACTCTACATGGACAAGAATCGTGATCAGGACGCTGCAGATGTCCTGAACGAGCTGTTGCTCATGCGTGGCAACAAGGCGTTAAAGCAAATCGGAAGATTGCGGCTCGCACGAATTCTCCTGTATCAGGACAAGCCGCAGGAGGTCGTTGATCTTCTGGCGGATCAGGATGACGCCGCATTCGCAGGGTTATTTGCCGAGATGCGGGGTGATGCGTTCGCTGCGCTCGGACAATTTACTGCGGCCGGCGATGCATATCGCACTGCGCTGGCCGATACATCGCAAACCGTCAACCGAGGCGTCGTTCAGATGAAGCTGGTAGACCTCCCGGAGGAGCCTGCCCCGGCGCCGGCTGTCGCCGAGCCTGAGCAACAGGAAGAACCGGCGGTTGAAGGTGAGGGCGGAGAGTCTGAGTGAAAACGATTTTTCGCACAGCAGGATTATTGACGGCTGCAATGCTGTTGTCCGCTTGCAGCGTTTTTGGAGATGATGACGAGAAAGAGCTAGAACCAAAAGAGCTCACAAAGATCGAAACCAAGGTCAATATCAAGCGCGTCTGGAGTGCGAACATAGGCGGCGACGCCGAATTCCTGCGCGTGGCTTTGCAGCCAGCCGGAGACGGCACTCGCATTTATGCGGCGAGTATTGACGGCAATGTTGTCGCCTTGAATCCGGCAAATGGAAAAGAGCATTGGCGAACAAAGCTAGATATGGATTTGTCGTCGGGCCCGGGAGTTGGTGAAAGTCTCGTCGTCGTTGTTGGTTCGGATGGCTACATTATTGCGCTTGATGCTGATTCTGGAGCTGAGCGCTGGCGCGCCAATATAACCGGCGAATCGCTTGCCCGTCCCGTAATCAAAGACGACGTCGTGATCGTGCTGACCATCGACAATCGCCTGCGTGCGCTGTCAGCATTCGACGGCAGCGAGCGTTGGATATTCGAGCAGTCGACACCGCTACTGACGATGCGGGGGTCAGCAACTCCGGCAGTTATTGGCTCAACGGTTTTCGCCGGTTTCGACAACGGTCGACTGGCAGCAATTAATATCTCATCCGGTGATGTGGTCTGGGAGGCTTTGCTGGCACCGCCCAGCGGGCGTTCGGATCTTGAGCGCCTGTCAGACGTCGATGGTCTCATCAGTGTCGTCGGCCAGGACCTGTACGCCGCTGGTTACCAGGGCAACATTGCGGCGATGGCGTCCGAGTCAGGTCAGATTCTCTGGACGCGGGAAATGTCGTCGTTCGAGGGTGTTTCCGCCGACTGGAATAGTGTTTACACGGTAACCGAGGAGGGTGAGCTCGTAGCGCTGTCTCGAAGCAGCGGCGATGAAGCCTGGCGACAGGATGCGCTCTTGCGCCGTGAGCCCACATTGCCAGTGTCATTCCATACAACCGTGGCCGTTGGTGATCTCGACGGTTACCTGCATTTCTTCAGCAACATCGATGGTGAACCCGTTGCGCGCCTCAAAGTCGGTGGCAAAGCGATCTCAAACGATCCTGTCGTGGTCGCCGATCGACTTTATGTGCAAAGCGACTCGGGCAGTTTGTTCGCCTTCGCTGTGCAGCAGCCGAAGCCTGCGCGTAAAGCGCCTGACACAGAAGACGACGGCGCCTGAAACACGGCGGCCTGATTTGGTCCGATGCTCCCAGTTATTGCACTCATTGGACGACCGAACGTCGGCAAGTCGACGTTATTCAACCGTTTGACGCGGTCTCGCGACGCCATCGTTGCTGACTACCCTGGGCTAACGCGCGATCGCCAATACGGTTTCGGCAAGCTTGGCGCGGTTCCCTATCTCGTTATCGATACCGGCGGTGTGGCCGGTGGTGAGATCGGCATTGAAGAACTCATGGTTGACCAGACCGTTCGCGCGCTGGAAGAGGCTGATGCCGCCATCATCATGGTAGATGGCAGAGAGGGTTTGACTGCGGCTGATGAGCATGTGGCGGAACTCGCTCGCAAGAACGCCAAAAAGGTCTGGTTGGTCGCTAACAAAGCAGAAGGTCTTGATTCTGCAATTGCCACTGGCGAATTTCATGCGCTTGGGATTGGTGAACCACTGGCCATCTCAGCGGCGCATGGCGATCGCGTCAAAGCATTGATGGATGCGGTACTTGCTGACTTCGACGTCGAAGAAGATGCCGAGGATGCGGCAGCAGAAGAAGAGGACGACGATCGCGAACTTCGTATTGCGGTTGTCGGCCGCCCAAATGTTGGCAAGTCGACACTGATCAACCGCCTTATCGGCGAAGATCGTCTTGTTGTCTTCGATCAGCCAGGCACGACCCGTGACAGCGTGTCCGTGCCATTTGAGCGCAACGACCGGAAATACGAGCTGATTGACACAGCCGGTATTCGGCGCAAGTCGAAAGTGCACGAAGCGATCGAGAAGTTCAGCATTGTCAAAGCCCTGCAGGCAATCGAGCGCGCACAGGTTGTGATTTCAGTACTCGATGCACATGAAGGCGTAACCGAGCAGGATGTCAGTTTGCTCGGGCTTGTCATGGAACGCGGCAGGGCACTCGTCGTGGTTTCAAACAAGTGGGACGGCATGACGGCATCCGATAGAAAACATGTTCGGGACGAGCTCGATCGTCGTTTACCGTTTCTCGATTTCGCCGAACGCATTTCGATATCGGCGTTGCATGGAACGGCGGTTGGCGATTTGTTGCCGGCTGTCGAGCGCGCATACAGGGCAGCTACGCGTGATTTGTCCACCACCGAACTGACGAGAGAGCTGGAAGCTGCGGTAACAGCGCATCCACCCCCTCTGGTGCGTGGCCGCCGCATCCGATTGCGTTATGCGCACCAGGGCGGGCGTAATCCGCCGGTCATCGTTATTCACGGCAACCAGACCGAGAAGGTTCCCGAGGCGTATCGTCGCTACCTCATTAATCGTTTTCGCAAAGTGTTCAAGCTCAAGGGCACGCCGGTGCGGTTGGCGTTCAAGACGAGTAAAAACCCGTTCAAGGGTAGGCGTAACAAACTAACGCCACATCAGGAACGCAAACGCAACAGGCTGATGAAACGCGTGAAAAAAAAATAGCGTGATATAACAAGACTTAGGAACGCGGAGCTGAAAATGGGTCCTGCAACAAAAACCGTAACACTCGAGGGACGCTTCCCGATGCACAGGGCTGGTCATCTCGATTCTCCGACCCTGGCCTACGAGACCTGGGGCGAGCTCAACGACGCGCACGATAACGCTATTTTGATCTTTAGCGGTTTGTCCCCGTCCGCGCATGCGGCATCGTCGGCCGAGGATCCGTCTTCAGGATGGTGGGAAGACATGATTGGTCCGGGCCTGCCCCTGGACTCGGATCACTATCACGTGATCTGCGTCAATTCATTGGGCAGCTGTTTCGGCTCTACGGGTCCGGCATCGATTAACGCGGCGACTGGCGAGATGTACCGCCTGACATTTCCGGTGCTTACGCTCGAGGATGTTGCAGAAGCGGCATACGGCGTGGTGCACAGGCTAGGCATTAAAAAACTGCACACCGTCATCGGCTGCTCGATGGGTGGCATGAGTGGCCTGGCGTTTTGCGTACGGCACCCGGAGGCGTCTCGAAACTTCATTTCCATATCTTCGTCGACGCGAGCATTGCCATTTTCAATCGCTTTCCGTTCCTTACAGCGCGAGATAATTCGTTCTGATCCCAAGTGGAAGGATGGCGACTACGATACGGAAGATCCTCCGCTCCTCGGGCAGCGACTGGCGCGAAAGCTCGGCATGATTTCATACCGGTCGCCAACCGAGTGGGATCAGAGATTCGGTCGCCAACGCACGACAGCGACAGAAGAGAACGTCAACGATCCTTTCAAAATTGCTTTCTCGGTTGAGGCATACCTGGAAAATCATGCCAACAAGTTCAGTGGTAGTTTCGACCCAAATTGCTATTTGTATCTGTCGCGGGCGTCGGACCTATTCGATCTTGCTGAACACGGTGGGTCGTTGAAATCAGGATTTAAACGGCTGAACCTCGAGCGTGCCCTGGTCATTGGTGTAGAGACCGACCTTCTGTTCCCCATAAAACAACAACAGGATCTCGCCGACGGGTTGGCGGAGGTCTGCGATGACACCGAACTCGTCCGGCTCGATTGCATCCGCGGCCACGACTCATTTCTCGTAGATATGGACGAGTTTCGGCCGGTTATCTGCGAGTTTTTCGAGAGTTGTTGCGCATGATTAGTCGGTCAACAACAAGGCCGGGTCAACGGCGGTGCCGTTAAGATAGGTACCGAAGTGCAGGTGCGGGCCAGTGACGCGGCCCGTAGCACCAACGGCACCGATGGCCATACCTGCGGCAACATGCTGACCATCTTCGACGCCGATTTCGCTCAGGTGGCAATACATTGTTACGAATCCTTGTCCGTGGTCGATGAACACAGTGTTGCCATTGAAGTAGTAGTTGCCGGTCGATGTCACAACGCCGCCACGCGGTGCAACGATTTCTGCGCCTGCACCTCCCGCAATATCCATTCCCTTGTGTGGTGAACGCGGCGTGTCATTGAAAAAACGTCGTAGCCCGAAGCTCGAACTGCGTCGACCTCGCAGCGGTGCATTCAGGTGCACATCATTAAAATCTGCATCGCGCCAACTATTGAGTGCGCCATCGATGATCTTTCGCTCGCGACCAACGCGTTCCAGGTTGTCGTCACTCAGAGAGACATAACTTTGGGCGACCTCGAGGCGTTGTTCCGGGTAAGCATGTTCTGCAATAGTGAACTCGATTGATTGTCCGTCGACCAAGGTGATCGACGCGACGCCGATCTCCGCGTCGAGCGGCACGCCGACGACAGCACGCCATTGGCCAGCCTCGTTCATTACGAGAACTCTTTTGCCGTTAAATCTGGCAACCGGTGTGGTGCCTTGCGCCGCACCCAGGTCAATGAACGCGACGCCACCGGGCCATGTGCTTACGCTGGCACTCGTTGTTGAGGACAAAAGCACTAACAACGAAAGCAGTATTGCTCTAAGCATTCTTTTCCCTGGTTGATGTCACGGTTGCGATTAACTGTCCCTCGGCAAGGCGTGCACGAATGTCGTCACCCGGTGCCGCGTCGCCGGCTTTCAATAGTACCTTGCCGGTGCTGGCGTCTTCGACGATGGCATAGCCGCGATCCAATGTGGCCAATGGGCTTACAGAATGCAGGCCTCGCATCGCGAGCTCGAGACGGTGGCTCACTTCGGATACGGTCTCACGGGCGCTTACGTTGAGTCTTTGTCGCAGGTTTGCAAGGCGTGCAACAGACCGCTCCACGACCGCAGCCGGTGATGCCTGGGCGAGCCTGCGACTTAACCAGTCGAGTGATTGAGCCCGGTCTTCCACGGCACGTTGACCAAGCCGTCCGAAGCGTGCGGCGAGCGAGTTAACGGCGCGCAACCAGTGTTCGCGGTCAGGTACGACTATTTCAGCGGCGCCCGACGGTGTCGGCGCGCGAACGTCGGCAACGAAATCGGCAATTGTGAAGTCGACCTCGTGCCCCACGGCACTGACGATCGGAATAGGGCAGGCGGCAATGGCGCGAGCGAGCTTTTCGTCGTTAAAGGCCCAGAGGTCTTCAAGCGATCCACCGCCGCGACCCATGATCAGGACGTCGCACTCGTCGCGACTCATTGCTGTGGCAAGCGCTGCAATGAGTTCGCCAGGGGCGGCATCACCCTGAACCGCTGCGGGATACACCACCACCGGTATGCTCGGGAAGCGCCGTCCAAGTATGCTGATGATGTCACGAATAGCAGCGCCGCTTGGCGAGGTGATAACGCCAATACGCTCGGGCACGGTGGGCAATTCCTGCTTGTTTTCTTCATTGAACAGGCCTTCCGCGGCGAGCATCTTCTTAAGTACTTCGAACTGGCGCTTGAGCGCGCCTTCGCCCGCAGGCTCGACCTGCTCGACGATCAGTTGATAATCGCCACGAGCCTCGTACAGGCTGACCCGGCCGAACGCGACAACTTGATCGCCGTTCTTGAGGCCGATAGTCGGGCCACGCTG
>JAOTUU010000196.1 GCA_029863705.1 Gammaproteobacteria bacterium
GCTATTCGCGATAGGCTTTTGCGGCAGTTTCACGACTCTGTCGGCTATGGTTATGGAACTGCACACCATGCTGCAGCGAAATGAAATCCTGAATTCTTTTTCGTATGTGATGGTCACCATGCTTGGCGGGTTTGCCTGTTTTTACCTGGGCTTTATCCTGACTCGCGCGCTGCGGATGTAAGCTCCCGAGCGCAGTCATCAAGAATTTCTCCTATCGGCTCGAGCCACTCAATGTGTTCGGGTTTCATTAGTACGGAACGCAGGCACGTAACCGTGTCGCTACTCGCCTCGAGTTCAGGCAAGTATGTTCGAACCAGATCGACGGGTAGTTCTATCATCGCCAGATGCAGATTCTTCTTCGCCGCCAATTCAAAAACGCGGCGAGCCCGGCTACTGGCTTCCAGTGCATCAGTCGCGTTTACTGCGTAGACGACAATATCCAGTTCGGGCGGCATGAGCGGCCGATAATGTTCGCTGTCCTTGAGTCGCTGCCACAAAGCTCGCGCCGCCAAAAGGCCGCTATCGAGCCACTGGCTGAGTTGTCCGCCTTGTTCCAGCGGAAACAGTTGTTGTGTCGCCCAAAGGGCAACTGCTGATGCGCCAGGTCGAGAACATTCGAGGCTGATCTCGCCTAGATGCAGTTCTGCGGAACTGAAGTAGGTGAACGGCGAATCATGCTTGTAGAAGCGCCCCACGTCAGCATTACGAAACAGCACGCATCCGCATCCATAGGGTTGCAGTCCGTGTTTGTGTGGGTCCACCACGATAGAGTCGACCTGCCGCAGGTTCTCGTAAGCAGACCGAGTTATTTCACCCAGTTCAGTGGCAAGACCGAAATAACCACCATAGGCTGCATCGGCATGTACGCGGGCACCGTAGCGAGTTGCAAGCTCAAGTATCTCCGGCAGTTTATCAACGGCACCGAGGCCGGTATTGCCGATTGTGGCGACGATGGTTCCAACGTCTCCGGTCTTCAATTCAGCTTCGATTGCCGCAAGTTCCATGCGTCCGTCAGTAGAAACGTCGATCGCGGAGAACGGTATGCCAAGCACGTCACTGATACGACTATGCGTGTAGTGCGCCTGTTGCGATGCAAGGATCTTCTTGCCGGGGTGCAATCGACCCGCAACCCACAACGCTTCGAGGTTGGCCATGGTGCCGCCGCCGGTGAGGTGACCCAGCGGCGATTCCCAGCCATACATTCGGCCGAGGTCGACGATGCACTCCTTCTCGAGCGCCGAACTGGCACGACCCCCATCCAGTGCATGGTTGTTCGGGTTAACCCACAGCGACATTGCGTATGCGATGCGTGCAATCGCGTGCGGTGGCTTGAGCATTTGCCCGGCGTACTGAGGATGGTAGTAGGGGTAATTGTCGTGCATACGTTTCGCAACGCGTTGCAGGACTTCAGCTGCAGCCTCTTTATCAAAATCGGGTGTAAATGACGGCAGGTCTTCGTAGCCTTCGGCCAGCGTGGCCAAAGTACTTCGTAGCAGCTCGAGTTCTGCGGGATTGATCATCAAATTCTCTACCGGGCACCAATGCCGGAGCTTACCGCAAAAAATCTGCAAATGAAGTTACTATTGGCACATGGATCTGATCGCCGTTGCTGTTCCGTTTTTTCTGCTGGCGCTGTTGCTTGAACTTGTCGTCGACCGCATCAAAGGCCGAAACTACTTTCGTGCCAATGATGCGATCAATAGCCTGAGCGCAGGGACGCTCAGCACAACGGGGGGGTATTTCACCGGGTTCATCGGCTTGTTCTTCTGGGGCTACATCCTCGAAAATTTCGCCATTGTCGACATGCCGCTGACTTGGTTCGATGCTTCACCGAGCGGCATTGTCTTGTGGGTGGTCGCCGCACTTGCCTGGGATTTCAGTTACTACTGGTTTCATCGCTTTAGCCACGAGATCTCTATTTTCTGGGCAGCGCACGCGGTGCACCATCAAAGTGAGGACTACAACCTGTCGACTGCTCTGCGGCAGACCAGTACAGATTTTCTGTTCTCCTGGGTATTTTATGTGCCGTTGTTCCTGATTGGCTTTCCTTTGGAAGTCTTGTTGACGGTGAAGGCGGTCAACCTGATCTATCAGTTCTGGGTGCATACACAGTTTGTGCGGCGCCTTGGGGTGCTGGATTACGTGCTCGTTACGCCATCGAACCATCGCGTACACCACGCGCAAAACGAGCGCTACATCGACAAGAATTACGGCGGCATGCTTATTCTCTGGGATAGGATGTTCGACACATTCCAGGACGAGCGTGATGATGAGCCGGTAGTGTTTGGTGTGCGTAAGCCGCTGGCGAACTGGAATCCATTCTGGGCGAATCTGCAGGTTTACGACTACCTGTGGTTCGATGCGGTACATACCAAACGGTGGCGTGACAAACTGGGGATCTGGTTTCGGCCTACTGGTTGGCGGCCAGATGATGTCGCACAGAGTTACCCGAAGAGTCGAGTGGATCTCGCGACGTTCGACAAATTCGACCCTCCCGTGGCGTTAGCTGTGCGTCGATACGTGCTGGGCCAGTTCCTGGCGGCCATTGTCATGGTGCTGCTGATCGCTAATTTGTACGCAAAGGCTGGGGCGATCGCAGTAGTATGGCCGTGCTTTGTCCTCTGGGCGCAGCTGTACACGATCGGGTTGCTTAACGAGGGCAGGGTGTATGCGGCCCGACTTGAGGCCGTAAGATTGATATTGGTGGTGCCTGTCGCAGCTGGCCTGTTTGTAGCTGCATCGGTCATACCGGTCGAAAACGCTCTGCTCTGGACGGCGGTTGGAGGCTATGTTGCTGCCTCGTTGCTGGGGCTGTTATATGTGTCAAAGAGTCGAATAGAACCTTAATAAAACGCTTAAAAACAATAACTTATAAGAAACTTATCAAGTAATTTCACAAGAGAGTTCCAATGCCAAAACCTTACAAGAAAGAGCTGATACGCTCGGGCGCGCCCTGGGAGCCACTGGTGGGGTATTCACGTGCAGTTCGTGTTGGCCCGTTCATCTATGTATCAGGTTCTGCTCCGCTTGGCGCCAATGGCGAGCTGGTAGGAGCGGGTGATGCCTATGCTCAGGCCACTCGATGCTTAGAGGTCATTCGTGATGCACTGGAGAATGCTGGAGCGGGTCTCGAGCATGTTGTTCGCACGCGCATGTTCGTGACTGATATTGAGCAGTGGCAGGAAATCGGCAAGGCACATCAGGAGGCCTTCGGCGACATAGCGCCGGCGACCTCAATGGTAGAGGTGTCGAGGTTGATTGACCCGGCGATGCTTGTCGAGATTGAAGCGGACGCCATTGTTGTCGGCGGCTAGCAAATCAGGAGTAAGCAAAAGCAATGTTAAGACGTAGTTTCATTCGAGTATTGGCTAGCGGTATCCTGTTCACATTGCTGGCAAAACAGTCTCGCCAGAGTTTGGCGAAAAGCCAATGCGCATTTGAACACGGTATCGCTAGTGGCGATCCGTTGGCTGATGGCTTTGTAATCTGGACCCGGGTCAGCGGCGCCGAGGGGCGAACGGTAGCCGTTTTGTGGAGGGTGTGCGCAGACGCCAAAATGACAAAGGTTCTGCGCGAAGGCGTTGTCGAGACAGGACCTGCCACTGACTACACCGTAAAGGTCGACGTACGAGGGCTTCAGTGCGGTGCGCGGCTTTACTATCAATTCATCGTGGAAGGCGTCAAGTCGCCTGTTGGTAAGTCGCGAACCCTGCCTTCTGGTGATGTGGAAGAAGCCCGGTTGGCCGTTGTCTCCTGTTCGAGCTATCCGACCGGTTATTTTCACGTCTATCGCGAGATTGCAAACCGGGATGATCTTGATGCGGTACTGCATCTCGGCGACTACATCTATGAATACGGGCTCGGGGAGTATGCAACAGAGTATGCGCAGGAATTGAACCGTGTACCTGATCCGCCCGGGGAGCTTATGACGCTGTCAGATTATCGACGTCGGCACGCCCAACATAAGGCAGACCCGGACTCTCAGGCGATGCACGCAGCTCACCCGGTTATAGCAATTTGGGACGATCATGAAATAGCCAACGACGCCTGGCATAGCGGCGCCGAGAACCACAATGACGACGAAGGTGGCTGGGCAGCACGACGCGACGCGGCGATAAAGGCTTATTTCGAGTGGATGCCGATACGCGGCGAGGCCTGCGGCGAAGACACGCGTATTTTTCGGGATTTTCGCTACGGCAATCTGCTGTCACTCATAATGCTCGACACGCGGCTGTATGGCCGGGATATGCAACCACAAATTTCCCAGGACATGACGCCGCTCGAAGTCGAAGACGTGCTCAAAATGCCCGATCGCCAAATGCTCGGAAGTTGCCAGCAAAACTGGTTACGTAGTTCTTTGCGGAGCGCGGCAGGCACGACGTGGCAGCTTATCGGCCAGCAGGTCATGGTCTCGACGCTACGCTCACCGGATCTCGGCCCACTTCTTGACCTGGAACGCGAGACATCTGTTTCACGAGAGGTTCTGGAATTCAACGTTGCGATGAGTAAGGGCAACCCGCCCCTGCTACTGGATACCTGGGACGGATATGCCGCGGCACGTCAGAACTTTCTGGCGGATCTAAAAGCCGGGGCGACAAACCCTGTTGTACTTAGTGGTGACTTGCATACCTCACTGGCGGGCAACCTGTTGTTAGACGGCCAGGACGAGCCTGTCGCCGTGGAATACATGACATCGTCAGTGACCTCGCCAGGGTTCGCGGACTATCTCCCCGAGGTACGGCCAGGTGCTGTAAGGGATGCGACCCTGGAGCTCAATGCAAATCTCCAGTACATGGAAACCGAGCGCCGGGGCTGGTTGTGCATGACCCTGACGCCATCGAGCTGTACCGGCGAGTGGCACCTTATCGACGGTCTGCGGTCTCGTGATTACACCAGTTCGATCGACCGGGTATTGACTGTCGAAGCGGGCAAGGTGCACAACGGCCTTGCCGAAGGCTAGTCCCGCCACTTGGCCATGAAGCGAGTTCGACTTTCTGCCGGTGAGGTGCGGCGAATCGCTTTTGCCGCGCAAGGTTTCGACCGCGAGCGACCTACAGGCAAGGCAGACATCCGCCATTTTCGGCGCGTAATCGACTCGCTCGGGCTGCTGCAACTCGATTATGTGAATGTGCTAATGCCCGCGCATTTTCTCATTCTCTGGTCACGGCTTGGTTCCTACGACCGGCAACGTTTCGAACGCTTCGTCTATGACTCCGGTGAGCTAACCGAGCAGTGGGCCCATGAGGCCTCGATCGTTCCGGTGAGCGCCTGGCCCTTGCTCGCCTATCGTCGCAAGGCGCACAA
This sequence comes from Gammaproteobacteria bacterium, assembly GCA_029863705.1. Lineage (GTDB taxonomy): Bacteria > Pseudomonadota > Gammaproteobacteria > Steroidobacterales > Woeseiaceae > UBA1847. Next base: position 5,305 of record JAOTUU010000196.1, read on the forward strand.
GCTGGGCAGCCACAATCCGATCAGGAAACTGCGTGGTCGCAACAGCTACCTGGATGCCGTACTTGAACAGGTGCAACAGCACGGTGCCGTCACAGCAAATGACTTGCCGCCGCTTCCCGGGCCCAAACGAAGGCCGGGCGATTGGCACCGTTCCATTCCTCGCTGTGCGCTTGAGTATCATTTCGCGACCGGTGCACTCGCCGTGGCGAAGCGGCTGCCCAATTTTCAACGAGTGTACGACCTGCCGGAACGGCTGTTACCAGAACAATATCTGTCTCGTGAAATCTCGGAGGATGACGCCAGGCGTGAACTTCTCAGCAGTGCCGCCAGCGCTCTTGGTGTCGCTACTTTGCAGGACCTTGCGGACTACTATCGAATGACGGCTAAAGATGCGGCGCCGCTCGTACAAGACCTGGTAGACGCCGGAACCTTGGCAACGGTAGCTGTGGAGGGGTGGCGAGAGACGGCATTCCTGTCTTGTTCAGCTCGCCTGCCGCGCCGAGTTGCAGGTGCGTCTCTTCTGTCGCCGTTTGATCCTATGGTCTGGTTTCGGCCTCGGGCTGAGCGCCTGTTTGAATTTCACTACCGAATCGAAATCTATGTGCCAGCCGCGCAGCGCAAGTGGGGTTACTATGTGCTGCCTTTTCGAGTTGGCGACGATATTGTGGCTCGTGTTGACCTCAAAGCGGACAGGCAATCGAGAGCACTGCTCGTTCTAGCGACACACAAAGAGGCGGAC
>JAOTUU010000197.1 GCA_029863705.1 Gammaproteobacteria bacterium
GCTAACCGTGTACTACATGAAATCTATCGACCGGGTGATCGCGTCCCGGCACCGCGCGAATGCAGAATTTCCACCCAACGCGCTGGCTATCGTGGACGAATTGGCAAGCCAGACGGCAACGCCTGCAAATTGACCGCATAGCCGCGACCCGATCGAAAGTAGACGTCAAATCCCGTCTTGGCTCGGCGACGCTCAGTGGCCGGTTCTGGCCGTACTGAGCCGTTCGCCTGGTTTGGGCTATAATTTCCGCTGATGACCCCAAGCTGACATGTACAGGGAGGCTGATTTACGTGACTAAGAAACTCGCCTTGCTTGTCGCAGCCTGTATAACGCTAGTCGTTTCTGTCGCGTGTACAGCCGAAATACAAGACGAACAGGGTGTAACAAATAGCTCCGCTCCTGAGGCGCAAGCGGAAATACGCGCAGTAATACAATCTATCAAAAGAGACATAGAGTCGGCCAACATCGAGGGCCTTCAGGCCATTCATCTTGATAGCGACAAGTTCACCAAATTTGGGCCACGCAGCTTTGACCGTCAGGACGTTACAAGCACCAACGAGTCCGAGGCAATTTTCTTTAGCTCAATTTCTGATGCGAAATACGAGGTAAGAGGTTTGAAGATCGATGTCTTTGGTGACGTTGGTATCGCTACGTATTACCCAGAAGTTAGTTTCGTGAGGAATGGCAAAGTAGTCGAGGTGAGCGGCCGACAAACGCTTGTTTTCCTCAAGACTGATTCTGGGTGGAAACTCGCACACGAACACGGAACCATAAGAAATCAATAGGCGAGTCACCGACCGCTTGTGGCCGTTCTGAGACGGTCGCCAGATTCGCGCTATGATTTCTCCTACTGATCTGTATCCGACACAGATCCCCGGTTACCCCCGGTAACCTGACGGTCCTCAAGGCGCGGTTCGGCGCCGAGGGACCGATCGCAATTCAATCGATCCTGTCCGGATAGCAATCAGTGTTTATACCAATGGTCAGAGTAAGTCAGGCGGCGAAAAATCCACAATCAGGAGCTGCCGGACAAGGTGGCGGCAATCTCCTGCGAGGCCCGTCAGGGTCTCTGAAAAACCGACCCAACGGCGGCCCTCGCCTAATCTCACCTTCAGGGCCAAGCCATGACCTTTCGTAACTTGCTGCACGCTACCGCCCTAGTGGCAACAGGCGTGCTATTTGCTACTCCGGCTTCTGCGCAACCGTATGAGGAGTCGGAGCCCAACAACCCGTGCGTTTCTGCCCAGTTTATCGGCATGCCGAGTGGGTGGCCGGCGGTCATTACCGGCGACCTGATTCTGACCGGCAGCGAACCTCCTAGCGACATCGACTTCTTCATGTTGCAGGGAACCGAAGGTATGCGCCTTCGGGCAGGTCTGCGAGGCGCCACGGACCAACCGCTCCCGCTCGGTGATCCCTTCCTCGGGCTGTTCGACATGGACTGCAATCTCCTTGCCTGGAACGACGACTTCCTGGGGCTGAACTCCCGGCTCGATTTCGAAGTTCCCACTGGCGGTGACGGGTATTTCATCCTCGCGGCTTCAGGATGCTGTGATATCGCGTTTGATGGCAACCATTTTCAGGAAGGCACCTACCGCCTGCGTGTGTCCATACCACCGACGCCCATCCAGGCCATTACCGGCCGTCTGGTCGACGCGGTGACCGGTGCGCCGCTACCGGGCAATACACCGCCGTACCCCTATGTTGAACTCCTTCGCTGCACCGTGGACGGGTGTTTTGCTTGGATAAACAACGCTGCCCCCGACGAGTTCGGCATCTTCCGATTCGAAACGGACAACTCCGGGTTGCCTCTTGACCCGGGCCAGTTCATTGTCCGCGCGTATGCACAGGAGTATTCGCCGACTGAGGTTGTCCCGTTCGACGTGGCGTCGGGCGACATCGCGGACCTCGGCGACATCGCACTTCAACCGCCGCAGTTCGTTTTCGAGAACATCGTCCCGTGCACGGACATTCCGGCGACGGGCGGCAAATGCATTTATTCCATCGACATTCGCAGCAACATCGACGTGGGCGTGAAAGGACTCGGTTGGAGTATCATCAATGCGTGGGGCAGTACGTCGCCCGTCGGCTTCACCCAGTTCCCCGCCGACCATAACCGCATTGTAGCGCTCGGCGCATTCAAGGTACGAACGCTGAGCTTTAGTTTCAACGTACCGAGAGACGTTGGCGCCGGCACATTCATGTGTGCGGACGCATGGTTTTCTGACCGGACGACAGACCACTTCGGGACCTTGCGCTATCAACAGTTGTTCTGCGTTATGAAGCAGTACGACGCATTCACTATCGTGGATGCAAAGACGGCGGCCGGCATGCTCGGACGTAAGGACCTTGGCGCAAGCAAAGGGAAACGCCAATAACCATAAACCTCTTACAGGAGCCTGCCGTTGGCAGGCTCCTCTTGAGAACTAGTTGAAAACAAGTTGGAAGGTCCGCAATTGGCCGAACTTAGACGGTCGTCTGGAGCCGCTAGAATCGTCTTCTGCTGGCCACGAAGCAGACATAGCTAATCGCAATGTTTGCCGGGCTCGGATATTCATCAGCTCGCCATCATGGATTGATCAGACATACATGGTCGCGTGGCATGATAACTGACTCCAGAGCTCCACACGACTTCAGGCGCAAGAAAGATATGAGTGAGCCGATGAAAACTGGAAATCGAATTCAGCAGCTTGGACTTGCGATCTCCGGACCGACAGACCGCATGTGCCGTTTCAGACTGATAACGACGATGCTATTGGCCGTCATTTCGTTTTCCCACGTACCCGCGCTCAAGGCTGCTTCAAGTGATGACGGTGAAACTGTCACCAAAGAAACCATGGCTTTCGAGACGCATCGCATCCACAGGCAGAATCTCCAATGGTTTGGGAAAAGAAAGAGCCGGATCGGTGACTACGCCGAGGTCACCCATAAAGTAGGCACGGTGACCACTCGATACTTCAAAAGAGATTTCAAGTTTTCCCTCCACGTTGCCACGTTTGAGGGCGCGGCAGTCAAGCTGAACGTCAAGAACCACACGGTCTTCGCTCCGCTTGATAATGACGACAAAGGGTTCGTGCAGGGTATTGTGGACTTTGCCATTGAGGACAAGTGGGGAATCAGCAACGTAGAGATGACCTACGATGCCTACGAGAGCACCTATACTGCGACGATCACCACGGGTGATTCGCCTGACGACACCTGGCAGTTCATGGCTGAGCGGCGGTGGAAAGCCGGAGACGGCCTTGTTGCGAGCGGCACGCTCACCAATGGTTCGCGAACCCTGCATATTGAGAGTTCGTCCGTGCCACCGACTTTTGAGCCCATTGCGGAGATTCACGAAGAGGGCGAAGTGCTTTGCAGCAGGTCCAGCGGTATTAATGGGTATGATTTTCGTACCGGCCTGAGCCCCGACGTCAAACTTTTGCTGCTTACCAGTATGGAGATATTGGCCATAAATGCGCACGGAGAGTATTGGTGAAGTGTCAGCTTTTGCGGTTACCGGAAGTTAGCTGATTTCGAGCTTCAATGTGCTTCTACTAACGCCAAGCAGACATTCTTCTCGTGATGACCTCCAAGTCGACTATTAACCGACTGCAAGTTACTGACCTTTCGTTGGGTTGGCGACTATTCTTGGCTTTCTTATCTGGACCATTAATGTGGCTCGTTTGGCGGTCTCTGGATTCCCTGCAACCCTTTGACGATCCAGATTCGTGGATATTATTTGGATTTTCTCCACCTGGCTTTCTTCTCGGAGTGCTGGTACTCGTACCGTTTGTAAGTAATCGTAGATTTCTTGTCATTCGTGCGGTAGCACTGGTTGTTGCCGCGATGATAATCGAAGTACTCGTCGTTGGTTTGGCATCAGAATTTGAAATCATACCAGCTGTCTTGTTCGGAACCATCCTGATCGCCATCGTGGCCGGACTGGTAGCACCGATAAAGATCACGCCGCGGTTCTTGGTCTACGTTGCAGGGGCCGGTCTAATTTCGGGTCTTTCCTTTCACTTAATTCTCTATCACGTCTGGAATTTTTTCTGTCTCAACTCCTGTCCTTGGTGGAATGATGTGGCCTTTGTCAGCGGGTGGATAGTCTGGCACATGGCAATTTGTGCCGCGATCTACTTTGGCAGGCGGCGTCCAAACTCGCCAACCTGACGAAAGTGATGCACTTGCGACTGTCGGAACAGGTTTCCACTCCCGCTTGTGGCCGACTGCGGCAACTGGATTCACTCGTTTTTCAGTGATTTGAACGACCGCTTTTTGTGCAAGCGGACATTCAAGGCTTTATGCTGCATTGATACGTAAAGAATTAACCTGATCGCAGCTCATAACACAATTGCAGAATGTCATGCTGAAACTTATCTTAGTGGTCGCTGCCTGTTACGGTCTGCTCCTCGTCGTCGTGTATTTCATGCAGGGCCGCATGCTCTACCTTGCAGAAGTACCTGGCCGCACGTTGACCATGACACCAGCCAATATTGGCATGGAGTACCAAGATGTCTCCATCGAAACCGCTGACGGAGTGACTCTGCACGGCTGGTTCATCGCGGGGCGAACATCTCGGGTGCTGTTGTTCTTTCACGGCAATGCAGGAAATATCTCACATCGCCTGGACTCAATACGGCAATTTCATGACCTGGGTTTGTCAGTACTAATTATTGACTATCGGGGTTACGGTCAGAGCGAAGGCCGGACGACCGAAAGAGGAATCTATCGCGATGCTGATGCAGCGTGGCGTTATCTCATCGCGGATCGCGGCATAGTCGCCAGCGATATCATACTATTCGGGCGCTCATTGGGTGCCTCTGTAGCATCACACCTAGCCGCACAGCACCAACCGTTAGCGCTTATCGTGGAATCGGCCTTCACGTCCGTACCGGACATTGCCCAGGACCTCTATCCATGGCTCCCGGCGCGCTGGTTGAGCCATCTTAGTCATGCCACGAGTGAAAGCATTCAGAACGTTTGGTGCCCAGTACTAGTCGTTCACAGCCGCGACGACGAGATCATCCCGTTTCATCACGGCGAAGCAATTTTTGCATCTGCGAATGAACCCCGGACCCTACTGGCAATTCGCGGCACCCATAACGACGCGTTCCTCCGGGATGAGGATGCCTATATTGGAGGGCTCCGAACGTTTCTGACAGGGCTCTCCAAACATGTTATGTGACACGTTTGTCCACTAATCACTAATCAGGCATTTATCCCGTGCCCAAGAGTTTGATCTATTCCTCAACTCCGGTTTTTGGCCTGACAAGCATCGTCTGGATATTAGGGGAATCAAACCATACGTTTCTCGCAAGCGAATTTTGGTTTTACGTTGTAATCTTTCCTCTTGCCAGGTCTGGCAATATGGGCCGTGTCATTATTGCTTGTCTTTAATGGCTTTAGGATTCATTAGCAACCGTTCCGCCTGGTTGCAAATTTCGGTCAGCGTTTTGGGGCAGCTGGCGGCCGGCTGTCGATCATTATTGCGTCCAGTTTTCTCTGAGTACGCTTGAGATCGAAGAGGTCACGCCGCTCGAGCATTTCACAGTCGTCGCGAACCATCTGTGCAACGTCAACAGGATAGTGCCGACAATCTTCAGGGCGGTCGTCATAGATATCGCAGGTGAATTTCTTACCGTCCGGTGGCTTCCGCAGCCAGGGACATCGAGGAAAATATTCACCGCTTGCCGGGTCCACCCAGATCCTTTCATCCTGGGCGTAGCGAAAAATATCCGGTCGGTGGGTCTCCCACCAGTCAATTTCTTCCGTTGAAGCAGACAAACCACCATTGCCCGCCGTCTCACAACACTTGCCGCATGAGTTGCAGTTCTTCATTTGTCCACAATACAGTACTATGAATGATCTACGGTGTTTCCCTAAGTGACGGTTGAGTGCCATGACAACAAATCGAAAAACCTGGGCCGCCACAGGGCAGGCAGTGCTTCTTTTCCTGGTGCCGCTCGGTCTCCAGGCTTGCGGAAAAAACGAGGCCGTCAGTAAGCCTGCTGAAACCGCGGCGCCACCTGCTGTCGAAG
>JAOTUU010000198.1 GCA_029863705.1 Gammaproteobacteria bacterium
TGTACGACGATTTAACGGGGCGTGAAGTTAGCCTTCTTCTTCGTTCGCCGATTGTCGGTAGGGGTGATGCGGGCGGTAGAGGACGGCTGGAGTTACAGCTTCGTCAAGTCCCCGACAGAAGCTGGTCCCCTGAAATGCTCCTGGCCGAGCTTGGCGAGCGAGAATCGTCGGCAGATGCCAGAGACTGGATTGACCGAATTCGCTACCTCGGCAGCTTGCGGGCCGAATTACCACGCAGAGATGCGCCTCAATCCTGGGCGTTGGTCATCGATGACACACTGACGAAGCTCAACTGGCCCGGTGACGGCTCGCTCGATAGTGTCGAATTCCAACTGGTAAACCGTTGGCGGGAACTCCTGAACGATCTCGCTCGCCTGGCACTTGTCAGCCCGACGCTGACGATTGCGGATGTTCTCAGTCGAGTGACTGCGATGGCTGGTGAGACGGTGTTTCAACCTGAGGTTGACGGTGCACTCGTGCAGTTGCTTGGTCCGCTTGAAGCCGCTGGTATGGAATTCGACAAGCTATGGGTGAGCGGACTCACAGCATCCAATTGGCCACCCGCCGGTCGACCCTTGTCGTTGCTCTCGATGAATCTGCAGCGCAGCAGGAATATGCCGGATGCCGTTCCACAGGACACGCTGGACTATGCCCGGCGTGTTCTAGATCGCTTAACCAGTAGCACAATGGACGTTGTGTGCAGTTATCCGTTAACTGACGGAGATGCTGAGCAAAGCGAAACGGCATTGTTACAACAGTATGATTACAAACTGCTGGCCCGACATGACGATCCGGGCTGGCATGCAGCAGCACTGGTAGATTCTGTCTCCCTGACTGTGGTTCCCGCGGACCCAATCCCCACCGTCTCTGCAACCGAAGTTATTGCCGGCGGAGCGGCGACGATTCAACGCCAGATGACTGAACCCTTTGCAGCGTTCGTGTACGGCCGTCTCGGCGTGAATGATATCCAGCCGATTTCCTTCGGTCTTTCGGCCAGCTTGAGGGGAAACCTGATTCACGATGCACTTCGACAACTGTATTCGGAGCTGCCGTCACGCGATGACATAGTTTCCTGGGACGAAGACGAACTGGAAAGCCGTTTGGTTGCGGCACTGGATAAGTCATTTTGGCGTCCGATGCAGAATATTAGTCCGGTATTGAGGCAACTATTCAAGCTTGAGCAACAGCGAGTAACAAGACTGTTGCGGGACGTAGTCGCGCTGGACAGCACACGGGACGATTTCGAAATTGTCGATGTAGAAGGAACGTTACAAGCAACGATCACAGGCTTGCCACTACGGCTCAGGGTTGATCGTATCGATCGCCTCAGCAACGCAGAGCTCGTGATCCTCGACTACAAAACCGGCTCACGAAAATCCTTCCTGGGCGCGAACGGCCTGCCAAAAGACATGCAGTTGGTCGTATACGCCATTGCCATCGGCGCCGACGTATCGGACCTTGGCTTGGTCAATATCGATAGCCGCTCCACGGCTATCGACGGCGCCGGAAAACAACTGACGCCCGAGCTTGATTGGGACGATGCACTTGCCTCCTGGACAAAACTCGTTGAGGATGCCGCTGCACAGATTCAGCGCGGCGACATTCGTGTCAACGGCCGGCAAAACATGCAGTCAGCCAGGCCGCTAAGCCTGCTCAGCCGTATTCGTGAATTACAACATGACCACTGACGCGCAGTTGCTTGTCGACGACGACGCGGCTCGAGTTGCGGCGCTCGATGTCACGCGTTCTTTTATCGTCCAGGCTCCCGCCGGATCCGGCAAAACCGAGTTGCTGATTCAACGCTATTTGAAGCTCCTTGCAACCGTGGAAAATCCCGAAGAGGTCCTCGCAATCACCTTTACGCGCAAAGCCGCAGCGGAAATGCAGCTACGGGTATTGCAGGCATTGCAGAAAGTGAAATTCGGTGAACCGGCATTGGAACCACACGAACAAATTACTGCCAGTGCGGCGTCAGCGGTGCTGCAACGCGACGAGGACCTGGGGTGGTGCATTGTGTCCAACCCAAGGCGCATGCGAATCCAGACTCTCGACTCGCTCAATGCGACGATTACGCGAACGCAGCCTCTGACAGCGACGAGTGGCGCGTCAGGGAACTCCATCGTCGCGGATGGCGAAATGCGGCAGCTGTACCGTAGCGCCGCGGCATTAAGCCTTGATCAACTTGCAGAGTCAGGTGAGTTGCGTGCTGCAACGGAAGAGGTCCTATCCCACCTTGATAACAACACCTGGTTGTACATCGACTACCTCGCCCGAATGCTCGCGACACGGGATCAGTGGCTACCGTTTGTCGGAAGTGGGCTGGTCAATCAGGAAGACGCCAATTTGCTACGGCGACAATTTGAACAGAGCTTGCTGCAAATCATCGCGGACCACATCGGTAGATTGGCAAATGCACTCCCGCCGCAGCACGTGCCCACGCTTTTGCAGCTTGCCGACTATGCGACACACAACTTGCATGCAGACGGGCAATCTGACAACCCGATTTGTGCGATCGATCCGCTGGATGGGGTGCCACGGTCATCGCCAGCCGCATTGCCCAGATGGTTGGGCGTTGCGGAATTATTGCTGACGAAGCAAGGAGACTGGCGCAAACAGGTAAACAAGAACCAGGGATTTCCACCACAAGGGAAAGAACAGAAGCGAACGCTGAGCGATCTTCTGGAGTCACTGCATGACAACGATGAATTGCGTTCGCTGCTACAAGGTGCGCGCGCATTGCCCCGCGACAGTTATGGGGATGAGCAGTGGAGTGTCTTGCTCGCGCTTTTTCGACTGTTGCCCTTGGCAGTGACTGAGCTAAAACGGTTATTCAGCGAACGCGGTATCACGGATCACACCGAAGTAGCCATAAACGCAGCCGATGCCTTAGGTACTGCAGATAACCCTGGTGATGTCGCTTTGCTCCTCGACTACCAGTTGCGACATTTGCTCGTGGATGAAATGCAGGACACCTCGAGTGCGCAGTACCGCATGCTTGAAGCCTTGACAGGAGGTTGGGAGGAGGGCGATGGGCGCACGTTGTTCTGCGTAGGTGATCCAATGCAGTCGATTTATCGCTTTCGCAACGCGGAGGTCGGGCAATTCCTGTTGGCACAGGAATCGGGCATCGGAAATGTGCAGCTTTTTACGCTTGTGCTACGCAGAAATTTTCGTTCCGGCGAAGTTCTGGTGGATTGGTTTAACGAAGTGTTTCCGACGGTCTTGGCAAGAAGAAATAACGCGCAAAAAAGCGCCGTGTCATACGCCCCGGCTGTCGCTGTGCCAAAACTCGAAGGGCAGGGACGATGTGTCATTTATCCTGTTCCTGGTAGCGGCAAAGCCGTCGAGGCAAAATACGGGTGTGCGGTAATTCAGAAGGTCTTGCAGGATCATCCTGACGATAATGTCGCGGTGCTGGTTCGAAGCCGCACGCATTTGCCTGAGCTGCTCTCGAGATTCCGCAAGGCGGGCATCGCCTACCGCGCGGTGGAAATCGACCGCTTGACTGATCTACCCGAAGTAATCGATGTCCTGGCGCTGACTCGGGCTCTCGTGCACAGCGGCGATCGAATTGCGTGGCTTGCACTGTTGCGCTCGCCATGGCTTGGACTCGACTGGACAGACCTGCACGCTCTGGTGCGTAACGATTCCCGCCGGTCAGTCTGGGAGACGCTGCAAGACGACGTGGCAGTCGAGCGGCTTTCCGAATTCGGCCGCGTCGCAATCGCGAACTTCCGTAACAAGATGACCGCAATTATGTCAGGCAATCGAGCCGGGTCGTTGCGCGATCGAATTGAACAGGGTTGGTTGGCTCTGGGCGGTCCGGCGATTCTCGATGACGCGCAGGCCGTCCTAAATGTATACCGCTATCTTGACGTCATTGAGAAGCTCGAGGTCGCAGGTTCACTTCAAGATGTCGCTGAGTTGGAAGCTGCCCTGGATCTTGAGCACGTGTCGAGCGACGTGGAGGCCAGGTTGCAGGTGATGACGATGCATCGTGCGAAAGGACTGCAGTTCGACCACGTCTTGCTGTTTGGGCTTGGCCGGATCCCGCGCGTTAGCGAGCCTTCAGTGTTGAGTTGGTTCGACATGCCAGATGAGCACGGCCGGACGCACAAGATTATCAGCCCGATCGGGCCACGTGCAGAGCTCGAACGAGACGCATTGCATCGCTACATCAGCTCAGTTGAAACCGACAAAGACAAGAACGAGCTTGCGAGGTTGCTCTATGTGGCTTGCACTCGAGCGCGACGATCCCTGCACTTAATGGGGCAGGCTCGCGTGCTCAAGAAAGGCTTGAGCCCGGCTTCGAGAAGTCTGCTGCACTTATTGTGGCCAACGGTTGCGTTGCAGTACGAAGCAGAATTCGACGCCGGCTCTCAGCAACCGGATGCCGATAGTGATTCGGGATGGCTAATGCCCGAGCTACGACGATTTGACGCGCCATGGGAGCCACCAGAAGTACGTCAGTTACCGGGCGTATCCCCTGACGGAGATGCCGCTGAAGAAGGGCAGGAAGTCGAGTTTTACTGGGTAGGAGCCGGTGCGCGAATTGCAGGAACGCTTGTGCATCGATGGATTCAATTGCTCACTGATGGACGAGTGTCATTCGACGCCGATCAACTGGACACAATTCGGCTGACAAGCGAACGCTGGCTACGTGAGATGGGCGTGGCTTCCGCGTCAATGGCAACGATCATCGAGCGGGTTGACGAAGCACTGCGCCGACTGCTTGAAGACGAAAGAGGACAGTGGCTGTTGCATGGCGAGGGGCATGCCGAATTCGCCCTTAGCGGCGTGGTGCAGGACCGTATCGAATCGGTCGTACTCGATCGGGTTCGAATTGACGACAATGGCACGCACTGGATCGTCGACTACAAAACGAGTACGCACGAGGGCGGCAGGCGCGAAGAACTCCTGCAAGCGGAGTCGGACCGCTATCGACCGCAGCTGAGTAAATACTCGGAGATGTACAGGAACTACTGCGGCGCTGATGTCCGCTGTGCGCTATATTTTCCGTTGCTTCAGGAGTTTGTCGAAATCGCGTTGTAGATATTGCTAGAGCTGACCTTCAAGCCGCAGTTCATATTGCCCGCGCTCATTTGCCGAACCCAGGAGCTGCAGTTGCTGCCGCACATTGGCGGGCGTGTTGTTTTTCGGCGCCAGTTGCGCCACAAACTTGTAGCTGCGATCCGCCGACACTTGCAGACTGCCAGCAACATCGATGAGGCCGTCTGTATCTTCGACGCTCGCAACAACACCGGTTTCCTGTGTGAAAAACTCGGCACGATACCCGCCGATCGATGTTCTGTGAATATTTGGCGCGATCAGGTTGAGTACTTCGAACTGACCATTGGCGGCGACCGGCAAGCCGTTTTCTATAACAAGGCGTACGAATTCACCATTGATCGTGCCGTTCAAGCCGCGAATTCCGACTAGCGCCCCGAAAGGCTGTAACGACATGGAGCCGCGCAAGTCGCTGGCGGTTACCGCGCCACTCAGACCCAGGCTGACCTGGCCATCGATGAAACCGGAAGCCGGGCTGCCCGCAATTTGATAGCGCAATTGGCCGACAAGAAGTGAAAGAGGTTTGATTCGCCATTGCAAGTCTTGCAGGTAGAGGCTGCCTGACTTCATCTGGCTCGCCTGTCCATTCCAGACAGAACCGCTGATTCCAGCTAAGTCAAATGCTGGCGCCGGGAGCCACCGGTATGCGACACGTGCCGGAAAGAGAACCACGAGGCCGACCAGGAGCGTAATGCAAGCTACAACGATGAGGCGCGCTCGAGACGTCATCAAAGTGCGCGCTCGAGCGTCAGGGTTGCATTGATACGGCCAACTTCCGACTGACTGGAAGCAGAAAAGCTACCTGACGATACGTCCATTGCGTACTGGCGACTCAGGTCACCGAGCCACAACACAAGATCGTCAAAGGCCACATTTTCAAACTCAACACGTATGCCATTGCTGGTGGTTGGCTGGCTACGTTTGAGCGACCGGTCCAGACCGCGCGCTCGCA
>JAOTUU010000027.1 GCA_029863705.1 Gammaproteobacteria bacterium
TCTCGTCGGGAATATCAGGATATATCGAGCCGGCTAGTCGCAGACGAGATCTATTCGTGGACCGCACTCGTAGGTATGACATATGCATTTTGACGCCGCGTAATTGGTCCTGGCGCATATCGTATGGAATCAGAAGCCGAGAGATTAAACCCGGAGTCTGAGTGTCGAGTCTCGTTAGTGTGCAGCTGTCGCCGATTTACGGGCGGGTTTGTGCCGCTCATCTTACTGATGGCAACGGCGAGCGCAACGGAGCTTGCGCCCGAAGTTGCCGTTTACGTCTCACACGGCCCGGTATTGGGAAGGCTTGGTGCTGATACCGTTGGAGTCTGGGCACGAACCACACAACCGGCAGCCTTTCACGTTCGATACGGCACGAATAAGCGAGCGCTAAATTCGCGATCGGCGACGATTGCCACGTTCCTCGAGCACGACAACACCGCCTGGGTGGAGCTCGAAAGCCTTCGCCCCGAAACCGTCTATTATTATCAAGTGGCCGTTGATGCGGTGGACGGCGTCGACTCCGACATTTTTCACTTCCGCAGTCTGCCGGCGGCCGAACAAAAGACGGGTCAGCTAAATCCAGATGGGCTATTCAATTTCGCGTTTTCCGCGATGTCCTGTGCAAAACAGTCGCCGACGATGTCACAGGGGGCGACGCAGCACGCGACCTTGTTCAAAGATGCCGGCGACAAAGTAGATTTCCATCTCGTCCTCGGTGACTGGATTTACGAACAGGATCGGCGGTTTGAACCTTCGAGGTGGCTGAACGAATCGGCACCGCGCGGTACTGCCATGCCGTCGCTCCTTCAAATCGTACCGAGCCTTGCGGGCGCCTGGCAGAACTATAAGACGTACTACGAAAATGATCGTGACCTTAGACTCTGGCATGCGACGATTCCGTCGATCGTCATCTTTGATGACCATGAGGTGCTTAACAATTTCCAGGACGCCACGGTTCCCGGTCACACGGCCCGGAACGCGCTGTTTCGAGACCCCGCGCTTCGCGCGTGGCGGGATTATCTTGGCTGGAGCAATCCGACGACCGACATAAACAAGATTCATTTTGGGCGTACCCAGCTTGAGGCGGGCAGTGCTTTATTGACTGATCCTGCAGCGGACTTTACGAAGCTTGCCCTTCACGAAGGCCGGTCACTTCACGTGCATTGGGGCGGACCAGATGCTGGTTACCGTAATAGCGATGCGAAGAATCGTTCGGAAATCAGCGCGGCAATAGAGGAAGCAGGACCGAGAGATCCTAATGCGTCGGTATACGCGGTTGAGCGTGTAGTCGACGACCATCTGCTGGAGTTAAAGCCCGCACCGACGCACGATAGCGACTCGTCGTACTCGATCGGCGGCTTGAATTATTTTTTTAGTCAACAGTTCGCGAATGCAGAGTTCATCGGACTGGACACGCGCAGCCGGAGACGATCGCAGTTGGTTTCCGATGAACCAACGATGCTTGGAAAAAGTCAAAAGGACTGGCTGCTGCGACGCTTGAAAGAATCCGAGGCGGACGTCGTCTTTGTACTTTCGTCGGTGAGTTTTGTTATTCCGCATTTGTCCAAAGGTCCGACCGGAATTGACGATCAATCGTGGACTGGCTACACGCGTGAACGCGGCGAGTTGCTCAAGGCGTTCGAATCGAGCGGCAAGACCGTGATCTTGCTTACTGGCGATTTGCATAATGCGTTCTCAATTCAGATTAGCGAGCGCATATGGGAGTTCTCCGTTGGTCCAATTGGCTCGCTCAATCGAGCGACCGGACAGCTTGATGGCACTGGTGTGCCGTCGAACGGCCCATATTCGAGCGCGGGCCTCGACACGATAATCGGATGGTCGACTCACTACGCCACGGATACGCCGAGGAAAAATCGTCGCACGCCAACCTATACCATCGTGCAAATGAATAATGTGTTCAATAGTCCTGACACGAAGGGCAGCTCACGTTGGGTTGCCTTCGAGCAGCCGCAAGTCGTAGTACAGTTCTACAATGCGAGCACGGGGCAGTTACTGTTTGCGGAAAGTGTGCTCGTCGAAACTCCGGTCTCGGGACGTAGGTAAGACCTGCCCTCGCTGCCTGCAGGCTTCACAAGAAAGCAATAATCGCATAATCGCGCGTGAGTATTGCGTGACTTATCGGGATGAAGGTGGTCGGGCCTTGTTCAGACAAAGATCAATCAGGTCGTCGATCTTCGCGACACCAACGCACATGACGCTGTCTGCGCCGCCCCAGTATATCTTCACGGTACCGTCATCCTCGGCGATCGCGCCGCAGGTAAAGACTACATTGTGGACATAGCCCGTGAGTTCCCACGGATCTTCTGGTGAAAGTATCCAATCGTCAGCAACGCCGAGCACCTTGGCGGGATCTTCCAGATCGTGAAGCGCCACTCCCAGGCGGTATACCGATCCATCCATGGTCGGAAAAACGCCGTGATAGATGTTGAGCCACCCCTGTGCGGTCTTGATCGGCGTAGCGCCGGGCCCTATCTTCATTTCGTCCCAGTGATACTGGACAGGCTGGATCACTGGCACCGACTCGCCCCAGTGAACCAGGTCCGGAGACCAGGACAGCCATATGCACCAAGGGTTAATTTCCGAGTGAGGCCTATCCATCCGCGCGTAACGACCGTTGAACGTCTCCGGAAATATCACGACATTGCGCATGTCCGCCTGACTGATGAGTGACACTCTTTCGACAGTCTTAAAATCATGTGTTTTTGCCAGCCCAATTCGCACGCCATACCTGGAATAAGCGCTGTAAGTAATATAGTGCTCGCCCGCAATGGAACAGATTCGCGGGTCCTCGACGCCGTATTCCTCATGAACTGCGAAATTGCTCTCAGTGGATGGCACCATAAACGGCTTGGGGTCTGCGTTGAACTTATAGCCGTCATCGCTGCGCGCGATTCCTATGATCGATCGTCCGTTACGCAAGTGCGAGCGGAACAGCAGGATGTATTCGCCATTAAATTTGCTTGCCCCTGCGTTGTGAACCGTCTCCACGGAGTAGGGGATGTCGTGCTTGGTGAGGATTGGATTGCCCTCGTACCGCGTTACCAACGGCTTATTGATCATTGCGTGTTTCCCGGTTTAAGATTTCTTGGTAAACGCGAACATAGTCGCGTGCCATACGCGTATTGCTAAAGCGTTTTTCCACATCGGCGCGGCAGGTGGATCTGTTGATGGACGTAACACTAGCCACTGCGTTTATTGCGCCTTCAATGTCCTCAACAATATAGCCGGTTTCGCCATGACGGATGATTTCTGGCATTGAACCACGGTCGAACGCGATGACGGGTGTCCCGCAGGCCATCGACTCAATGAGGCTTAGTCCGAACGGTTCGTCGAAACTAATCAAGTGCAGTAACGCCAACGCACCGCCAAGAACGCCCGCTCTTCGATCAGGCCCCACGGAACCGAGATACTCCACAGTCGTGCCGTCAATATGAGGCTCCACCTCGGTTGCGAAATAGTCCTGGTCCTGGATGATGCCGGCAATTACGAGCTTGATTCCGGCACGTTGCGCCACATGGATTGCCTCGCGGACACCCTTATGCGGATGAATGCGACCAAAGAACAGCAAGTACTTGCCCTCGGTGCCCTCGAACGGAAATTGCAAAACGTCAATGCCGTGATGGATGGTCGCGATGTAGTCGAGTTCCGGTGACTTGTCGGATTCACTAATCGCTACGTAGTGGCTCCGCGCATTGTATTTCCTGTAGACGGGCAGGATCGCCGGTGAAGAGAAACCGTGGATCGTCGTCAATACCGGTGTCTCAACCAGTCCGGAATACGATAGCGGTAGAAAATCAAAATTATTGTGAATGATATCGAATTCGGCGGCACGCTCGAAGATCTCGGATATGTGCAGGCATTCAGCGACCTTTGGATCAACCGAGCTGTCCTCCGAATACGGCCGTGGACATACAGCGATCAGCTTACCGCTGGTTTGCGAATCCCCAGTGGCAAAAAGAGTCACTTCCAGGCCCATGTGTACCAGCTCTTCGGTGAGCACGCTGACCACGGATTCCCATGGTCCGTAATGGCGAGGAGGGGTACGCCATGAAATGGGGCTAAGGACTGCAATACGCATGGACATGCTCGAAACGGGCGATTCTCAAAAATACGATTTCTGATACGAGCTTCTGGCGGCACTCACGACTATAATCCGTACAGTTTGAAGCTGGGCCACTTACCTATGATCATTGTTAGTCAGACTACATCAGTGCGCAATCGTTTATGAGACTTAAGGAGCAACGCAAGCAACTTGTCAAACGGCGTTCAGCGGTGTTGAACGCCGAGAGCGCACGGGTTATTACCCGGCCACATATCCCCGGAGACAAGGCGCGCACAAAGGACCTGATTGATCGAGTCTCGATGCTGAACATCGACGATGTGCACAACTTGCTGGAATCCGTATTCGAGGACTATTCAGGGCGTCACCGGAACTACCGAAAGGCCCTGCAGAGGAACTATGATCGTATTGCAGAATTTGTCCCTAAACACCTCTTGTTGTCATCCGAGCAACAACTTCTGCTTGGCGCCTACTTCACCGCAGAGTATTCAGTCGAGGCAGCCGCACTCTTCAATCCTTCTGTGGTTCCCCATCCTGACCAGGAGGGCGTTGGCAAAGGATCGCAACGATTCGTCATGAGCTTCAGAGCGACAGGAGAAGGACATGTGTCGTCAATTGAATTTCGTAGCGGAATCGTGGACGAAAACTACGACATTTACTTCGATCCCATCAGCCAATACGTCGCCACACCCGAAATGCACACTGATCCCATTTATCATCGTCTTCATTTTCGACGAAAACTCGAAGAGATGGGCGCGCACGACCGGATCACAAATCACCTATTGGAGGGATTAGATGAGACATTCACATTTGACGAGCTGAAAGCACAAATAGGAAAACTTCGCTCGACCAAGTTTCGACTGAAGGACAAACACCACGCAATTGACACGGTCTTATGGCTGGCTCGGTCCAACTACGAAGTGATATTTCGCCCGGACGAGCAGATCTCTGAGAGAGTGATTTTCCCGGTATCGGAAAACGAGAGCTCAGGCATCGAGGATGCTCGGTTTGTGCGTTTCCGGGATGATGATAATTCAGTCATCTACTATGCGACATATACCGCATATAATGGTTTTGAAATACTGCCGCAGATTCTTGAGACGACCGACTTTCTGACATTCAAGATGCATACGATCAGCGGCGAAGCTGCCCAGAACAAGGGCATGGCGTTGTTTCCGAGAAAGGTCAACGGCAAGTTTGTGATGCTATCTCGCCAGGATGGCGTCAATAACTACATCATGTATTCGGACAGCGTTCGCTACTGGAACGAGGTGGAACTACTGCAGGAGCGTGATCATCCGCTGGAGTTTGTTCAGGTTGGCAACTGTGGCTCGCCGGTGGAGACGCCTGAGGGATGGTTGACACTTTTTCATGGCGTTGGTCCGATGCGCAGATACAGCATCTGGGCCGAGCTTTTGGACCTTGACGATCCATCTCAGGTTGTGGGGCGGCTACATGAGCCGATACTGACACCTGATGAGCATGAGCGGGACGGCTACGTGCCCAACGTGGTCTATTCGTGCGGAAGTATGATTCATGGGGATGCGCTGATCATACCGTATGGCATTGCTGACCAACGGTGTAGGGTCGCTATCGTCTCTGTTTCAGCGCTGTTATCAAAGCTCATAAAGAACTGAAGGCCGCTTAAGCCGCATCAGCCTGTCCCGCAAGGCGCTGATCAGTGTCTGATTCCACAATGTGATCTTGACTCGCTGTTAGACCGCGCAGATTGTAGATAGCGAGCAGCGAGGACAGGTAGGACAGCGTCGACTCCGCACCCTGGTTCTCATTGACACCGTCCGCTGTGAGGCCGTCGCGGCATCCGCCGGTGGCAGCATCGTAGAGCTGGATTTGTTGATCGTTCTTCCCCAAATACCAATTGAAACAAGTGGACGCCAGTTGAATCCATTCTTCACGTTGAGTGCATGCATAGGCTTCGAGACTGGCACCAATCATGGCGGCTGCTTCAAGAGGCTGTTGGTCAAATTGCGCTTTGCTGCCGGACCTGGAGAACCAACCGTGATTCCCAACCGGGGTGAACCATCCGCCCGACGGATCAAGCTGAATGTCTCTCAACCATTCGAGCGCATTGATGCCGGCCTTCACTATACGATCATCGTTGGTGACACGGCCACAGGCCATCAGCGCTTCGGGCACGCGTGCATTGTCATAGGTCAGTATCGGTTCGTACCAACGCCAGTCTTTGGTGGCGCACTGCCTGAAACGGGCCAGGAGTCTGTCGCCCAACAATCCGATCAGCTCACGGACCTGCTGATCATTTTCGTGCCTGCGAAGGTACGCCTTCATTCCAAGAATAGGAAACGCAATAGCGCGGGAATAGGAAAAGTTCTCCAGCGCTGGCAGCGCGTCGTGAAAGATCGTCTCAGCGAGAGCGACTTGACCAGGGCTATGCCCCCACCCGGCCATTACGCCCAGGGCCCACAACGCGCGTCCGTGAGAATCTTCCGATCCAATAGTCTCCAGCCATTTGCAGTCATAAGACATGAAATTGCGAAATCGTCCGGTCCCTGGATCGAAAGCATCATCCAGGAAACTGAGATAGATTGACGACAAATCCGTCAGCGAGGTATCGGTCCTATCCAGGTCATGCGCTCTGACGGTAACGATAAGTGCGCGTGAACAGTCATCGGCACAGTATCCGTGGGCTCGGTTAGGAACGGTAAACCTCGCATGCTGGAGCACACCGGTGTTATCCGTCATGGAGCGGAGATGCTTTAAATTTACCTGCGGCAGGCGCTGATCGCTTTGACCCAGCGTATCCAGCGCCGGAAGATCGCGCGGCCGCGCATGTGGTGCCTTGGACTGCGAAAACAGAGCCAGATAATGGCGGCCCATTTCTTTCATCACCATCGGCCGCGAATAATCATAGGCGGCCCGACGAATCGTGAGGCGCTCCTCCGGACAGTCCAGAAGTTGATTAACCTGCTGCGCCAAAGCCCTGGAATCTTCGAAGGGAACGAGCCTGCCGCGTCCATCGGCCAACATCTCCTGTGCGTGCCAATAGGGGGTGGACACGACGGCTTTGCCTGCACCTACCGCGTAGGCCAGCGTGCCGGATACAACCTGAGCCTCGTTCAAGTATGGGGTAACGTAGATATCGGCAGCCCGAATGATCTCAAGCAGTTCGCTGCGCTCCAGGAATCGGTCATGAAATACGATGTTGTCGCCAACGCCCAATTCTTTTGCCTGATGATGCAGACTCAAACGATAGTCCTCACCACTTTCGGCTTTGCAATGCGGATGGGTGGCGCCAACCACGTAATAGAGTACGTCCGGATGCAAGCGGACAATATCCGGCAAGGCATCGATCATGAATTCGATACCCTTGCCCGGCGAGAGCAGGCCAAACGTCAGGATTACCGTTTTGTCGTCTGCCCCCAGCTTACTCTTGCAAGGATCAGGGTCCAGAAACGGAACATCGAGAACTCCGTGATGAATGAGAGCTATCTTGCTTGCCGGAACCTGATAAATGTCTTGAAGGAAATTGGCGGCATGCTCACTCATAACGATCAGACCGGCAGAGAGCTTCGACAATTGGTCGATGATCTTCCTCTCCTCCGGCAGAGGTTCCCTCAATACCGTGTGCAGGGTCGTAAAAAGAGGACTTTTCAGGTTTTTCGCGAGTTCGATTATGTAGCTGCCACGTTGGCCGCCGAATATTCCATATTCGTGTTGTAGACTAATTACTGCCGGATTCCTCAGGTTCAGGAAATCCGCAGCAAGTGAGTATTCACTCAATTTGTCTTGGCTGATCTGGAATTTCACCTCATCGGGATACTCGTAACCATCCGGTCGATCATTCATGGCTACGATAGAACAATCAATTTCTGGGTTGTTCTCGAGAATCGCCGCAGCGAGATCAGCCGTAAATGTGGCGATACCACACTTTCTCGGCATGTAGGAGCCGATCAGAGCGACTGATTTTGGAGGCGGCGGCATGCTGAGATCCTCCGGATACTCCGTTCCTAACCAATTAACCTGAGTAGCAATGCTAACACGCGACAGCCTGAACCGGCTTTCCTGAGTATAATTTATCGGTGCTCGAACAAGAGCTACCGTCCTGGGTAATGTGCCGTGAATTCTAACGAGACAATGTACCGCTCACGAGTGAAGATCGAACGTGTTTCCGAGCAGCTCGACCCGGATCCGACGCGTGTCATTCCTCGGTTCTTCGGCCCCGGCGATGAGAAACGGCTGCGTGGAATCATCGAACGGATTCGAGCGCTCGACCGCTCCGAAGTCGCCGCATTGGTGAAGGGCCTCAGGCGGAGCTTCCAGAAAAAGCACCCGGATCTGGCCATGATCGTCAAGAGCAACTACGACGCGGTCAGATACCTTATTGCTGATGAGCGTGATCTCGAAATGAAGCGGCAGCTTCTGATCGGTGCCTACTTCACGATGGAATACGCGATCGAGTCCGCGGCGCTTTTTAATCCCTCGATGGTGCCGGCCATTATTCAAGACGAAGCTGATGTGGGGAGCACCCGTTTCGTTATGAGCCTGCGGGCAACCGGCGAAGGACATATCTCTTCGGCTGTCTTCCGTCGTGGCGTCATCGATCGTGATAATCAAATTCGGATTGAGCCTGTTAGTCAACAAAGCTGTCGGCTTCAAGTCGTTGAGAATCGAGAATTCGAGAAACCAACATACCTGACGCGACTCATCGAGATAGGCGCGATCGGAACATTTGCGGATGAAGTCCTGCGCCACCTCGGTAACACCTTCAACTTCGTCGAGCTCAAATTGGCGATCGATGTCGTGTGGGAGTCACATGGATTCGCTTTGTCGCATTCCGAGATCGTCGACAAAATGATCGCTCTCTCTCGAGCGAACTATGATCTTCACATGCCAGATCTCGACGATCCGTCGGAGTTCGTGATTTTCCCGAATTCGGACGCTGAGAGTCACGGGATCGAAGACATGCGCCTGGTGCAATTTCGATGCGACGATGGCGGCATTTGCTATTACGGGGTTTATACGGCCTACGACGGCTCAAACATCATTCCCCAGATTCTCGAAACAACCGGGTTTCACACAGCCAAGATACGAACGCTGGGTGGTCGCTACGCCCTCAACAAAGGGATGGCACTCTTTCCGAGGAAGGTCGGTGGCCGGTACCTGATGCTCGGTCGGCTCGACAACGAAAATCTGTTCCTGTTGAGGTCCGACAACGTACTTTTTTGGAATGAAGCCGAGCTCCTCCTCAAGCCCAGATTTGCCTGGGAAATAATACAGATCGGCAATTGCGGGTCGCCGATTGAGACCGAGGCCGGATGGCTGGTTCTTACGCATGGAGTCGGTCCGATGCGCCAATACTCGATCGGCGTCGTGCTGTTAGACCGGGACGACCCTTCCCGAGTCATCGGCCGTCTTCCTGAACCGCTCCTTGTGCCAACAGAAGATGAGAGCATCGGCTACGTTCCGAACGTTGTCTATTCGTGCGGCGGCATGATCCACAACGATAAGCTTGTGATTCCTTACGCCATCAGTGACCGTTCGACCACCTTTGCTCTTGTATCGTTGCCCGAGTTGCTGGCGGAGCTGACGACATGACGCCAAGACACGCCGGGATTGAGCAATCAACCCGAATCAGGGTTCATCACGAAGTCCGCAGCTTGTTTCAAGGAAGGGACATTGATTGCTGACAAGTATTGCGCGTCGTGAGCCGACGTACGCAAGGTCTTTTTGATCATGCTTTCCAGGTTCGGTCGTTTGCCATCTGGCTCACTGGCGGTACCGATTCCGCCGCCGAACTCAACGATCATTTCGATCCCGTCACCGAATGCCGTTTGCAAATTCGAATGCCACATTACTGGATGAAATAACTGAAAGAACAAGCGTGCCCTGATATCCGAGGGATCGGCATCGTGATAGCCGCCCGTGAAATTAGACAAGACCCGCACTTCAGATGGACTGAATTCAGCCGCGTCCAGGACAGGCCGATAATGTTGCGCGGCTTTGACCATGTAATAGGTATGGAAGGCACCCTCTGTCTTCAATCGCACCGGGCGCCTTCGCGCACCACTTTCTTCAACCGCTTTTTCCACCAACGCCAGATCTTCGGACCGCCCCCCAACGACCGTTTGTTGCGGCAGGTTGCAGCCGGCAACCGCGCAGTGGTAACGCTCTGCAATCGGTCGAATGGTATCGATATCCAATGCGAAAGCGCTCATCTCGCCTTCACCGTGAGCGCCCATTAATTCGCCACGTTTTTGCACAAGCTTTAGAGCGCTTTCGAAACTGAGTGCCTTCGCTGCAACGAGTGCTGAGTACTCGCCAAGACTGTGTCCTGCGGCCATGGCCGGCTTCAGACAATCGTTGGTTAGATCTCTGAAGACTTCCAGGCAAGCAATGGAATGGGTAAGCAGAGCTGCTTGCGTATAGCGGGTCTGATTGAGCTGCTCTTGCGGGTCGTTAAAGGAGAGCTCGGCAATATCGTAACCAAGAACGTCACTGGCCTGTGTGTATACCTTTTTCGCGGTAGCGTGTTCTTTGTAAATGTCACTACCCATGCCCCGGTACTGAGATCCCTGCCCGGGAAAAACAAATAACACTTTTCTTTCATTCCAAGGCATCGCGGACCTCCCTAGGTGCTTGGACCAACTCAATCAACACGCCTTCCCCTGCAATCGGGAATTCATCATCAGCTTTCGGATGGATAAAACAGATATCGAAACCGGATGCGCCCTTGCGGATACCACCCGGTGCAATACGTACACCACGAGTTTGCAGCCATGCCACTGCTGCCTCGAGATCGTCGACCCACAACCCGACATGATTCAGTGGTGGCGTTTGCACCCTGGGCTTCTTGTCGGGATCGAGCGGCTGCATCAGATCAACTTCCACTTTGAGGGGGCCGGAGCCGACGACCGCAATGTCTTCGTCGACATTTTCAGACTCGCTCTGGTAACTACCACTGAGTTCGAGGCCGAGCATATCCACCCACAAAGTGCGCAGGCGGTTTTTATCGAGACCGCTCACAGCGATCTGTTGAATACCCAGCACTTTGAACGGCCGGTCACTCATTGGTACTTCCATAGTCGAATCGCAGTCTCATTGTTTGTGCCGATTGAGAAAGATCTCAAGCAATTGCCTGGCGGCAATGGTCGGCGGGATCCGACCCTCGCTGGCCGCAGCCTCCAGAGCCGGAATTTGCTTACGCACCTCTGGATCACTTTGCAGCGCTGTGATGAGGTTGTCGTTTACCTCCGACCACATCCAGTCCCGGGCTTGTGCGGCACGGCGTGTCATGAACTGGCCACTGGCGTCGAGCATTTCGCGGTGGCGCAGTGCGACCTCCCAGGCTTCAGCGATGCCCGTACCGTCGCGGGCGGAACAAGTCTGAACCGCGACCTTCCAGTCTGCCGAACGGGGTTGCAGCAGGCGCAGCGCATTGCGGTATTCCGCGGTGGCCCGATCGGCCAGTGGCAGCAGGTCGTCATCGGCCTTGTTGATGAGGATGAGATCGGCGAGCTCCATGATGCCGCGTTTGATGCCCTGAAGCTCGTCGCCAGCACCGGGCAGTAATAGCAACACGAACATATCGGTCATATCAGCCACCTTGGTTTCAGACTGTCCGACACCAACGGTCTCCACGATGATGACGTCAAAACCGGCCGCCTCACAGAGGATCAAGGCCTCGCGGCTACGACGCGTGACACCCCCCAGGGTCTTGCCGGCAGGCGAAGGCCGGATGTAAGCCTCGCTGCGACGTGACAGCAACTCCATACGTGTTTTATCGCCCAGAATGGAGCCACCGCTGATCGCCGAAGAAGGATCAACAGTGAGCACAGCGACCCGGTGCCCGGCATCGATTACGTGATTGCCCAGTGCCTCGACAAATGTCGATTTGCCAACCCCCGGGACGCCCGAAATTCCCAGTCGCATTGATTTGCCCGCGTACGGTATCAGCCGTTCGAGCAGAGCGCTGGCCGCTGCACGGTGGTCGTTACGCGTGGACTCGATCAGAGTGATGGCCTGCGCAAGTGCACGCCGACTCCTGTCGAGCACACCGTCGGCCAGTGCTGCAATGTCTTTCCCCAATTCCTGCTCGCTCTGCGGCAACGGCCTTACTCTAACTCCAGGATCTTGTCGCCCACGGCAAGATTGGCGCCGACTTCATAGTTGATCCTGGCTACGATTCCATCGCGTTCGGCATGCAGCGCATTCTCCATCTTCATGGCCTCGATGACAGCCAGCTCTTTACCGGCATTGACTGTATCGCCTTCCGTTACCGCCAACGAGACCAGCAGGCCCGGCATTGGCGAGAGCAGAAATTTCGACATGTCGGGTGCGGCTTTTACCGGCATGTATTGCAGGAGCTCAGCCACCCGTGGAGTGAGAACCATCACATCGGTCTGAGAACCGCCATGGGACAGGCGATAGGTCTGGTCGACACGCTCTACCTGAACGAAGACCTCTTCACCATTGATGGTGCCATGGAAGAGGGGCTGCCCAAACTCCCAATGACTTCGTACAGCATAGGTTTTGCCATCGAAATCTACATCATGACCGCCATTTGCGGGCACAACGGAAACCGGATGGTGCTCATTGTTCATCACCACCACCCAGTCCTGCGGTACACGGCGCTCGTGACCCGACAGTTGACCATCGATCTGAGCGGCACGGTCGCGGTGGCCGCGAAGCATGGAGGCTGCAACGGAAATGATGAGGGCGGGATTCTCGTGCGGTATGTCCGCCGGGCTGAAACCGTCCGGATACTCCTCACCGATCATATTGGTGCTCATGCTCCCTTCTACAAAACGCGGGTGCACCATCAACGCCGAGAGGAAACTGAGGTTGCTCGAAACACCACGAATAATGAAGCGATCAAGGGCCGCGCGCATGTGCGTCGCGGCCTCTTCACGGTCGGCTCCATAGGTGATGAGTTTGGCGATCATCGGGTCGTAGAACATGGAAACCTCACCGCCTTCGAACACGCCAGTGTCCACGCGTACATGGTCATCCTCCGCAGGCGGGCGGTAGTACACCAGGCGGCCGGTGGAGGGCAAAAAGTTACAGAAAGGATCCTCGGCATAAACACGGGATTCAATCGCCCAGCCGTTGATGCCCACATCCGCCTGGGTGATTGGCAATGCTTCGCCATCGGCCACACGGATCATGAGCTCCACCAGGTCGATGCCGGTTATCAGTTCGGTAACCGGGTGTTCCACCTGGAGACGCGTGTTCATCTCCAGGAAATAGAAGTTGCGCTGGCTGTCGACAATGAACTCCACGGTGCCGGCGGACTCATAATCCACTGCCCTGGCCAGCGCGATTGCCTGCTCGCCCATTTTCTTGCGTGTTACCTCGTCAAGAAACGGCGATGGTGCTTCTTCGATCACTTTTTGGTGGCGTCGCTGCAGCGAACATTCACGCTCATTGAGATAGACGAAGTTGCCATGCCGGTCGGCAATGATCTGGATCTCTATATGGCGCGGTTCCTCAATGAATTTCTCCGCGAAGATGCGGTCGTCGCCGAAGCTGGAGCGCGCTTCGTTGGCGGCGCGCTCAAAGCCGTCCCGGCACTCTTCGTCGTTGCGAGCCGTACGCATGCCCTTGCCACCACCGCCTGCGGTTGCCTTGAGCATCACCGGGTAGCCGATCTCATTTGCGACTTTAACGGCATGTTCCCCATCACGTAGCACATCGGCACAGCCGGGTATGGTGTTTACCCCCGCATCATCAGCCAGCTTCTTGGATGTGATCTTGTCACCCATGGCCTCGATCGCGCGGGCCTTCGGTCCGATGAAGGCGATACCGGCTGTTGCCAACGAGTTGCAAAACTCGGCATTCTCGGCGAGAAACCCGTAGCCCGGATGTACCGCCTGGGCACCGGTGTCCTGGCAAGCCTGGAGAATCTTGTCCTTCAGCAGATAGCTCTGCGTCGACGCTGACGGCCCGATGTGAATGGCTTCATCTGCCATTTGCACATGCAATGCATCACTGTCCGCATCGGAATAGACGGCAACGGATTTGATGCCCATATTGCGTGCGGACTTGATGACGCGGCACGCAATCTCGCCACGGTTCGCGACCAGGATTTTGTCAAACACCGGCAGATCCTCTAAAGCGGAATGTTGTCATGCTTACGCCACGGGTTGTCGAGTTGCTTGTTGCGCAGCGTGGCAAGTGAGCGGCAGATGCGCTTGCGGGTGGCGTGCGGTGCGATGACATCATCGACATAACCGCGGCTGGCAGCGATAAATGGATTGGCGAATTTTTTTCGATACGCTTCGGTGTGTTCTGCAATCTTTTCGTCGTCACCGATGTCGTCGCGGAAGATGATCTGGACAGCACCCTTAGGCCCCATTACTGCGATTTCCGCGCTGGGCCAGGCCAGGTTGACGTCACCGCGCAAATGCTTGGAACTCATTACGTCGTAGGCGCCGCCATAGGCTTTTCGGGTGATAACGGTGACCTTGGGAACCGTGGCCTCGGCGTAGGCAAATAACAATTTTGCGCCGTGCTTGATAATGCCGCCATGCTCCTGCGCCGTGCCCGGCAGGAAGCCTGGTACGTCGACGAATGTGACGAGAGGAATGTTGAATGCATCGCAAAAACGCACAAAACGTCCGGCCTTGATGGATGACTTGATGTCCAGGCATCCCGCGAGCACCTTGGGCTGATTGGCGACGATGCCCACGGTGAAGCCGTCCATGCGGGCGAAGCCAATGATGATGTTCTTGGCGTGCTCGGGCTGCAGTTCCCAGAACTCGTTGTCATCCGAGACCTTGTAAATCAATTCCTTCATGTCATAAGGCGAGTTGGGGTTCTTTGGAACAAGCGTGTCGAGAGACATCTCCACGCGATCGGCGCGATCAGGCGTGGGCCGGTAAGGGGACTTCTCACGATTGTTGGCTGGCAAATAATTGATGAACCGTCGCACCATCAGCAGCGTTTCCACGTCGTTCTCGTAGGCGCGATCGCAAACGCCGGAGATAGTGGAATGGGTCATGGCGCCACCCAGTTCTTCCGCTGTAACGGTTTCGTGGGTCACCGTTTTGACCACATCAGGTCCTGTGACGAACATGTAAGAGCTGTCTTTCACCATAAAGACAAAGTCGGTGATGGCCGGAGAATAGACTGCGCCGCCGGCGCACGGTCCCATGATGACGGAGATTTGCGGCACCACGCCGGAGGCCGACACGTTTCGCTGGAACACTTCCGCGTAACCACCCAGGGAAGCTACGCCTTCCTGGATGCGGGCGCCGCCCGAATCGTTCAGGCCAATGATGGGTGCGCGCACCTTCATGGCCTGATCCATGACCTTGCAGATTTTCTCTGCGTGCGCCTCGGAAAGCGAGCCACCAAAAACAGTGAAGTCCTGGCTGAAGACAAAGACCACTCGTCCATTTATCGTGCCACAACCGGTCACCACGCCGTCACCGGGCACTTTCTTATCCGCCATGCCAAAATCGATGCAACGGTGCTCGACGAAGACATCCCATTCTTCGAAACTGTCCTCGTCAAGAAGCAGGTCGATGCGTTCACGAGCCGTGAGCTTGCCGCGGCCGTGCTGCACGTCGATCCGGTGTTGGCCGCCGCCGAGGGCGGCAGCCTTACGTTTTTCTTCGAGTTCTTCGATTATTTCCTGCATGTACCATCCTTACCATTTTGCGCCTTACGGCTTGTGCCGGCGTTGTTGGATAATGCCAAGTACCTCGCGGGCGGCCAGCAGGATATTAGTACCCGGCCCGAAAATGGCCGATACACCACCGGCCAGCAACTCTTCGTAGTCCTGTGGCGGAATGACGCCACCACAGACGACGATGATGTCTTCCGCCCCTTCCTTTTTCAAATCCTCGATGACCTGCGGAACCAGCGTTTTGTGTCCCGCGGCCTGCGAGGAGATGCCAATCACGTGAACATCGTTCTCGATGGCTTCGCGAACCGCCTCATCGGGGGTTTGAAAAAGCGGCCCGATATCGACGTCGAAGCCTATATCGGCAAATGCCGTGGCGATCACCTTGGCACCGCGATCGTGTCCGTCCTGACCGAGTTTGCAGACGAGCATGCGCGGCCGGCGCCCCTCGGCCTCGGCGAACTCGGCAACTTCCTGACGAATGGAAACGTAATCCGAGTCGCCCTCGTACGCAGACCCGTACACACCTGCAATGGAATGGGTCACAGCCCGGTGGCGGGTGTAGACCTTCTCCAGCGCATCGGAAATCTCGCCAACAGTAGCCCGTGCACGTGCGGCGTCGACGGCGAGTGCCAGTAGATTACCGGTTTCCTTCTCCGCCGCCTCGGTCAATGCGTCCAGTGCCTTGTTGCAATCCGCCTCGTCCCTGTTGTTTCGTACTACTGAAAGGCTCTGGATCTGGGCCTCGCGCACGGCTGTATTGTCGATGTTCAGAATATCGACGGTAGGTTCTTCCGCCAGCTGATACTTGTTAACGCCGACGATGGTCTCTTCGCCGCGGTCGATACGCGCCTGGCGCCGCGCCGCAGCCTCCTCGATGCGCAGCTTGGGCATGCCGGTCTCCACCGCCCTGGTCATGCCGCCCATCTCTTCAACCTCGTCGATGAGCTTGCGCGCCTCTTTGGCGAGTTCATCGGTCAGGCTTTCCATATAGTAGGAGCCGGCAAGCGGGTCCACGACGCTGGTGATGCCGGTTTCCTCTTGCAGTACGAGTTGAGTATTTCGCGCGATGCGAGCCGAAAGTTCGGTGGGCAGCGCAAGCGCCTCATCGAAGGAATTGGTGTGTAATGACTGCGTGCCGCCGAAAACGGCTGCCATGGCCTCGATCGTGGTGCGCATGATGTTCGTGTACGGGCTCTTGGCGGTGAGACTGACGCCAGAGGTTTGACAGTGCGTGCGGAGCATCAGCGACCTGGGGTCTTGCGGCGAAAACTTCTCGGCCATGAGCGTCGACCAAAGCAGGCGCGCGGCCCGCAGCTTGGCCACTTCCATGAAGAAGTTCATACCGATGCCGAAAAAGAATGATAGTCGTGGAGCAAAGGCATCCACGTCCAGGCCACTGTCGATCGCCGTACGTACGTACTCGATGCCGTCGGCGATCGTATACGCTAATTCCTGGGCACACGTCGCCCCGGCTTCCTGCATATGGTAGCCGGATATGGAAATGGGATTGAAGCGGGGCATGTTGGCAGACGTGTAAGCAATAATATCGGACACGATCCGCATGGACGGTGCAGGCGGATAGATATAGGTATTGCGAACCATGAATTCCTTGAGGATGTCGTTTTGCAGGGTTCCGGCCAGCTTCTCCGCCGCCACACCTTGTTCTTCGGCCGTGGTGATGTACATCGCCATGATCGGCAATACCGCGCCGTTCATAGTCATCGAGACCGATATCTCGTCGAGAGGAATACCGTCGAACAGAATTTTCATATCGGCGATGCTGTCGATGGCCACGCCGGCCTTGCCCACATCACCGACGACACGCGGGTGGTCCGAGTCGTAGCCGCGATGAGTGGCGAGATCGAAGGCTACCGAGAGACCCGTCTGCCCCGCCTCCAGGTTCTTTCGGTAGAAGGCGTTGGACTCTTCTGCGGTGGAAAAGCCGGCGTACTGACGTACGGTCCATGGGCGGCCCGCGTACATGGTCGCCCTGGGTCCACGGACAAAGGGCGCCAAGCCGGGCAGCGAATCGAGATGCGCGAGTCCTTCGAGATCTTCGGCCGTGTAAAGTGGTTTGACCGCGATTCCCTCGGGCGTATTCCAGGTCAATTCTTCGGGCGACTGGCCTTTGCATTCTTTGCTGGCGAGCGATCGCCAGTCGTCAAGTGACTTTTTCGGAGACTTCTTCATTTCAGTTCGTGTTCTTCAGCAACGCTGTGCAAGCCTCAAAACCTCTCATAATCAGGAACATGCAGAGTATACGGCAGACCAGCGGCCTAATATCAGGAATTGCCAGCCTGGCTTCCATCATGAAAGGTTTGACAGTACGCTGCGATGCGATAGGGGCAGCAGGACGAGAATCGATTTCAATGATTATCAGGATTGTCAGAATGCAATTCAGGAAAGGAGAGCGTGCAGCGTTCCTGGAGATATTCAATGCGTCCAAACAGCGGATCCGGCAATTCGAAGGATGTCAGCACTTGTGCCTGTACAACGAAGCCGGTTTTCCTGAAGTATTCTTCACATACAGCATCTGGACATCGGCAGCTCACCTCGATGCATACAGGAGCTCGGAACTGTTCCAAGCTACCTGGGCCGAAACAAAGGCTTTGTTTGCTGACAAAGCACAAGCATGGTCTGTAAAGGAGGTGGAAACGGTGGGTGCCTCCTGAGTCCATGCTGTCGGGCGCTCCCTGCGATCATGCTGGCTGCCCTTCCGTCTTAAGCACTTTCCTGAAGCTGTAATACAGCACCGGTATCACGACAAGTGTCAGGATCGTCGAAATCAGGATGCCGAAGATCAACGATATCGCGAGACCGTTAAAGATTGGGTCGTCGAGGATAAAGAACGCGCCCATCATGGCCGCGAGACCCGTCAGCACAATTGGTCTTGCGCGCACCGCGCTCGCGCGGATCACAGCATCCTCAAGTGCTTTACCCGCCCGTTGTTCCTGGAGGATAAAGTCAACGAGAAGAATCGAGTTACGCACGATGATGCCGGCAAGCGCGATCATGCCGATCATGGATGTCGCGGTGAAATGCAGGCCGAACAATGCATGGCCCGGCATGACGCCAATGATCGTCATCGGAATTGGCGCCATGATAATCAGGGGCAACAGGTAAGAGCGAAACTGCGCCACGACCAAAAGATATATAAGTATCAGGCCGACCGAGTAGGCGAGTCCCATGTCACGAAAGGTCTCGTAGGTGATCTGCCACTCGCCATCCCATTTGAGTGAAAAGCCATAGGTGTTGTCGGGCTGGCTGATGTAGCGTTGATCGATGTCATGGTCAGCTTCGGCGCGGTTGTCGATCTTTCCTGCGAGGTCGAACATTCCATAGAGGGGACTGTCGAGTCTGCCCGTCATATCGCCCATAACCATAACAACTGGTAGCAGGTCCTTGTGATACACGGCGTCGTCCCACCCGGCTTCCCTGACAGTCGCGATTTCCGCGATAGGCACTCGTTGCCCGGTGCGGCTGCGCACCTCAAGCGCCAGCAGTGAGTCAAGGTCAGCTTTTGACTGGACAGGTACTTCGAGGCGTATGGGAATTGGATAGCGCTCTCGCGCCTGATGAATGTATGTGATGTCTTCGCCGTTCAACGCCATTTGCAGTATCGCCGCGACGCGCTGTTGCGGAATGCCAAGTAATGCCGCTCGCTGCTGGTCGACATCGACAACGAGGCGCTTCGCATCTGCTTCGACCGTGCTGTCGATATCGACGATATCGGCTGTCTCCGCGAACAGGCGCTCAATCTGCAGGCCGAGCCGCTTTTGCTCTTCGTAGTCCGGGCCATAAATCTCGGCGACGATTGGCGAGATCACGGGCGGACCCGGCGGCACTTCGACTACCTTGACCGATGCGTTGTTGCGCCGGGCGATCTCGGTCAGTTCATCACGAACGGCTTGGGCGATCTCGTGGCTTGAGCGGTCACGGTGTTTCTTATCGACAAGGTTGACCTGGATGTCGCCAACATTGCCGCCGCTGCGCAGGTAGTACTGCCTCACGAGACCGTTAAAGTTGATTGGCGCAGCAGTTCCCGCATAGACCTGGTAGTCGGTCACTTCGGGCACGGTCTCGACCGTTGCGGCGAGTTCATCGAGTACCCTGGCAGTCGCTTCGACGGCCGTACCCTCAGGCATGTCAACGACGATCTGAAATTCGGATTTGTTGTCAAAGGGCAGCATCTTCAGGACGACGAGCTGAGCAACAACGAGCAGCATGGCCAGCACGATGGTGCCGGCAAGGCTGCCGTAAAGTATTTTGCGTGCGCGACTGCCGCGCTCCCCGTTTAGAAATGGGCGCATGAGTCGCTCGAACAACTGGTGCAGGCGAGACTCGCTCTCGTCCTCGGCATGATGCACGGGCGCGTTGGCGAGCAGGCGATGGCTGAGCCAGGGCGTAAGGATCAGCGCGATACCCAGCGAGATCAGCATTCCCGTGCTGGCATTGATCGGGATCGGACTCATGTACGGGCCCATGAGGCCCGTCACGAAGGCCATCGGCAGCAGCGCCGCAATGACCGTAAACGTCGCGAGTATCGTCGGGCCTCCGACTTCTTCCACGGCAGGCGGAATGACGTCACCGATCGCGCCGGGTCGCAAGCCGCGGTGGCGATGAATATTCTCGACGACGACGATGGCGTCATCAACAAGAATGCCAATCGCAAAGATTAGTGCGAACAACGAGACGCGGTTAATCGTGAAGCCCCAGGCCCAGGACGCAAACAGCGTCGTGGCCAGTGTGACGATCACGGCGGCACCGACAATAATCGCTTCGCGCCAGCCAAGCGCAAACCAGGCGAGCAAGATGACCGACAGCGTGGCGAACGACAGCTTCTGAATAAGTTTCGATGCCTTGTCGTCGGCTGTCTGGCCGTAGTTACGAGTGATCGTGACGTTGACACCTTCGGGTATCAGCGTCGCCTCGAGTTGTTCGAAACGCTCTTTGACCGCGTTCGCTATCCGTGTTGCGTTAGTGCCGGGTTTCTTCGCTATGGCGATCGTCACGGACGGCGCGTGCCCGGTCTGTTTGAGGTTGATATGTTCGGCGGCAGGGCCGGACGCAAACCACGTGTACTGGTCGGGCGTGTCAGCACCGGCGCGCACATCGGCAATATCGTCGAGATAGACGGGGCGATCCTCGAAGAGACCTACGACCATACTGGCAACGTCCTCGGCACTGCTCAGGAAAGTCCCGGCCTGCACGGGAATCTCTACGTTGTTTGAAATCAGCGAGCCGGCCTGCGTAACGACGTTGCTCGCCAGGAGGGCATAGCGCAGGTCCTCAAGAGTCATCCCGTAGCCGGCAACGCGCTGTGGATCGAGTTCCACATGCACGATGTTTGGTGCACCGCCGATCGTATAAACATCGCGCGTGCCGGCAACGCGTTTGATTTCGGCTTCGAGCGCATGTGCAACCATCAGGAGTTCGTGGGCGCCACGGTCGGGGTCTTCGGTCCACAGAGTTGCGCTTATGATCGGCACATCGTCAATGCCCTTCGGTTTGACGAGCGGTGGCAGAATGCCGAGCGCCTGAGGCTGCCAGTCCTGGTTCGAATAGATTGCGTTGTAAAGACGCACCAGCGCTTCGGTACGGGGCTCGCCGACTTTGAACTGCACGGTCAGGACACCAACACCAGGCCGCGAAGCCGAGTAGACGTGTTTGACGCCGTCGATTTCAGCCAGCACCTGTTCCATCGGGATAGAAACGAGGTTCTCGACCT
Organism: Gammaproteobacteria bacterium; assembly: GCA_029863705.1. Classification (GTDB taxonomy): domain Bacteria; phylum Pseudomonadota; class Gammaproteobacteria; order Steroidobacterales; family Woeseiaceae; genus UBA1847. The sequence continues at coordinate 21,418 of JAOTUU010000027.1, forward strand.
CTTTCGTGGTCGCGCCCGGGAACGCCACGAAGACGTTGGCCAGCGTGACATCAATCTGCGGTTCTTCCTCACGAGGCGTGATCACGACCGCGAGTGCGCCAAGCAGCAGTGCCGCCACTGCAAGCAATGGCGTCAAAGCGTTGTCCTGAAAATGCCTGGCGAGGCTTCCTGACAGTCCGAGCTTTTCAGTCATTGTCGTTTACGACCCTGGTTTTAAGGTAGATACCGGCGTCGACAGGGTTTGCCGCGACTTGCTCACCTTCCCGCAATCCCGCGAGAACTTCCGTTCGGTGATCAAACGTGCCGCCAACGCGAACCTGGCGCATGCGCAGCTGTTGCTCATCATCGACGACGTATACGCCAGTGACTTCGCTGCGCCGGAGCAGTGCAGATGTTGGCACGAGCAGACGTCGTGACTCGCCCGAGACGAACGCTACTTTGACGAACATGCCGGGGTAGAGTGAGAACTGCCCTTCGGGGAGTTCGAGGCGGACACGAAACGTCTTGCTGGCACTATGGGCATACGGAAATAATGTCACCCTGGTCGCTTCGACACGGCCACTATCGGTGAGTACATATGCCTTGCGGTACACGCGAACCTTGGCAGCAAGCTGTTGCGGAAGATCAACGACGACGCGCAGGGTCTCGAGCGAAAGGCCGCTCATGAGCGGTTGCCCAACGCCGACTGCCTCACCGGTTTCAACGTGGCGTTCGGTGACAATACCGGCATAGGGCGCACGCACGAGGGTGTATTCGAGTTGCTGCTCCGCGGCGTCAACGGATGATTCTGCTGCTTCGACGCGTGCCCTGGCCGCATCTCTTGCGGCGAGAGCCTGGTCGTACTCGCGCTTAGACGCGGATTCCGCCTCGAAAAGTCCTGCCACGCGCTGAAACTCTCCGTTAGCCTGGTTCTGTCCAGCACGAGCCTCATCCAGCGCAGCCTGCACCTGTCTAAGAGCGGATTGCTGTTCGACATTAGTGAAGCGCGCGATCGGTTCGCCCGCCTGCACGTAGTCATCGACATCAAAGAAGACCTCAGCAATACGGCCGGCCGTTTGCGCCGACATGGTTGCCTGGTTCACCGCTTCAACGGTGCCGTCGAGCAAGCGCTCGCGTGGGGTCTCATCAAGTACTACCGTCACGGTTTCGAGCGTCAGATCATCGGCTTGTACTGTTGCGAGAAGCAACAACATGGGCAAAGCCTTCGCCATAGTATTCATTACTTGGTGTCCTTTGACGTCGGGTCGCAGTACAGCGACTGCAAGGTCCCGAGTATTTCGCGGGCCTCATTACCCGCAAGCGAATAAAAATGTGTGCGGCCGTCTTGCCGCGCGCTGATGAGACCCTCCCGCCGCAGCAAAGCAAGGTGCTGTGAAACCGTCGGTTGGGCCGCGTCCACCAGTTCCGTGAGCTCATTCACTGTCCGCTCACCGTCGATGAGCTGACACAGAATCATGAGGCGCTTCTCATTGCACATTGCGCTGAGCAATGACGTCGCCTCGTTAGCCCGCGTCTGCATGGCATTGATGTCGATCGTGTCTGGTTTGCTGGGCATGCCGGTTATCACAGGCTGCCGACGGCGCGAGCGAGCCGCAGCTTGGCCAGGACAAGTTCGAAGCGCGCATCATCGTGGTTGCTCAGGCTTTGTTCACGCAGGGCTTCGGCGTCGAGCACCTCCACGTTGGTGCTGGCTCCCGCCGTGTAGCGATTACGCACAACGCGCAGGTTCTCCGTCGCCTGCGCGACCGCACTTTCGGCGACGCCGATGCGGTTCTCGGCCTCGACGCGATCGTTCCACGAGCGCCGGACCTGGAGCGCGACAATGGTTTCGAGGTCAGCGCGTTGATGGCCAATCGCGGTGGCCTTGCTGTCGAGCGATGCTGCCTGTTTGCGGCTGCGGCCGCCGTCGAACAGATTCCACTGTAGTGACACGCCCGCCATCCAGAAAGAATCGTCGTCGAGAAATTCGTTTTCGAGGAACATGTACCCGCCGGCCAGTGATACCTGCGGCCGCGAATTGGCGAGCGCTGCGTCGGACTGCTTGCGCAGTGACTCTGCTTGCATTGCCATGGCGGACAGTTCCGGTCTTTGTGTCTGCGCCAGTGCAATCAGGTCCTGCATGCGTTGCGCGACCGGAATCAGATTGTCGATGTCTGGCGATGGGTCAAGGGCCACCGGGGTTTCCAGGGGCCGGCCGAGAAAACGGTTGTAGGCGGCACTTGCATAATCCAGGGCGTTCTCCGCTTGCAGCAAGCGTTGCTTCGCGTTTGCGAGCGTGACACTGGCCGCTAGATAGTCGTTCTTTGGCACCGCACCGAACTCGAGGCGGTTCTTGGTGTCGTCGGTATGTGTAGTGAGAGAAGCGACGATCGATTCTGCAACATCGACGGCGCTTGCGGCGCGAAGCACGGCCACGTAATGCTCGGCGACGCCCATCTTGGTGCCCTGTACGACCGCATCCAGCTGGTCCGCCGCAGCCCCGGCACCCAATTCAGCTGCCTTGATACCAGAACTGATGCCGCCGCCGGCATACACCGGCATCCTGACCTGCGCGCCTGCACGAACAAAATCGTCACCCTCGAAAATCGGTGGCGTTATGCTGCCTCCAAGCGAAAAGCCAGGTGCCGAATCCAGCCGCATGTACTCGGTCGAGATGCCCAATTGCGGCATACGTGCAGACCGCGCACGTTCCAGATCATAGTCCGCGGCATCACGCTGAGCGGCTGCCGCGGCGATCTGACGGTGGGAAGCAAGCGCTGTATCCCACGCGTCAGTCAGGGTTTCGGCCATGGCCTGCGCGGGAATGATCAATGCTGTGATGGCGAGTAGTGTGTAGTGGCGGGTCATTTTCGGCATCCGGGGTCGCTGCAGAGTTAGTCTGGTCCGGATAATATATCGTAATATGCGAATATAACAATATACGTATTTGTGCTGATGGGCCGAGCTGAAACGGAATCGCCGTTATTCGACCTTAACTGCAAGCGTGTCGTGCTGGCTGGAGATTAACGAACGAAGGTAAAACGAGAGATCGGAGCGACCCTTGAAGCCAGCTTCTATCGCTGCTGCTTCCTTTTCCTCATCGCTCGCGCTTGCTGGCGTCGCGAACGCTTCAAGGCTCTTGTGAAACCCGATCGTGAAAGCATCAACATCAGATCCGGCGGCGCGGCGGAAAATCATATTAGGCGTCTGAC
>JAOTUU010000028.1 GCA_029863705.1 Gammaproteobacteria bacterium
ACGAGGCTGGCCGAACTGAAAAACCGGTCGACGGTACCCGATCTGCCGATTCGAAAGCTCCAGCGGTGAGGACCAGTGATATCGACGCCGAGCCCGTGGGTGCGCGCGACAGGAGGGTACGACAATGACGAACGGAAAATTCTCTCTTGTAGTGCTTCTCGGCATCGGTCTGATCGGTATCGGTGTATCAGCTTTTACGGTGGCTGAAACGGAGCTGGCGATCAAGCTGCGCCTGGGTGAGGTCATCCGTGCGGATTACGAACCCGGCCTGAACTGGAAAATTCCGGCTATCCACACTATTCGTAAATTCCCGAAACGGATTCTAACGATCAGCGATCGTCCGGAGCGGGTGTTTACAGCCGAGAACGAAGCGCTCGAAGTCGACTTCTTCGTAAAATGGCGCATCGTCGATCCGGTTCGTTTTTATACCTCCACGGGTGGCTCTGCAGTCATCGGGGACGATCGACTGTCAGAAATCATCAAGAATGCTGTCGTGACAGAGTTCGGTAAGCGAACCGTGACCGAAGCAATATCCGTAGGCCGTGCCGAACTTATGCAGGATATGCTGACGACGGCGGCGGCGACTGCAGAGGATCTTGGCGTGGAGTTGATCGATTTTCGCGTCAAGCAAGTCGAGTTCATGGAGGACGTTCGGACTTCGGTATACCAGCGGATGGCGGCAGAGCGTAAGAGAATCGCTGCCGAACGCCGCGCTGAGGGTCGCGCAGTGGCAGAACAGAAACGCGCATCTGCTGATAGAGAGCGTACGGTCATTCTCGCTAGTGCTTATCGCGACGGTCAGAAAATTCGTGGTGAGGGTGATGCGACTGCGGCCGCGACTTACGCCAACGCGTACAATAAGGATCCCGAGTTCTATGCCTTCTATCGTTCGATCGATGCCTATCGAAAATCGATGGGCAAGCAGGGTGATTTGCTGGTTCTCGATCCCGATAACGACTTCTTCCGTTATTTGAACGAGTCGGATGGCGGTCGATAAGCCGGATTAAACATGTATTGGACGGAGATCTTGACGGCGTGCGCGCTGCTCCTCGTGCTTGAGGGCATATTGCCGTTCGTTGGCCCGAACCGATACAAACAACTGGTGGCGCAAATTGTGCGACTAAGTGACAATCAGCTTCGCGCCGCTGGCTTGACCGCGATGGTTGCCGGGCTGGGTCTATTATTTTTTGTACGTAGCTAAGAATCGGAATGACCATGGGTAAAAACGTCGTTGTCATCGGAACCCAGTGGGGTGATGAGGGCAAAGGAAAGATCGTTGACCTGTTGACAGATCGCGCTACGGCTGTTGCTCGGTTCCAGGGTGGTCACAACGCCGGGCACACACTCGTAATCGATGGCAAAAAGACGGTTTTGCACCTGATTCCATCCGGCATCCTGCGCGAAGGGGTTAGGTGTTTTGTCGGCAACGGCGTCGTCTTGTCACTCGATGCATTTGTCACCGAGGCAAATGCACTCATTGCCACCGGCGTACCAGTCTACGACCGGCTCAAGGTAAGCCCGAATTGCCCGATTATCCTGCCGTCACACGCGGCACTGGATCTTGCCCGTGAAAAAGCCAAAGGCTCGGCCGCAATTGGCACAACAGGACGAGGAATTGGACCCGCATACGAAGACAAAGCCGCGCGTCGCGCACTCAGAATTTCTGACCTGTTTGTTCGCGAGAGATTTGCGGCGAAGCTTGGTGAAGTCCTGGATTACCATAACTTCTTACTGAAGAACTACTTCCGCGCAGAGACCGTAGATTTCGCGAAAACTCTCGATGAGGCCATGCAAGCCGCGGAGATCATCGCGCCAATCACGGCCGATATCACGCAGGAACTGCATGATATTTCGAAAGCAGGCGGCAGCATCTTATTTGAAGGCGCACAGGGTACGTTTCTGGACATTGACCACGGTACCTATCCGTTCGTGACATCATCAAACACCGTTGCCGCGGCAGCAAGTACCGGTACGGGTATGGGACCGCGGAACCTCGACTATATTCTCGGCATTGTGAAGGCGTACACGACACGCGTCGGAGCGGGTCCTTTCCCAACGGAGTTGTTTGACGATCAGGGGCAGCATCTTGCGCGAGTTGGGGCTGAGTTCGGTGCGACGACCGGTAGGCCACGGCGCTGCGGATGGTTTGATGCCGTTGCCTTGCGCCGTTCCATTGTTAACAGCAGCGTGTCAGGGCTGTGCGTAACCAAACTGGACGTACTCGACGAGCTCGAGACAATCCAGATTTGCAACGGTTACGAGATTAACGGTCAGGCGATCCCGGGTGTTCCCGTTGTTGTCGATCGTTTCGCTGATTGCATACCTGTTTACGAGGAATTGCCTGGTTGGCAGGAATCAACCGTCGGATTGACAAATGTCGATGAGTTGCCGAAAAACGCGCGTGATTATCTGGCGCGAATTGAAGAGCTCGCAGGCGTACCTGTAGATATCATTTCAACGGGACCGGATCGGGAACAGACGATTATCAAGCGCCACCCGTTCGAATAGAATCGCGGCGATTAGCAGCGCGAGCAACAGCCAGCTCAGCGAGCCACCACCACTGCCACCCGATTTGCCAGCGCTGGTCTTTCTTATGGTGACTGACGTTACCGACTTATTGTCCAGCCCGCCGCTGTCAGAAACTGTCAGTTCAAAGCGAAGAATCCTGTCAGAAGAAACGGTCGGTGCGACGAATGATGCGGTCGCCGTGGAAGCGTTGCTTAGCGTCACGGTATCGCCTGACACTTGCGCCCACGCATAAGAAATCGCGTCGCCATCCGGGTCGTTTGACGCGCTTCCGTCGAGCGTGACGGACGCGCCAGACGCAACTGTCTGGCCGGCTCCGGCGACGGCGTTAGGTGCAGAATTGACTCCGCTGCCATTCGCGATGTTGATACGCAATGTTGGCTGGCTTCCTATAGACGCGTTAACCGAGTTGCTCAGGGTTAGCTCTATGAATTCATCCGACTCGGCAATGCCGTCATCCGTGATTGCGAATTCGATCCACTTCGGGTCTGCATCGCCTGCGGCCCAGTTTATCGTTCCGCTTGTTGCGCCCAGGAAGTCGAACCCAGCATCAGCATCGCCGGCGCTCAGGGCGTAGTCGACACTGGTGGCTCCAACGGCGCTCCCAGTACGCGCGATAACAGCGACGGCGGTCGCGAAGCCACGTTCCGCGGTATTGATCGTGCTCTGGCTGAAGTTAACAACAGAGCTTCCGCCTGCCTCACCGATGTAGACGCTGGCGACATTGCGGGGTGCAAGCGTTGCACCACCGGTTGGTGCGACAAGGCGGATCAGCATGCGTTCGAGGCCTTCCACGGTTGCGTCGTTGAGCAGGCTGACATTGATGAGTTTGTCTGCGCTGTCGCCATCGGCCCAGTTGAGGGTGCCACTGTTAATCTGAATGTCCGCCGAACCGCCCGTAGCGGGAACCAGTTCGTAGCCAACGCTGACAGCTCCGCTCGAATTGCCAGTGCGACTTACGCCAATCTGCAGGGAGTTGCCTTCGTTGCCGCCGTAGGATGATGCCGAGAAAGCCAACGATCCCTGAGCGACGTCAAGCGTTCGGTCCGCAGCCATGTAGAAGCCGCTGCCGATATCACTGATTGCAATATTGCCGCTATGGAAGAACGGGTAGGTGCCCCAGGCGCCCGCGAAAATGCTGCCGTCGGAAGCCGGGTAGGTATCGAGGCGACCAGCCAAGGCTGGATTGGCAGGATCGCTTATATCCAGGATGGTCAGCCCGCGACTGTAATTGGACATGTAATAGCGATTGCCGCGTACGAAACCATTGTGGTCAATCGCTCGACTCGGTCCGGTCCAGGCACCGGCCGCAACGGGCGCGCCAAGATCGGCGAGAGAGAAGACACGCAGGGTCGTATTCAGGCCAAAATCGCGTTCATCTAACTCGTCGTGTACGAACAGAAATTGTTTGTCCTCGGACCACCATCCCGAATGTACGTAGGCGACGTTTGAGTAATTGGTACGGCTCAGGCGCACCGGGCTTGAAGAATTAGTGATGTCCCAAATGTCGAATGTCAGCTCGTTAAAGTCGAACAGCAGCTCGCAATAGCTTGTTGCATTGACACACTGCGTGTCTTTGCGGCTATCCGTAATAATCATGGAAGCGGCATCGTGCATATAGTCGCTGCGACCAGATCCTGGCATTACTTCGAACGAGGGAGATGCCGGAGAATCAATTGAATAGGCTCTGTACGGGCCGGAACTAACGTTGGATCCGGCGATAACCAGTGTTGGAACATCCCCATTTAAAGACAGTCCGGTGCCGAAATCCGTATTGGTCGCGTAAATGTTGTGTGCCGCGGTGAAATCACTCGGATAATTTACCTGTGCAACGCTGTGTGGCAAACCACTAAGGTCAATGACGAACAGGCCGTCGCTCGAGCCGTCTGTCGTGATGTAAGCATGTGCATTCCAGCGCGCATCAGTGTCGTTCCAGAATTGGTAGACCTTGATGTCGCGCCAAGTAGTTGACTGGCCATCGATGAATCCGACTTCTCTCGGGTTTTCGGCGTCGGTTACGTCGAATACCGCGGTTCCGTTCTGAAATCCGACGATGGCGTACTCACGATTAGAGTTCAGGTCGACGAAACCCCAGACGTCGGCAGCATCACCTGCAAATGTACTAATGTCTGCGGCGCCGACGTGTGACAGCAGGTCGACGTTGCTGCAAGCCATGCCATTGACAGTGCCACCGGTGCAGGGCGTAGCTGCCATGCTGGACTTGAGTGCAGCGTGCACGGCGAGAAGTTTGCCAGTTCGGACGGTGACATCGCGATCCAGCCCTTTTCGGTCCGCAAGCACATGGAAGCCGCGTTGACTCAATTCATCAGCATAGAGAGGAGGGACACCAACCAGCGTTGATGCGATGGCGCCGGGCTGGCTGTATGCATCCACTGCCCGGAAACCGCCCTGAATGTTGATGTCGCCAGCGAGTACTTGGAACAAATCCTCGGCGTTTGTGACCTCGTAAGTGCCTTGAGCGACACGGATCTGACCGCCCTTGCCGACCCACTTCAGGGCGTAGCCAATTGATCCGCAAGGCGCAGCCGCATTGTCACAGCGACCGCTGTCAGCACCACCCGGCGCCACGAATAGCGGCAACTGCTTGTCGCCATGCGCAAGCGCGCCAGCCGAAAGAAGCAGCGATAACATCAGACCCAAATTAACATTCAGTTTTCTTAACAAGGCTCGAACCTCCACGATCCGTTCAGCAGATCAGCATGCAGTCGCTCGCAATCCAGGTTTGCGATATAAGCGTTGTGTGCGATTCTACAGTGAGAACCCATTCACATTGCAGGAGCAGCAGCGATAGTGAGCACCCGAAATCTGGTGTTTAAAGCCGGCCCAAAAGCCTTTGACTCAATTCGACGCCATGGGTTCTCTGCAGAACGCATCGGAACGCTCGCAGGGGCGTCGGGAGGCGCGAAATGGCTGGTTTTGAGCCATTTGGACCGTGTGCTGATAGGCAACGTCCTTCCAAACTTCGAGGCGCCGCTTCATCTCATCGCCACGTCCATCGGCGCGTGGCGCTTTGCGTGCTATGCACAGCCTGATCCGCTGGCAGCCATCCAACGATTTGAAGACGCATACATTGACCAAAGTTATAGCGACAAGCCCGATATTCACGAGATAACTGCAAAAAGCCGCGAAATACTGAATGTAGCAATTGGCAAACGTGGCGTGACTAATATTCTGCATCACCCTGTCCTGCGTACACATATCATGACGGTTCGCGCACGCAATATTGCGGCATCTGAAAGCCGACTCCTGCTTGCGGCCAGTCTGTTACTTGCCGCTTCCATGAATGCGATCAGCCGCTCGACGCTGGGGCTGTTCTACGAGCGGGCGCTGTTTTTTGATGCCCGAGATCTGCCGCCATTTTTCGATGTCACCGGCTTTCCGCTGCAGCGTATACGCATTGGGGCTGACAACCTTGAAGACGCGATTGTCGCGACGGGCGCCATACCGCTGGTACTTTCGGGTGTCCGCGATATTGCCGGAGCCGATCCCGGCGTCTATCGCGATGGCGGAATCATCGATTACCATCTCGATATTCCACACAGCGACTCAGACAAGCTCGCACTGTTCCCGCATTTCTTCGGCCACATCGTGCCGGGGTGGTTTGACAAGAAACTGACATGGCGCCGACCGAATCCGGCTCATGTTGACCGAACGATCCTCATTTGCCCGGCAGAAGAATTCGTCGCCAAATTGCCGAATGCCAAGATTCCGGATCGTACGGATTTCGTCAATCATGCACCGGCGGAGCGCATGCAGATATGGCGAAAGGTCGTTGCGGAGTGCGAGGCCCTTGGCGAAGAGCTCAATGACGTACTGGCCAGAAACGAACTCGAGTCCCGGCTGACGCCACTGTAACGGGGGGGCAGATCAGCCCGGTGTTTTTGTTGCGGCGGTCCGCAGGCTGCAACGCGACGTTAGCATCTCATGCAGGGCGCCAACATCCTCGTTCATCAGGTAGTCTGTCTGGTCTTTCCAGCCACGTATCATGGGGAGGTTCCTGGTATTCACGAGCAGATGCTCTTTGCTGGATTGAACGTTAACCTCCCAACCGGGAACGGCGATGACTGACCGGACCCGAACCCGATGATCCAGCAGCCTGCGAAATTCGCGTTCAAGTGCAGCCGTATTCGCGGCCATCGTGACAATTGAAACCGACGCTTTGCCAGGAGTGAATGTCAGTGAATTACCATCAAGTGCAGCTTCGCCGTTCTTTGACGGACGTCGCGCAAATACGTTGACCACGAAAACACCGCTTTGACCGACAATGATGTGGTCGATGATTCCTGCCGACGTTTCAACGTCGTGATACACGCGGCCGAAACCAGCCGCAATTCCTTGCAGCTGATGGCCGATGGCAATGTTTGCGTCGCGCAACAGTTTAATTTGCTGACGCGCTAATACAGTTCGCACCAGATCAACGGATATGATCAAGGCAACGGCGGCGAGAGCAAACAGGAAGATATTGAGTTGCCAGACCGGATAGCCGTCAAAGAGTCTCTCAGCGTTAAGGACGTAAGCGGCCGCGAACAACACGAGAAATACCAGACCTGCGCTGAAGTAGTTTGATTGATTGCTGCTCAGCCTGTCGAATTCGTCGCGAAAGCGTTGCGCAGCTTCGCGCATAATGCCGTCAGCAAAGCTGTGGCTGGATCCGACGCTACGGGCGATGATTTGCCAGGAAATGGTGATCAGGACGAAAACAATTGTGCTTGCCAGTGCAACGGTCGCCGCACCACTGAAACTCTGGATGTCCATCCGTGTGATCCTGCGTTCCTTCCGTAACGGTCAGAATATCGGTCACGCAGTCGTGCCACTGTGACACAGATCACATTGAACGGTACTCGAAAGCGTTATGGCTCGCAGTTTTCAGCGTCAATTCAGGTTGAGTCTTGTATTAATGATGCACACTTGAATTGTATCGAATTGGAGGAGCTCGCCATGGGTGGCAAGTGGGTAAACATATTCGTAGCCAGTGTCGTTATCGGTCTTAGCGGTTGCGCGTCGATGAATGCGGACGAGTGCATGGCCAGTGACTGGTTTGCTATTGGGCATGAAGACGGTTCGCGTGGGTATACGTCGGATCAATTTGGCAGTTACAGAAAATCCTGTGCGAAACACGGTGTTTCACCGGACTTTAGTGCCTATCAAAGTGGTCGTGATCAGGGTCTGGTGGAATTTTGTCAGCCAGGTCGCGGCTTTAACTACGGTGTGAACGGTGGGCAGTACCGCGGTGTTTGTTCTGTTGAGATGGAGGCTGGTTTCATTGACGCCTACCGCGCGGGCTACCAGTTGTACACATTGAGATCGTACGTAAACACTGCAAATTCTCAGATATACAACAAGAAGAAAGAGCTCGAGGTGGCCGAGAAAAGCGCTGCTGCGACGGGTGCTGCGCTGGTCAGTGGCGAAACGACGACTGAAGAGCGCGTCCTGTTGCTTGTTGATCTGAAGCAACTTTCCGAACATATCGGGCAGCTGGAATTGGAGATCGAGTCATTGATCATTGACCGTGCCCAGTATGAGCAAGACTTGCAGATTTACGAACAGACAGTCTCGGCCTACAACTACTAGCAAATCGGACAAACTACGATTTTCGGCAATGAGGACCTCTAGTAGAAGTCCTCATCGTCGCTTGCTCTTCGATCTTCTCCTTTGCGCTGTTCCGCCTCGAATCTGCCAGTGCCACCGGCGAATCCGCTCGGGGCAAACGGACTGCGGCGATCTTTTCCTGCGCGACGATCTTTGTGGTGAATAAAGCGGCAGTTGCAATCGAGCACGTCGCAACCGGGCAGTGGCAATTTCGGCGCGGCCGTCGATAGAAATCGTCTTCCCATCATGTCCTCGGCAGCCTTGCATGCATGTCCGGAAAGCTTAATGGAGACCGCGTGATAGGCCGCATTGCCCTGGTGTGCTTTGACGGTGGTCTTGGTCTGTTCGGTGCCGGAGGACTTCCTGATACGAATCAAGACCCAGATCGAAACCAGGAGGACGAGCAGTAGCGTCAACAGTTTCAAATCCACGAAATTTCCCTCCCGGTGCAGTGATCACGGCTGAGCAGGCCGACTGCGATCTGAGCCAGTTAGTATCCCACTATTGTGTTGCAAATCAATGACGGATAACCCTCAAATGAGGCGCTCGTGCTAGTCTCTTGTGCAGACCATGAGGGGGTTTCGAGATGAAAGCTAACAACAGGTTGATGGAAATGCTGACGGGTTATGCTGCAGCGCATCAAAACCCCGTCAATATCTTCGTACACATGATCGGCATACCGACGATCATGTTCGGTGCCCTTATTCCGCTAACCTGGTTACAGGTCGAAGTGTCAGGCATTACCGTAAGCCTCGCGCATGTCCTGGTGCTTGGTTTCTTTTTGTTCTATCTGACGTTGGATAAAGTGTTTGCCGGTGTTTTTGCGGTTTTTGCGCTGTTAGTTGCGCAATTCTCGGCCTGGGTCGGCGAACAGCCGATAGCGGTTTCCGGGACAATTGCCGCTGCCGCTTTTTTTGGCGGCTACGTGCTGCAATTTATCGGTCACGCTGTCGAAAAATCGATGCCAGTACTTGTCAAGCATCCGATTCAAGCAAACCTGGCGGCTCCTTTCTTTACCGTCGTCGAGATGTTCAAGATTCTTCGGCTTCGTGATGACCTGTTTACAGAAGTGCAGGATCGAATCGCAGCGCAGCGAAATCAGGAAGCCGGTTCCGCGTAAATAAATACAGCGCGGGAAAACCCGCGGATTTGGGGGAGAATTAATGGCGGGACAATCTCTGCAGAGATTGCTGGGGAAAGGTTTTTCGATCGCGGCCTGCGTCGGCCTTGTGATCGGCCTCGGTATCATGCGTACGCCGGGCGAAATCGCGCTGGTTTTCAACGACCCTGTTTCCTACATGGCACTCTGGATCGGTTGCGGCGCGTTTGTTCTGGTCAGTTTGTTGGTCGTCGCCGAACTCATTGCAATGACGCCGCGCTCTGGCGGCCTTTATGCGATGGTTGCCCACGCTTACGGACGATATCCCGGTTTTCTTATTGGTTGGACGGACTGGGTTGCCAACTGTGCCTCTGTTGCATTAAAAGCAGTGGTACTCCTTGAATATTTTGCGATGCTTGTGCCATCGGTTGCACCGCACCAGACGGTCATTGCGCTGCTGGTAACAACCAGTTTTGCAATCCTGCAACTCGGCGGTACGCAACTCGGTGGCGGTATTCAGAAATTCGCTTCGTTTGGCATTGGCCTGATAATGATTGCTCTGGCTGCGGCCTTATATTATGGATTTTTCGTCAACGGCGGGGCAGTCGCCGCGCCCGAGGAATATCGAGCGGTTGCTTCTCCTGGATTTGCAGCGGTGGGTTTGGTGATCGCAGCGGTCGTGTATACGTATGACGGCTGGTACGCGGCGAGCTACTTCGGCGAGGAAGTAAAATCAGGCGGAAGGGCCGTGGCAATGGGCAGTATTCAGGGTGCGCTCATCATCATTGCGCTTTACCTGACCCTGAACCTGGCGATTGTACTCAGCGTACCCTTGTCTGCTTTGGCTGGTCACGATCTCGCGTTGGCTGGCGCCCTGGATCTCGTATTCGGTGCCGGTACCGGTACGGTAATCATCGTAGCCGCAGTCTTCATTCTGCTGGCTCACCACAACCTTCAATACATGATCGTTTCCAGAATTCTCTACTCTCTATCCACCGATGGCTTGGGTACGCGCAGGGCGACGTCGGTAACTGACAAAGGAACGCCGGCTGGCGCAGTGATTTTGTCATGGGTAATGATCGTTTTATTGATTGTTGTTGGCCATTTCGAATTCTTGCTGAATCTCGTCGCCATTCTGTTTATGGTCATGTACGTCGCGCTGATCGCTGGCGTATTTCGGTTGCGCAAACAAGAACCGGATGCAGAACGTCCGTTTCGCGCCTGGGGGTTTCCAGCGACCGGAATAATCTGCGGCCTGGGGTGGACAGCGATCGCGTTGTTTGTTGGCATGACTAACCCGACGTCAGCATTGTCCGGCCTGGTATTGACCCTGGTGTCATGGCCGGTTTACCGGTGGCTAAAACGCCGCAGACATCTTGACGAAAACATCGCGACGCAATCGCCATGAGCTCCGCGGAGCAGCGTCGGCCGCTACGCTGATTGCGCGAGTTCCTGCTTCCACCCTGGATATAACTGGTCGGCGTCACTTGTGAAGCTATCGAAGGCACGCGCGAATTCGTGGTGCTCACGGGCAAATTCAAATACGTTTGCACCCTCTTTCCAGCACTGCTCGGCCTGGCGCATCGACCTGGCTCCGGCAGCCGCGCCGTCGATATGGCCATAGCTACCGCCACCGGCAGTCATAACAACGTTTGAGTGGCCGAGATTGGCAAAGAACTGAGGAATGCGCAGTGCGTTCATCCCTCCGGAGATGATCGGTGTCGTGGGGTTCATGCCATACCATTCCTGGTGGTAGTAGGGTCCGTCAGCACTATCCTGTTCGAGCATATAGGCAATTGCTCTGTCGGCTGCTTCTCCCTCCATCTTGCCGAAGCTCATCGTTCCGGTATGAATTCCGGAGGCGCCTTGCAGCCGCGCCATTTTGCAATGCACGAAGGCGGTATAACCGCGTTGTGTTTGCGGAGATGTTACCGCGCCGTGGCCGGCGCGATGGTAGTGCAGGTACTGTTGCGGAAACCGTCGTCTGGCGGTTGTCACAGCTGCAGCGCCCGCGACATAACCGTCGACGAGAAACGCCACATGGTCTGCGAACTCCCCAAACGTCTCGAGGATAAACTCACCTCGTGCAACCATCTCGTAGTGGTCATCCGCTGTGATATTGGCCGAAAACAGTTTGGCTTCGCCGGTTTCGTCCTGTGCCCGTCGCATGGCATCCGCAACTAACGGAATGGTTTCTTTGAGCGGTGCAAATGTCTGGTTTCCCTGGGGCTCATCGTTCTTGATGAAATCGCCGCCAAGCCAGAAGTCATAGCAAGCATTTGCGAACGGGCGAGGGCGCAGCCCAAGTTTTGGTTTCACGATCGTGCCTACGATGAATCCGCCGTTTTCATGCGGTCGACCCAGCACACGCCACAGGTCAGAAATCGTGGAAGCCGGCCCGTCGAACAGCCGCAAGTACCTCGGCGGCACATAGAAGTCATGAATTTTTGCGTATTCGACGTCACCCATGCCCTGGTTGTTACCAATTGCCAAGGTCAGGAACGATGCGATCATCGCCCGACCATCGGTGATGTTGCGATCGAAAAGCTCAACCGGGTACGCCAGCTTGATGAGTTCCTTGCTCTCATGCGCCTCGTAAACGAGGGCATCTACGCCTCGCGTAAAGTCGTCGGTCGTGGAGACTTCGACGTTCGTTCCTGTCGACGATTCAGCAGCAAAATGCGCCGCCGTTTCGACAAAGTTGCCAAACCCCGGTTTTGGTTTCATATGGTAAACAACCAGTACGTGGTCGCCGGCACTGATGAGGTCATCCTCATTGAGGTTCAGGTTTACGTATCGGTTGGTTTGGTCGAGTGCCATGCGTGCATACCTTCTAATTAATAGTTGACCTGCACGGTAACCGATAAGGTAGTATAAGGATATTCACTGTTTTTTATGTACAACATAAGAGTTACTTATGCATTTGACGCTTCGACAATTACAGTGCTTCTCTGCGGTTGCCCAGAACCTGAGCTTTACACGTGCCGCAGATACGCTACACCTCACCCAGCCCGCTGTTTCTATGCAGGTGCGGCAACTGGAGCAGCAAACAGGCATCGCCCTAACGGAGCAGTTGGGCAAGCAAATACATCTGACCGCTGCCGGCGAAGAGGTATTTCGTTATGCCCGATCGATACTGCAGCAGGTCGATGAAATGGACGACGTCTTAAACAAGATGAAGGGTCTTGCCGGTGGCCAGCTGCGAATCGCCGCCATTTCTTCGGCAAATTATTTTGCGCCAAAACTGCTCGGCGTTTTTCATCAACGATTTCCGGATGTCGGCGTCAGTATGGATGTCACCCGGCAACAATCGGTGCTCAAGCAGGTTGCTGACAACGAAGTCGACATGGCGATAATGGGTCAGCCGCCGGAAGCGATGCACGTCGATGCCATTGCGTTTATGAATAACCCGCTCGTCGTCGTTGCGCCTCCCGGTCACCGCCTGGAAAAGAAGAAAAAAATCGCTCTGAAAGAACTGGAAAAAGAAATCTTTCTTACTCGCGAATCGGGCTCCGGTACGCGTGGTGCCATGCTTCGTTTCTTTCGCGAGAACAAGCTGGAGCTCACCACCGGCATGGAGATGGGCAGCCTGGAGGGAATAAAACAAAGCGTCCAGGCAGAATTGGGTTTGGGCTTACTGCCGAAGGGTGCGATTGAGACAGAATTGAAACTGAAGAAGCTCGTGGTGCTGGATGTAAAAAACATGCCTATTCAGCGCCATTGGTATGTCGTACTGCACAAAGGCAAGCGACTGTCCGTGGCGGCCGACGCGTTCAAGTCATTGCTGGTTGAGGAGGCCGAAAAGCTGCTGTCCGGAGGCCGTAAATAGACTACTGCCAAATTGAAGGGATATCGGCAAGACTTTCCACAACCCAGTCGGAACCGAGAGTGGCTGCCGGCTCTGATGTATAGCCGTGCTTGACCAGCGCAACCGGGACGTCACCGGCTCGGGCTGTCTCGACATCGGTGCTGCTATCACCAACGTAAAGGGATTGCGCAGGCTTGGCGCCCAGGCGATCCAGTATTGCGAGTAAAGGGTCGGGATGCGGTTTCTTCGGCAGGCCGGTGCCCGAACCCTGTATGGCAACAAAAAATTTCCGGATATCGAGGTCGGCTAGCAGTCGATCGCAAATGTGCTCGGGCTTATTGCTGCAGAGGCCGATCGGGATCCCATGTCCTTCGAGCCTGGCAATGCACTCTATGGCGCCCGGAAACAGTTTCGTCAGTGCATTGCCGTGTTCAAGATAGGCGTTCTCGAAGTCCGCGGTCAGTGCGGCGATTTCTCCAGCATCTGCGGCCGTGCCGAGCTCGTCCAGGGCTCTCCTGACAAGAAGCTCCGGGCCGCCGCCGATCATCAGGGTTACCGAACTCAGCTCGATCGAGTTCAGGCCGTGCTGGTTCAATACCGAATTCAAGGAGTGATGAATGTCCGGTGCAGAGTCAGCCAGTGTGCCATCGAGATCGAATACCACTGCCGCGGGTTTTCCGTCACCGAAGTGGGTCGCCTTCAATTCTGGGAACCGCCTCTGGCCGCCGCGAACATCTCTTGGAGTATGGGCATAAGAATCAGCTCCATCGACAACAGCATTTTGCCGCCCGGAACGACAATTGTATTTCGTCTTGAAATAAAGGAATCCTTGATCATCGAGATCAGGTAAGGAAAGTCGATGTTGAATTTGGTCGGGTCACGGAAGCGCACGACAACGAAACTCTCGTCCGGTGTCGGTATGTCACGTGCGATAAACGGGTTTGAAGTGTCTACCGTGGGCACACGCTGAAAATTTATATCAGTACGAGAGAACTGCGGCGTTATGTGATTCACGTAGTCTTCCATACGACGCAATATCGTCGACGTTACATCTCGTGGGGCGTAACCGCGTTGCAAGGTATCGCGATGGATTTTCTGAATCCACTCGAGGTTGACGATCGGTACAACGCCGATCAGTAAATCGGTATGTTGAGTGACGTCGTGAGATTCGGTGACCATTGCGCCGTGCAGCCCTTCGTACAATAGCAGGTCAGTGCCGTCCCGGAGCTCTTCCCACGGTGTGAATGTGCCGGCCGGGCACTTGTGCAGCACGGCTTCATCTTCGTTATGGACGTAGTAACGCCTTTGGCCTTTGCCAGTTTTGCCATATTGCTCGAAGAGATCTGAAAGCTTGTCGATCAGGTTGGCCTCAGGACCGAAGTGGCTGACATTTTTATCGTCACTTCTTGCTTTCTTGATTACTTCACGCATCTCTGCACGGTCATACCGATGAAAGCTGTCTCCTTCAACAATGCTTGGTATGGCATTCAAGCGACGGCAGATATGTTCGAACGCAGTTTTGACGGTAGTCGTGCCTGCGCCTGAGGATCCGGTTACCGCTACGATAGGGTGTTGCGTGGACATGTCGCGAAAATCCTCCGTGGAAATAACTTCCGAACACCAGCTGGGTATTCGTGTCTCCTGACGGCGAAAGTAACACTTGCAACGATAAATAAAATTCAATCTTATTTATTGTTATTATAAGTATTAACTTATAGTCCTGGAGCGTGCGGCTCAAATTCAAATGTGCCCTTAAGGAATAGTCGGCACTGACCTTTAATTGTTACTCGATCACCTCGGTGTTCGCATAGCAGTTCACCACCGCGTTCCGAGATTTGTCTTGCCTGCAGTTGCGGTTTTCCGAGTCTCTCAGACCAGAACGGAACTAGTGTGCAATGTGCTGAACCGGTTACGGGATCCTCCGAAATTCCTGCCTTGGGTGCAAAGAACCGCGATACGAAATCGACGGTGTCACCCTTCGCGGTTGCGATGACGCCCAGCCCCTCTTCGAGGGCCGCCAGCTTGACGAAGTCAGGCGACAAAGCCTGAACAGTCGCTTCGTCGTCATACAGTGCAAGGATGTCTCTCGACATGTGTACTTCCGAGGGGGCCTTGCCCAACGCGTCGCTGAGGGCTTCAATCGCCGCAACGAGTGTCGGTGCACGAGACGGGAAATCCATTGACAGCCACTCACCGTCGCGCCGCACGGTCAAGGTACCGCTGACTGTCTCGAAGGACACCGAATCAATGTTTTCACCCAGCAGATGCAGGACAACATAGCCGGCGGCGAGCGTAGCGTGGCCACAAAGATCAACTTCTATCTTTGGCGTGAACCAGCGAAGATCATAGCCGGAATGGCTTTGAACAATGAAGGCCGTTTCGGACAGGTTGTTCTCCGCTGCGATGTCCTGCATGACTTCGGCATCTAACCACGAGTCCAATATGCAGATGGCCGCCGGGTTGCCGCCGAACAGGCACGACGTGAATGCATCAACCTGATAGATATTGTGCGTTGTCACGCCAGCTCCCGTTCGAACAGGGCCAATAACCTGCTCCATGCACGTTCGGCCTGCGCTTCGTGATAAACCGCCGAGTCCGGAGGGCACCAGCCATGATTCGTACCTTCGTAGACTTCAATCTCTGCCTCCAGGCCGGCAGCATCGTATGCGTCGCGTAACAGTTGCTTGGCTTCGGGGTCGCGCTTGTCATCGCTTTCGGCGATCGCAATCAGGAAGCCTGCCTTCATCTGCGGCACCAGCAAGTGCGGACTGTCTTCGTCATCCGTCGCCAGGCCACCACCGTGGAACGAGCCGCCCGCGCCGATCCGGTCCGGAATGGCAGCTGCCAGTCGCATCGTGTAGGAGCCGGTCATGCAATAACCGGTCGTGCCGATTTTGCGGGCGGTATCGACTGGCGGTTGTTGGTCGAGGTATTCGACAAACGCACGACCGTCAGTAATGCAGGTTTCCGGTGACAATGTCTGCGCATGCGGCATCAACAATTCGCGTATTCCCGGATCGCGGAACGTCTTGCCCTCCGGCACCACGGCACCTTTGTGTGTGCGGTAGTACGGATTAACGACCAGGACAGAATACTCGGACTGCGCAAGCCGTTTGCCCATAGCCCGAAACGCCGGTCGAATGCCGACAATGTCCGGCCATACGATAACTGCAGCGTGCGCGCCGCTTGCCGGGTGTACGAAATAACAATCGGCCTCGCCGTCGGGTGTATCGACCGTGACATCCTGCTCGACGACGTCGACTGCGTTCGCCACAGGCGGCAGCATCATGGCGACCGCGGCGGCGACGCCATGCTGCCCGAACTTGCGTCTTGTCAGTTTATTCTTGCGCAGGTACTCGTCGTTGTCTTTTTCGGTTAGCTCATCGCACATCGGCTTCTCCACGAAATCCAAGGTAAAAACTCAATCCGGTACCTTTTAATACAGCAGAAATGTAACCGTCGGTAAACCCTGGAAAAATAATTCCCGCATTGTTTAAACGACAATATCTAATTGTCGTAGGAGTTCACAGTCTCCTATGTTTTGCCGTCGTCGAGCGCATTTCGATACCGACGTTGCCGTTATCGGTCGAATTCCTGCAGGGCCTTTCTACAATCAGGAACGCCCGAAATTCATCTAAGAAAGGGACATAGCCTCTTCGGCAGACGGCCGTTTCTTCAGAATTAGTATATTTGTCATTGACTTACGGTAATGTCTTGAGTCTGAACACTTACTTTAATAGCGCCTTGATCGATAATGGCCAATCAGGCCGTCTTTTTAAGTAATAGCCATTCGACTATCGACTCGGTATTCTTTTATTAGTGCAGGCGTGCACTGAATTTTTTCGTTATAAATCAAAATAAAAAGACTGCTTTCTATTGCAGCGCTGCAACAAATCAAAATCAGTCGATAAGTTGAAGGGGTAGCCGATGGCGGAGGCAGATGGATCTGTCCATAGTGAAGTGGCCGATCAAACAAACGCTGGTACCGAAAATGCGGATCAGTGGACGCGACTAAAGCAGGCCAGTAATGCCGAGCAGTTCGCGGCGGTCTGGCTCGAGATTCAGTGTGGTTTGATAAAAGGCGCACGACGGGCAGTCGTCGTGTTGGGGCCCAAGGAACGTGGCCCGTTCGCGCCGGTTGCCATTTGGCCGGCTGGAATGTCTGGCAGTCGATCACTGGCCGCTGCTGCCGAGCAGTCGATCACACAGCGAAAGGTACAGGTACAAGCTGGCAGCTCGCCAACAACGGATCAACCCAAAACGCACGATTTCGTTGCGATGCCGATCAAAGTAGACGACAAGATTTACGGTAGCGTTGCCTTTGAGATCGAGCACGATCCGAAGCGAGACATGCGTGCCTTGATCTCGAGTCTCGAGTGGGGCTGTACCTGGATCGAATCTTTTATCAGGGGTCACTGGACGCCGCCAAGCGACAGACTGATCACCGTTCTGGAAACGATAGCAACCAGCATTCATCACCAGCGGTTTCAGGAGGCAGTGACGGCTGTCGCCACCGAACTGGCGGGTCGCCTCGGGTGCGAACGCGTTTGTGTCGGGTTCATGAACGGCAAACACTCCGAGGTAAGGGGTGTATCCCATAGCGCGACATTCGGCAAGAAGGCGAACCTCATTCGGGCCATTGAGGCCGTAATGGATGAGGCGATCGATCAGCAGGCAACTATTGTCTACCCGGTGGATGAGGAGGGCCCGCTGCAAGTGACTCGGGCACACGCCGAATTACATGAGAATCAGGGCAAGGCCGTGATTTGCACAGTGCCCTTTGCCGATGGTGACAACTTGCTGGGCGCCATAACTTTGGAAATGCCGAGCGGTCATCCGCTGGACAGTAAGACAATCCGGCTTTGTGAACATATGGCGTCGTTGCTCGGCCCAATCCTCGATATCAAACGAAAAGAAGATCGGTGGCTGCCTCGCAAGGCTCTCGACAGCGGTAAAGCACAATTGGCAAAGCTGGCCGGACCCGGCAATGACGGTAGGAAAGTCGTTACCGCCGCGGCAGTGGCGTTACTGCTCTTTTTAACATTTGCGAACGGCGATTATCGGGTAACGGCAGACGCCAGGCTCGAGGGCACTATTCAGAGAGTTATCGCAGCTCCAATGGCGGGGTATGTCGCGAAAGCGGATGTGCGTGCCGGCGATACTGTGGCAGAGGGCCAGACCATTGCCGAGTTGGACGATCGCGACCTGAGGCTCGAACGTCTGAAGTGGGAAAGCCAGCGCTCGCAACGACGGCGCGAACAAAGTGAGGCGCTAGCCGAACGAGACCGTGCGCGAGCAGGAATACTTGCTGCCCAGATACAGCAGGCTGATGCTCAAATAAAGCTGCTGGATGAGCAGCTCAAGCGGATTATTGTCACGGCACCATTTGATGGCATTGTCGTTAGCGGCGACCTGAGCCAATCATTGGGTGCGCCAGTGGAGCGCGGAGACATTCTCTTCGAGGTGGCCCCGTTGAACTCCTATCGCGTAATCCTCAAAGTCGACGAACGCGATATCGGTGAAGTGATTCAGGAGCAAACCGGTCTGCTGGCTTTGACGGGCATGCCTGGAGACGTGATCGAGATTCGTGTGGACAAGATCACGCCGATCTCTACGGCGGAGGAAGGGCGCAATTATTTTCGGGTCGAGGCGAGTTTGCTTGCGAAACCGCCAGCGATGCTGCGACCCGGCATGGAGGGCGTTGGAAAAATAGATGCAGGAAGTCGCAGGTTGGTCTGGATATGGACCCACAAGATTTCCTCCTGGTTCCGAATGTTCTTCTGGTCCTGGTGGCCATAAGCCATATCAACGATGTCTGAGACCCTATTTAGCCCATCATGGTATCGCGTTGCTGACTTGAAGCCTCGGCTACGTCAGCATGCAGAGCTGCACCGGCACGATTACAGAGGCAAGATCTGGTTCGTGTTACAGGATCATGCCGGCGGTCGATCGCACCGATTTACGCCAGCCGCCTATCGTTTCATCGGACTGATGAACGGCGAGCGGACAGTGCAGGAACTCTGGGACGCTTTGAATGAACAGGAAGGCGACGCGGCGCCGACACAGGATGAGGTGATTCGACTGCTCGGGCAGTTGCACGCCGCCGACATCCTGATCTGCGATGTCACGCCCGACAGCCGGGAGTTGTTGCGACGCTATCGGCGCTCCGTGAAGATGAAATGGAAACAGCGAATCTGGTCCCCGCTGGCTGTGCGTTTTCCGCTTCTGGATCCGGACCGGTTTTTGACCAGGACGCTGCCCTACATCCGCTTCATATTTACGAAGTACGGTGCCTGGGTCTGGCTATTGACGGTTGGCGCTGGCGCGGTGCTGGCGGCGACGAACTGGTCAGCGCTGACTGACAACATCGTCGATCGTGCCCTTGCTCCGCAGAATCTCGTTTTGCTGTGGCTCGTTTATCCGTTTGTTAAGGCCATCCACGAGCTGTTCCATGGCTATGCGACCAAAGTTTCGGGTGGCGAAGTCCATGAAATTGGCATCATGTTGCTGGTTCTGGTGCCAGTCCCGTATGTAGATGCGTCATCTGCATGGGGTTTTCGGGACAAGCGCCGGCGAGTACTCGTGGGCGCGATCGGCATTATGGCCGAGCTCTTCATGGGCGCAATCGCGCTTTTTGTCTGGCTTTCTGTAGAGCCCGGCGCGGTGCACACCGTTGCCTACAATGTGATGCTGATCAGCGGAGTCTCGACGCTGCTGTTCAATGGCAATCCGCTGCTTCGTTTCGATGGCTACTACGTACTCGTGGACTCCCTCGAAATCCCGAACCTGGGCAACCGTTCGAATCAGTATCTCGGCTACCTGATTCAACGCTATCTGTTCGATTCCAAGGATGCGGTATCGCCGGCCGATTCGCGGGGCGAACGCAACTGGTTCCTTTTCTATGGGATCGCGGCGTTCCTCTACCGTGTGTTCATCATGACTGTCATCGTGCTGTACATAGGCAGCCGGTTTTTCGCGGTCGGTGTTTTGCTTGCGATATGGGCCATTGTCACCCAGGCGGTTATCCCCATCGGCAAGAGCATAAAGTTTCTGGCCTCGAGTCCACGGCTCAGGAAAAATCGGCGGAAGGCGGTGTCGGTAACGCTGCGCATCACGGCGCTCCTGCTGTTAATTCTGTTCGTTTTGCCTATCCCTCTTTGGACTCGCACGCAGGGAGTGGTCTGGCCGCCAGAGCAGTCCCAGTTACGTGCCGGCGTGGATGGCTTCATAGAGGAAGTACTGCTGGCGGATGGAACGCCGGTCGAAGAGGGCGATGCCCTCATTGTGGCCAGCGATCCGTTTCTCGATTCCCGCCTCGAACTTCTCGAGTCGCACCAGCGCGAAATCAGATTGCAGCTGACGCAGGCTCAGACTGTTGGGCAGGTTCAGGTGTCCATTCTGCGTGAAGAGCTTGCCGCAGCAACTGGCGATCTTGAACGTGCCCGCGAACAGGTTGCGGATCTGGTTATCAGGAGTCCCCGCGCCGGAATTTTCACTGCGCCGCGGCGGCAGGATTTGCCAGGCCGATTTGTAAACAAGGGACAGATCGTAGCCTACATCGTCGACTCGTCCGATCACCTGACGGTTCGGGCCGTTGTCGCACAAGACAACATAGGATTGTTGCGGGAGCGTATTCGCCGAATTGACGTGCTCCAGAGCGGCTGGGGCGGCGAGAGTTTTGAAGCGACGTTGCGCCGTGCCGTGCCCGGTGGGACACAACAATTACCCACGGCCGCGCTCGGGACCGCGGGCGGCGGCTCTTTTGCGGTTGATCCGCGCGATAGCGCGGGCACGAAGACTCTTGAGCGAGTGTTCGAGTTCGAGGTGGTTCTGCCCGAGGAGGCACCCACCGATTTCCTCGGTAATCGTGTGTACGTCAGGTTTGACCACGGCTACGAGCCGATCGGCCTGCAGCTCTATCGATCAGTGAGACAACTACTGTTGAGGCAATTTGGTGTCTGACGCCATATTGCACCGACCGGGAATACTCGCTGGCGTCTATCCGCAGCGCGAGGAAAGCCGCGCCGGCATGCTGGACAAAATGGCGGCCGCCGCATCCGGCAAAATGCACCAGTATGTGCTCGGCCGGAATCCTCGTTACCAGCATTTCATCGACGCTGTCGATGAGTGTGCCGTGGGACTCGATAAGCTCAATGATCAGGATCTCACAGCACGTGCCCGGGAGCTTGGAAGAAATCTCTATGCACTTGGACTACGCGGTGCCCTCGTGTCGCAGTCGTTTGCGATCGTGCGAGAGTTTGCCTCGCGGCGACTGGGTATGCGCCACTATGACGTTCAGCTGTATGGCGCCTGGGTCATGCTGCAGGGCAGGGTTGCCGAAATGGAGACGGGCGAGGGCAAGACGCTGACAGCGACGCTGGCGGCCTCGACCGCCGCGCTGGCCGGCATTCCCGTTCATGTTGTGACCGTCAACGATTTCCTCGCTGCCAGGGACGCCCAATGGATGAGCCCGGTGTATCGCGCCCTGGGTTTGACCGTTGGCACGATCACGGAAGGATTGGATCTGAAACAGAGGCGCGAGGCCTACAGTCGCAGCATTACCTACTGCACGAATAAGCAAATCGTGTTTGATTATCTAAAGGATCGAATGCTGCTGGGCCAGGAAAATAGAGCGCTGCACCTGAATCTCGAGGACTTATATACAAAGACGCCTCGAACCAGCAAATTGCTGCTCAGGGGCTTGTGCTTCGCAATCGTCGATGAGGCTGACAGCGTCCTGATCGATGAGGCCAGGACTCCGTTGATCATCTCGAACCGTTCGAACATGGATGACCAGGAAAAGACGTTCAAACACGCAGTTCGGATTGCACGCCTGCTCGAATCGCCACGAGATTTCACTATTAACCAGAGGCTCCGGCAGGTTGAATTGACAGACCTCGGCAAGGCCTACATTGCCCGCATGGCGCGATCGCTAGGCGGAGTCTGGTCCGGAAAGCGACGCCGTGAAGAGCTCATCCGGCAGGGCTTGTCCGCTTTGCACCTGTTTGAACTGGACAAGCACTACCTGATTCGGGACGGCAAGGTACAGATTATTGACGAGTATACGGGCCGTACCATGGAGGATCGATCCTGGGAGCGCGGGCTGCATCAGATGGTTGAAGCCAAGGAAGGTTGTGCAATCAGCGGGCGCCAGGAGACATTGTCCAGGATCAGCTATCAGCGCTTTTTTCAGCGCTATCTGAGGCTGGGCGGTATGACCGGAACGGCGCGTGAGGTGGCTTCCGAGCTCTGGTCTGTGTATCGGCTGAACGTGGTTACGATTCCGACCAACAAACCGACTCGGCGCACCATTATCGGGGACAGCCTGTATCGCTCAGCCGAGCAAAAGTGGAACGCTGTGGTCCAGCGCGTGGGTGAGTTGCACGAACAGGGTCGGCCCGTGCTTATAGGCGTGCGCTCGGTTGTGGCATCAGAAGTGCTCAGCCGTGAGTTGGATAAGGCAAGGCTGGTCCATCGCGTATTGAATGCCCGGCAGGACCAGCAGGAAGCGGAGATCATCGCCCAGGCCGGACAGCCCGGCCGTATTACCGTCGCGACCAATATGGCGGGGCGGGGCACGGACATACGCTTGGCACCGGGTATTGCGGACCTCGGTGGCCTTCACGTTCTGGCGACGGAGCGCCACGATGCCGGTCGCATCGATCGGCAGCTGTTCGGTCGCGCTGGCCGACAGGGTGACCCGGGCAGCTGTGAGGTCATTTTATCGCTGGAAGACGAACTCTTTGGCGAGTTTTCCGGAAAGTGGCTGGAGATGTTTTTCGATCGTGTCGCAAAGCCCGAGCAGCCCGCCCCAAGTGTACTCGTAAAGCTGCTCGTTGCTGTCGCACAGAACTCGGCGGAAAAGCGCCACAGCGGGCTGCGCAAGGACCTTTTGAAACTGGATGACAATCTTGGAGACATGCTCGCATTCAGCGGGCGCGGAGAATAAGAATGGAGGCAAAAATGTCAGAACTCAAAAAAAATCAACTCATATGTGGGCTCGCCATTTTCGGTGTGATGGCGCCGCTTGGCGATTCCCAGGCACAGGATCTGTCCGGATATGACTGCATGATCGAACCGCATTCAGTAACCGAATTGAGTACCCGCGAAGAAGGCGTTCTCGAAAAGGTCCTTGTCAGGCGTGGCGACATTGTCCGTAAAGGCCAGGTAGTGGCAAAACTGGAGTCTTCGCTCGAAACCATTGCACTCGATTTTGCGGATGCAAGGGCGAAGATGAAAGGCGATGTCGAATCAAAACAGGCAACACTGGAGTATATGCAGAGGCAGCGTGATCGCATAACTGAGCTCTACGAAGACAATGCGATTTCATTCAATGATAAGGACAAGGCTGATACCGACGTTCGGCTTGCTGAGACGGAACTCCAGGTGGCGCTGGACAATCAGCGTCTGATGCAAATTGAGCGTGATCGGTCCGCCAGGCGACTGGAGCTCAGAAGCATTCGCAGCCCTGTCGACGGCGTGATTGTTGAAATATTGCTCGTCCCCGGTGAGTCGGTAGAAGACCGTGCGCGAGAGATAATGGTCATTGCCGAGGTGGATCCACTTAACGTCGAAATAATTTTGCCGGCAGCGCAGTTCGGTTCCGTGCAGGTTGGAACACCTGCCGACATAACGCCACTCCTTCCGGGAGTGCCTGTTCGGTCTGCCGAGGTCGCGGTTGTTGATCGAACGATCGACGCTGCAAGCGATACATTTCGTGTTCAGTTGCAGCTCGAAAACAAGGATCACGCAATCCCCGGTGGCATACGTTGCGACATTGCTTTCGGGTCCTTGAATGCGGCATCAAACGAGTAGTCAGCGATGCACAGAGGGCAGTTTTGCGCAGATTTCGGAGAAGGACTATTCAGTAAGCGATGAGGAATAGCTGCTTAACCATTGAAAAATAGAATAAAAATAGCTTTCGGAATTTAAGCTAATTATGTGAATAACCGTGAGTTATGTTTCTATTGAGGTCGCCGGGAGTACGTAAGTAATTACCCGGAGCATCGTAGGTAATTACCACTAGACGATTACCCCCGAACAAGCTAGAGACAAAAAAAATAAAAACAATTAGCGCAAAAGTAAGGGGATTATTCCCCAACGCATTGACCGGCAAGGCAGAGCTGCCTCTGCCCGGCAATGATGATACTGCGTTCATTGAAGACGATCTCATACCCGCCGAAAACCAATATCGCCTGGAAGCGCTTGAACCCCGAATTCTGCTGTCAGCAGATCCCATATCCGGGGAATTCGCACGTGTCATCCAGGAGGCTTACGAAGACAACGGCGACGAAGACATCGCTGCGATAATGCAGGACATCAGCGAGGTCGCGGAAGTTCGCACTGACGCGCAGTCCGATGCAATCGAAAACGACTTGAGTTTCGCCTGGCCTGAAGGCTGGGATGGCGGCCAGGATGAGGTGGTCGAAGACACGAATTCAGCTGACCGCGACGAAACTGACAGCGATACGGCGGACGATGCCGCGCCGCAGCAAATCACGTCAAGCTCTTCGACAGGGTGGCTTGAT
>JAOTUU010000199.1 GCA_029863705.1 Gammaproteobacteria bacterium
TCGTAAGCGAAGGCGAAGTGCAAACCTACGATATGGGAGGATCGGCCACGACACTCGAGATGGCCGAAGCGATAGCGGACAAGCTGTAAGAGGTATTCCCGATGACACAGATCGTTATCCACGAGGTAGGGCCCCGCGACGGGTTACAGATGGAGCGGGACGTCGTTCCAATCGAGACGAAGGAGGACTGGATTCGTCGTGCTATGGAATCCGGTGTCGACATCGTGCAGGTCGGTTCCTTTGTGCACCCGGTGAAGGTTCCGCAGATGGCCGATACCGATGAACTGATTCGGCGACTTGTAGGGAACAAAAAGCCCGGCGTGACCATTGCGGGACTCGCGCTGAATGAACGGGGTGTGGAACGCGGCCTGGAGTGTGGTGTGGAGATGCTCTGCCTGGGCGCTTCGGCGAGCGAGACCCACAGCCTGAAGAACACGGGTATGGCAACAAAGGATGCCATGCGCCGTATCATCGCTGCGGCAGAGCAGGCCGTGGCCGCGGGGAAAAAGGTGCAGGTTTCGGTGCAGTCGGCCTTCGGCTGCGGCTTCGAAGGCCCGATCCCCGAGGAACGTGTACTCGAAATGGTAGGCGCGTACCTGGAAGCAGGCCTGTTCAACATCAGTCTGGCCGACACCGCCGGCCACGCCCACCCGGCCCAGGTCGAGCGGCTGTTCGAAGCAGTGTTCGACCTTGACCCCAACATCGAATGCACCTGTCACTTCCACAACACCTATGGACTCGGTATGGCGAACATCATGGCCGCCATGCGTGTCGGCGTTACGTCGTTTGAAACCTCGTTCGCCGGTCTCGGCGGCTGCCCGTTCACAAAGGTGGCGGCCGGGAACGTAGCAACCGAGGATTTCGTGAACGCCCTCCAGATGGAAGGACTACGCAGGGATGTGAACGTGAACAAATTAATGGGCGTCGCCAGTGACGTTGCGATGTACTTCGAACGCGAGATGCCCGGTTGCGTTTACAAGGCCGGACTTATCCGTAAGCAGGTGGCGGCATGAGCGAGCAAATGCTAAAGGGCGTCCGGGTCCTCGACCTCACGAACGTTTTGGCGGGACCTTTCGCAACGTTGCACCTGGCCCTCCTGGGCGCAGAAGTCATCAAGATAGAGAGGCCCGGAAGCGGCGATTTGGCACGCAAGCTGGGCACGCTTACCGAGCTGAACGAGCAATTGATGGGAACCAGCTTCCTGGCGCAAAACGCGAACAAGAAGTCAGTGACCCTTAACACGAAGTCGGCCGAGGGCAAGGAGATCTTCCTGAAGCTCGTGAAGGACGCGGACGTGCTGGTCGAGAACTTTCGTCCGGGCGTCATGGATCGCCTGGGATTGAGTTACGACATTCTAAAAGAGATCAATCCGGGACTCGTCTATTGCGCCATCTCGGGATTCGGGCAGACCGGGCCCGATGCGCACAAGCCGGCCTACGACCAGATTATCCAGGGTCTTAGCGGCGAGATGGCCGTCAACGGAGACGAGCGCTTGAATCCACTGCGCGCGGGATTCCCGGTGTGCGACACGGTAGGCGGCCTGAACGGCGCCTTTGCCATCATGGCGGCTCTTTACCACCGCGAGCGCACGGGCCAGGGACAGTTCATCGACGTTGCTATGATCGATTCCATCATGCCCCTCATGGGCTGGGTCGCCGCAAACCTGCTCATCGCGAAGCGCGAGCCGTTACCGATGGGCAATGACAATTTTACGGCGGCGCCATCCGGAGTGTTCCTTACCAAGGACGGCCATATCAACATCGCTGCCAACAAGCAGGAGCAATGGGAGTCGGTCTGTGACGTGCTTGGGTTGCCGGATCTCAAGACCGATCCGCGCTTCGAGAAACGCGATGTTCGCAAACAGAACCGCAAAGCGTTGACGCCGCTACTTGAGGCGAAACTGATAGAACGCGGAACGCAGGAGTGGGTGGAGCTGCTGAATGCGAATGGCGTGCCGAGCGGCGCAATCCTGAGCCTCGAAGACGCGTTGAAGCAGCCACAGATTGAACACCGAGAGACTCTGAAAGACGTGCCGGTCGAGGGCATCGGCACCGTTCCGCTGTTTACGTTAACTGCGAAGTTCGATCAAACGCCAGGGGACATCACCTCCGCGCCACCGCGATTATCGGCACACACCGCTGAAGTATTAGCGGGCATCGGTATCGCAGAGGATGAACTGGCTGATCTAAAAGCGAAGCATGTTATCTGACCATTACTGAGTGAAGGAGATCGAAATGGGCATGACCTACGTACAGAAACTGCTCGCGCGAGCCTGCGGGACGGCGGTAGTGGAGACAGGGGATGTCCTCGAGCTGCCAGTTAACCTGGCAATGTCGCACGAGAACGCAGCACTCGTTATCAACCAGTTCAACGAGATCTTCCGCGATACCGGGCGCGAGGCGCGGGTGTGGGATCCGGACAAGATTGCGATTATCTTTGACCACCGCGTACCGGCGGAGTCATCGAAGACCGCGACCAATCAGAAAAAGATTCGCGATTTCGTCGCGGCACAAGGGATTCCCAGGTTCCACGATGTGCGGGGCGATGTGGGTGGCATTTGCCACCAGATCCTTCCCGAAAACGGTTATGTGCGACCGGGCCATGTCCTGGTGGGCACCGATAGCCATACGACTACACACGGTGCGCTCGGTGCCTTTGCGTTTGGCATCGGCGCTACGGAAATGGCCGCGGTTTGGGCCCTGGGGAGTATTCTCAATGTCGAAGTGCCAGGCACGATCAAGGTAGTTGTTAACGGTAATTTCCCGGATGGAGTCTACGCCAAGGATCTGATCCTGCACCTGGTCGGTCTCCTCACGGCCGAGGGTGCGAACTTCAAGATGATCGAGTTCCACGGGGACACGATCCGCAGCCTGCCGACGTCGGGTCGCCTGGTGCTCTGCAACATGTCGGTGGAAGCCGGCGCGACTGGGGGCGTCGTACCGCCGGATTGGGAAACGCGCCGATACCTGCGGGACGAGGCCGGCGTTGTGGATGAACTGGATCTGTTCGCTCCGGATGCGGATGCGGTATACGACCGCGTAGTCGAGATCGATGCTACGCGGCTTGAACCGCAAATTGCCTGCCCGCACACCGTGGACAACGTCAAACCGATTGGCGAGGTGAAGGGCAGAAAGATAGACCAGATTGTAGTGGGCTCCTGCACGAATGGACGTCTTGATGATATCGAAATCGTCGCGCGAACCCTCAAGGGCAAGCAGGTGGCGGAGGGGACGCGCATGCTCGTGTTCCCGGCATCGTGGCGCATTTACTCCGATGCTTTGAACGCCGGTTACCTGAGTGACCTGATCGCGGCCGGCGCGGTCGTCTGCAATCCAGGCTGTGGGCCCTGCCTTGGAATTCACCAGGGGGCGCTGGGTGACAACGAGACTGCGCTCGCAACCACGAATCGCAATTTCAAGGGCCGTATGGGCAACCCGGGAGCCGAGGTGTTCCTGTGTTCGCCAGTGGTGGCAGCGACGAGCGCGTTGACCGGCGTTATTTCCGATCCGCGGGAGGTGAACTGAAATGGCCAAAGGCAAAGTCGTACTGAAACTCGATAACGATATTTCGACCGATATCATCTACCCGGGCCGATTCATGGCGACGGTATTACCGACGGAGACACCGCAGTTCGCCTTCGCGGACAATACCGAGTTCAATAAGGCGCTCATCGAGAAGCAATTTCCTGCAGGGAGCTTCATCGTGGCGGGGGACAATTTTGGCTGCGGCTCCTCACGCGAACAGGCCGCGTCGTGCATTAAGGGTTACGGCCTGATCGTCGTGGCCCGCAACTTCGCGAGGATATTTCTGCAGAACTCAATAAACGTCGGTCTGCAAATGATTATCTGCCCGGATATCGAGGCCGGGGAGGGCGACGAATTGGAGATCAGGGACAAGCAGGTCTGCAACCTGACCTCTGGCAAGTCTTTCGCGATCGAACCACTGCCGAAGGCTCGCCAGGCCATCATCGACGAGGGTGGCCTGATCCCTTACGCGCGGCGACTGCTGCTCGAGCGCGGCGCGTAAGGTTGCCTTAAGCTACATCACGCGTAGCTGTGTGGGCGCTGACGAAACAGCGCTAATTACGCCGTCGCTACCTTCTGACTGACCGTCAATATTGTCCTGAAGGGCTGCTTATGACTCGAAGGGGTCGTTCCCCTCAGTTAGAACCAAGTTAGTCAATCAAGCTGGCAATGAGTTGTATGTAGTTTCTGGGATTAGTCTGGTTCTGATTCGGTCTGTTTGCAGAAGAAGGATTGAGTAGGGAATTCGTTCTTCATGGTGGCAGATTTCGAAAAATCGTAATAGGTTGCACGGCCAGCCGGTTTTATGATGAACGCATGGTCATATCGTTCCTTCGTCACTGGGACAAAATCCCAGCGACGATTAAATCCTGTTACTCGATAGTCTGCGAGGTATACCACGCCAGCTACTTCAATGGTTGCTCCGCCAGATTCAACGAAGACACGAGCTGTGACCAGTATCTTGCCATCACTATCCCAATAGTCGCCCGATTGACATTCGAAAGTTTCGGCGGCGTTGGTGGCCTCAGCCAGCAATAGCAGGGCGATTAGAACAAACCGCATGACATGTCCTTCAGTGTTTCTTCTTTTCATGAATAATTCGGCTGGTCCAACTCGTCCCGTCTCTTGTATCGCTCCAATCAATCGAAAATTGCCGTATCTATGTCCATTCCTTTGCCACTCAATGCTAAGTACGTTCCTGGTTCGCCTGCCTCGTATATCGTTGTCGCATAAAGTATCTTGGTCGCGGGATCAATCCACTTTGCGGCTTCTTCGGCAGAGATGTCATCAGGTATCGTCCAATACGTAGTGTAATTGCCTTTGACTGAGTCAAGGATGTGTACCTCAATAACCTCCGCGTTGACTGGTACTTCTGTAGACAAGTTTGTTGTCGCCATCACAGATTCCTACACCATCAACAATTTGTTGTTTAGATGCATTAAACAAATAATTCCTACGCATTATCTGCAAGCATTTACCATGGAGTTAGTAACTTTTTGCGGTTTTGCAGAAGTATTTTGCATCTGCTTTATCTCCGAAAGCAGTCGCTGGAGCGGTAGCGTTCTGATTCGGCGCCAATGACCCGAAGCGGTCATTGGTGCTGCAGCGAAATATGCCTGCATCCTGACAGCAACGATGCTTGCTGCTGCAGGTAGCTGGCAGCTGAACAGCTGTGGTCTACCCCGGCAGGTCGTGGCATGCTTCGTCATACTGCCATCCACAATGCCGCCTTGCTGCAGCGGCGTTACTGCTTGAGGGTCTTATGCTACTCAATCCTCACAAACTCAATCGACGTTATCACGACGAGACTTCGACGCAGATTATGCGCAAAACCGTCGCATTCTTCGAGAACAAGGGTCGGCGCCGTATCAAGGAGGATGACCACGAGCGTGTCTGGTATGCCGATTTCCTCGAATTCATCGGGCGCGAGCAGATTTTCGCTAAGCTGATGACGCCGCCGGCCTACGCGGACGGTGCTGAGGATGTTCGCTGGGACAGCTGGCGCAACTGCGAATTCAACGAGATTCTCGGTTTTTACGGCCTCGCCTACTGGTATACCTGGCAGGTCAGCATGCTTGGCCTCGGTCCTATCTGGATATCCAGTAACGAAGCGGTTAAGAGAAGGGCCGCGCAGTTTTTGCGGGAGGGGCATATCTTTGCGTTCGGGCTATCGGAGAAGGAACATGGCGCCGATATCTACTCCTCGGAAATGAAACTCTTTCCGCAAAAGGACGGCACTTACCTCGCCCGCGGCAGAAAGTATTACATCGGCAACGGCAACAAAGCGGGCATTGTCTCGACCTTTGGCAAGTTCGACGGCACGGACGATTATGTTTTCTTCGTCGTCGACCCGAAAAACGAAAAGTACGAGTGCGTGAAGAATGTCTGCAACTCGCAGAACTACGTCGCTGAATTCGCTCTGCACGATTACCCTATCACCGACGCCGAGATCCTCTCGCGT
>JAOTUU010000200.1 GCA_029863705.1 Gammaproteobacteria bacterium
CAGTTATACAACGTTGTTCGACAAAACGTCGCTTTGTCGCGGTCACCGGTTATCAGCGCTGAACTGGTACAGCAATCACTTGGTGAGCATGGCGGCAAGCTCGCGTCTTTCTCCGATGCGCGCGATGAATTTACACGCAACTACCTTTCGCAGATTCTGCAAATCACGATGGGAAACGTCAGCCAGGCAGCACGCCTTGCGAAACGTAATAGAACGGACTTCTATAAGTTGCTGGCTCGCCACGAGCTGAACCCGGACCAGTTCAAGACCCGCTAGGAGCGGCCCATGGCCGCGATCCCAACCTGTAGGAGCGGCCCATGGCCGCGATAGCTTTATAGATCGCGGCCCTCCTGCAAGGGCCACTGAACCAGTCGATTGGCTCAAGGTACTAAATAGCACGGGCCGCTCCTACGGCAACCATTTTGCATCCCACAGCGGATAACTCGCCACCGATCTCACAATGCCTGCGCGCAGTGGATTGGCAACAATGTACCTGGCTATCACCACCAGATCGTCATCTTTGCGAATCGCACGATCATAAAAACCACTCTGCCAGACTGTCCCTCTACTACTGGCCGCCGCGTTGATGATTCGTGCCGAACAAGACTTAACAACGCACACACTGTCAGAGAGCGACCTGTTTCCAATTAGCTGCACCGGCCGAGTCGTGTTCGGGCCGTACCTTTCAGACCGTTATTCGGGGTTTTCTCCACTGGCAGAGTTTGCGGGAGACAGACTGATAAGGAGACCGGTGTTTGTAGGGTAAATGTGCAGAAATCGTATTATTGATCGCGCCCATGGGGCGCTCCTACAGGCACGCTCCTACAAACCGGTGCTTTTTTTCGAATACCCTTCCGCGCTCAGGCCATACTTGCTCAGCAAGTCATATAACGTCGGTCGAGTTATCCCCAGCATTTCCGCAGCTTTGGAAATATTGCCGAAGCACTTCGCTAGCGCAACGCGAATTGCCTTGGACTCGGCTTGCTGGCGTACTTCGCGAAGATTGAATGATTCTCCTCTGCCCTCGCCTGCCTCAATGCCCAGGTCGGCAGCCGTAACCAGCTTGCCATCGGCCATGATCACGGCGCCTTTAATCTTGTTCTCAAGCTCACGAACGTTGCCAGGCCAGTTGTAAGACTCGATGGCTTGCACTGCATCTTCAGTGAAGCCGTTGATCGCCCTGCCCTGCGATTTGCAGCACTTCAGCAGCAAGGTGCGCGCCAAAATAAGCCGGCCTTCTTCGCGATCCCGATAGGGCGGAATATTGATCGTGATTTCACTAACGCGGTAGTAAAGATCCTCGCGGAACAAACCTTCCTTGATAAGCCCCTCGGGGTTCTGGTTCGTCGCACAGATAACACGCACGTCGACCGAGATTTCCTCGCGACCACCGACGCGTTCGATGACGCGCTCCTGCAGGAATCGCAGCATCTTGGCTTGCAATGCGAGTGGCATGTCGCCGATCTCGTCGAGGAACAGGGTACCGCCGTTGGCGAGTTCAACTTTGCCGGTTGTCGTCTTGTGCGCACCCGTGAACGCACCCTTCTCGTGACCGAACAACTCGGACTCGAGCAGGTTCTCAGGGATCGCCGCGCAGTTAATTGCGATGAACTTATTTTCGGCACGCGGGCTCAAACGATGCAGCGCGCGCGCGAGTAATTCCTTGCCCGTGCCACTTTCGCCAAGCAGCAGCGTCGTGACGTCAGTCGGCGCGATCTTCTCGATCATGCGGCAGACAGCAAGCATGCCTTCGCTCGCGGCCACGATGCCATCCAGGGGCGATTCGTGCAGCTTGTTCTGCAATCTGCGGTTCTCTGCCTCGAGCTCGGAGATATTGAAAGCACGGTCGACGAGCAATTTGAGCGTGTCGGTATCGACCGGCTTCTCATAGAAGTCGTAGGCGCCCTGAGCGACCGAGTGAAGCGCGTTCTCCTGGTCGCCGTTACCTGTTACCACGATGACTTTCGTGTGCGGAGCGAGCTTCAGGATCTCTCCTAGCGTGAGGAAGCCCTCCTCGACGCCTTCTGGTTTTGGGGGCAGGCCAAGGTCCTGCAAAACAACCATGGGCTCGTGCCGGCGCAGCTCGGTAATGGCGGACGGCCGATCTTCTGCGGTGAAGACGTCATAGCCTTCGAAACACCATTTGAGCTGACTCAAAAGGCCAGGGTCGTCCTCGACGATCAATAGTTTGCGGCTGTCTTCGGTCATTGAATAGGCTGTGGGAGCGGCCCATGGCCGCGATATGGATCCAATGGTGCCACTTTCACACCGTCCTGTGGAGGCTTTAGTTCACAGTGTCCGGTGTGACCGCCTATGATATGAGGATGTTTAGCCGCTAATTAACCACCTTGGTCGCCGGATTCGAATACACGCTCTCCACCCTGGCCGTGTTGAACGACGTCGCCACAAACTCGTAAGTCCCGGGCACGAGGTTTTCAACGACGTAGGACGTCAGACCTTCGTTTTCCAGGGTCACCGAGTTCGGATAGTCGCCTGAGCCTGGCATTGTTCTCCAGTAAATCTTGTAGCCGTCAAGATCGGTCAGCTCGGAGCCATCATCGTTTTGCGTCGGCGGTGTCCAATCCAGGGTTACCGATCCCAGGCTCACTGCGTTAACCGTAATCGAGAACGGGCCGAGTGTTGCAGTTGCGTTGCTCGTATCCGAGACCGTAATGCTAATGTTGCTGTAAGTGTCCACATTGGCATCTGACGGGGTGCCCGTGATGCTGCCATTCGAGGTATTAAAACTCGCCCAACCTGGTAGCCCGCTCTCCGAGAACGTCAGGTCGTCGCCGTCCGCATCGTTCGCGGTCGGGGTAAACGAGTACGCGCTATTCGCATTGACCTGGCTTGGCGGATTGCCCGAGATCGTCGGTGCAGAGTTAACGGCGTTTGCGACGACCGTAATGGAGAACGGTCCGAGTGTCGTACTGACGTTGCTCGGATCCGAGACCGTGATGCTAATGCCGTTGTAAGTACGCACATCGGCATCTGACGGCGTGCCGGTAATGCTGCCGTTCGAGGCATTAAAACTCGCCCAACCCGGTAATCCCGAGACAGTGAAGGTCAGATCATCGCCATCTGGATCGCTCGCTATGGGCGTAAAGCTGTACGGGTTGTCGACGTTGACTTGGGGCGGTGGATTGCCCGAGATTGTCGGCGCCGAGTTATCCATTGTCACGCTGATCGAGAATGCCGGGAGGCTCGCCGACAGATTCCCGTCGTCGACGCTGATTACGATGTTCCGGTGATCGCCGACATCGCCAAAACCTGGCGTGCCGGTGAGGCTGCCGGTCGAGGCATCGAACGCGGCCCAGCCAGGCTGGCCAGTAATGCTGAACGTCAACCTGTCACCGTCGGCATCATTTGCCGAGGGCGTAAACGAATATTGACTGTCGATACGAATCGATGCCGGTGGATTTCCCGAAATCGACGGCCGCGAATTAGCAGGCGGTCCGCTGGTATCGCCGCTGAAAGATGCGCCCTCTTCGTCCGATAGGCATCCGCTCACGATGAGCGCCATAACGGTGAGTCTTGCAACAAATGACGTTGTTCCAAGAAGTCCATTTCTTTGCATGAGTTGTGCTCCAGCCTGTTAGCAGACGGGCAACCCATTTTGGAGATTGAGGAGACAAAGCGCACGGCACGAATGTGCCCAGAAGCAGTTTCTTAACTGGCAACTCCGCTGTCGTAGGCGTTAGCCCGTAGACCGGTGGCTTTGCGTCCCAACCTTTCGATTGGTTTGCCCTTTTTCAGTGTACGAGACGGAGAATAACACCAATTATGATAAAAGAAACCTGTCTCCGATTAGCGACCTACAGATTATGTCGAGTCCTTTGTGATGCGCACAAATTGGCCCACTTGCAGGCAGGCCGATCTTCACGAGCGCTCGACGCCGAAGCCGCAGTGGCGCCGGGCATACACATTATGTCGCAATCCGGATACAGCGGTCTTCGCAGCGCCTACAGATAGTTAGGAACGTAAGCTAATCGTTTATCGAGAATACTGTTTGCAATTGGCGACAGAAAGATGGCCAGACGGCACGATCACGTGGGCAACCGCCGGTCCTTCGAAACTTGGCAAACCGTAGGTCATTGTTTTATTGTGCCTTCCCTTACGTTGGCACGAAAAATGCTAAACGTATTGAATGATCCGATTAATGAACTCAAAACACCTTCAAAAACTAGCTGCGCTGCTAATGGTTGTCTCTGTTAGCGGTTGCCTCGAGCAGGTTGAATCGAATACAAATACGAACTTGAATAATGGCGTGGCCGACCCGTCGAATTCGGCGCCGTCTATAACTGGTAGTCCTTCGACAGCAGTTACTGTAGGCGGAACATACTCGTTTACGCCGTCTGCGAATGATCCTGACGGTGATTCACTGAGCTTCAGTATTTCGGGTCAGCCGTCATGGGCGAGCTTCGACAATGTAACCGGACGTATTTCTGGCACGCCTGACATGAGCGGTGTAGGCACACACCGCAACATCGTCGTCAGCGTGAGCGACGGCGAACTAAGCAGCAGCCTGCCCGCGTTTTCAATTACCGTGAGCGCGACGAACTCTACGCCGACGATCTCGGGTAATCCGCGGGCGCAAATCAATGCGAACAGCGCCTATAACTTTACGCCGACCGCAAACGATGCGGACGGCGACGACCTGACGTTCACGGTGAGTGGACTGCCAGGTTGGGCGAGCTTCAGTAACTCGGACGGTAGTATTACGGGTACCCCGTCAGACGCCAACATCGGCACTGACAACAACATTCGCATCACGGTCTCGGATACGAGCAATGCCAGTGCAACACTCGGCCCGTTCTCGATTACGGTCGTTGCTAACAATGTTAACTCTGCGCCGACAATCTCGGGCAATCCGCCGGCGCAGGTCAATGCGAACGACCCCTACTCGTTTACACCGACCGCGAACGATGCTGACGGCGACAACCTGACATTCACGGTGAGTGGACTGCCAGGATGGGCGAGCTTCAATACCTCGAACGGCAGTATTACCGGGACCCCGTCAGATGCCAATGTGGACACGTACAACAACATCAGCATCACGGTCTCGGATACGAGCAACGCCAGTGCAACACTCGGCCCGTTCTCGATTACGGTAAACGCAGTGAGCCTGGGCTCAGTTACTTTGAGCTGGACGCCGCCGACCAAGAACGACGATGGCTCCGACTTGATCGATCTCGACGGCTACAAAATTTACTGGGGAACAACGCCAGGCCGCTATCCGAACTCAGTGACCCTGGAAAACGAAGGCCTGACGTCCTACGTGGTCGAGAACCTCGTGCCCGGGACCTACGAGTTCGTGGCGACGTCTTTTAATACGGCGAGAGTTGAGAGCGTTTATTCGAGCCCGGCGACGAAGACCGTATCGGCTCAATGAACCTGAATGGCCGGTCGGCCTAAGCACAACGCTGGCTGACGTACGCCCCAATCGCCAAACTCGCGGTCAAGCCCGGCGACTCGATGCCGAACAGATTGACCAGACCCGGTATGCCGTGGTCGACCTCAAATTGGATGTTGAAATCTGTGAACTGTGCACGCGGTCCTGCCAGCTTGGGTCGAATTCCGGTGTACGCCGGTGCGAGTTTTTCCGCATCCACCCCCGGGAAGTAGCTTTTTATCGCCTCCACAAAGACCGGTTTGCGGCTCTCGTCGAAATCGTAGTTGATGGAATCGATCCAGGTAAGGTCAGGCCCAAATCGGGCCGCACCGGAAAGGTCGTTCGTCGCGTGAATGCCGAGACCGCCACCCGACGGCAGGGGATACACGAGATGACTGAACGGCGACTTGCCCTGGTAGGCGAAGTAATGCCCCTTCGCGAAATACACTGTTGGAGAGAGGCTGTCGCGCCCATGGGGCGCTCCTACAACTCCACCCTGTAGGAGCGCCCCATGGGCGCGATCAATGCCAGATACTAAATCCTGCGCCCACAACCCCGCCGAGTTAACCAGCGTCTCACACGCAAACGCC
>JAOTUU010000201.1 GCA_029863705.1 Gammaproteobacteria bacterium
TCTAGTGAATCGAGAGCTTTCTGGAAGCGGTTGGCGTGCGAGCGCTCAGCTTTTGCCAGCGTCTCAAACCAATCGGCGATCTCGTCGAAGTCTTCGTCTCGAGCCGTCTTGGCCATGCCCGGGTACATATCGGTGTACTCGTGCGTCTCGCCGGCGATTGCAGCCGCGAGGTTGTTAGACGTCGAACCGATCGGCAGGCCGGTCGCAGGATCGCCGGTCTCTTCGAGATATTCGAGGTGACCGTGAGCATGGCCCGTTTCGCCTTCTGCTGTTGAGCGGAAAACGGCAGCGACGTCGTTGTAGCCTTCTACATCGGCTTTCGCTGCAAAATACAGGTAGCGACGATTGGCTTGTGACTCGCCTGCAAATGCGTCTTTGAGGTTTTGTTCTGTTTTGCTGTCTTTAAGTGACATTTCGGGTCCTTTCACTTGAGGAATATTGCTCAGTTAGACTCAGTCTAAGAGAGGCAACAATGTATGCCGACGGCAGTTTGTTGTCAATCCGGGGAAAGCACTACAAAACTACCTAGTTCAATGTGTGCAGCTTGACCTCGACCAGCTTGACGGCAGTGTCTTCGGGGTCATTGCTGATTTGGAAGTTGAGTGACGTCATGAGCTCGAGCATCTTGGAATTGTTGCTCAACACCTTGCCTTCCATCTTCTCAAGATCCCGATCCCGGGCAACTTCCACGAGATTGCGCATCAACCTGCGGGCGATACCCTTGTTTTGCCACTTGTCTGACACCGCCACTGCAAATTCGCAGCTCGTTTTGTCCAGGTTGGTCACATAGCGTGCAACACCGATCTGCTCTTCACCGGCACCATTCGACTTAACGGCGATCAGGGCCATCTCATTGTGATAGTCGATTTGCGTAAAGCGAACCAGCATTTCCTGGCTCAATTCCCGCAGTGAGCTCATGAAGCGAAAATACTTGGACTCTTCGGACATTTCCCGCACGAATTTCGCCTCGATCTCCGCGTCTTCCGGACGTATGGGCCGGATGACAATATCCGTGCCGTCGTTGAGTTGGACGTTCTGCACCAGGTGCGCCGGATAGGGATGTATGGCCAGGTGGTGATAGGGGTCGGTCGACTGTTTCGGGTAATCGACAACGATTCGGGCGTCGACGGCAACAATGGCCTTTTCATCCATAATCAGCGGGTTGATGTCCATTTCCTGTATCCACGGCAACTCGCACGCCATACTCGAAACGCTGAGCAACACGTCAACCAGCTGATTCATATCGACCGCGGGCATATGGCGGAACTTCGCCAACAGTTTGGAAACCTTGGTCCGGTTGATGAGGTCCACGGCCAATCGACGGTTAAGCGGGGGCAGGGATATCGCTGAATCACCCATGACTTCCACGCTCGTGCCGCCACTCCCGAAGCTGATTACCGGGCCAAATACGGGATCCCTGATTATTCCTATCATGAGTTCCCTGCCATTCGAACTGCGGTACATCTTTTCGATCGTGACACCGGAAATTTTCGCGTCAGGTACGTTTAGCGTGACCTGGTCGATCAACTGCCGGTAAGCACCCCGTACTTCCTGTGCCGAATTGATGTTGAGCCTTACGCCGCCGGCATCGGACTTGTGAGAAATATCGGTTGAAAGCACCTTCATCGCAA
This sequence comes from Gammaproteobacteria bacterium, assembly GCA_029863705.1. Taxonomy (GTDB): domain Bacteria; phylum Pseudomonadota; class Gammaproteobacteria; order Steroidobacterales; family Woeseiaceae; genus UBA1847. The sequence goes on from JAOTUU010000201.1 coordinate 1,632, forward strand.
TCGGAAACCCGATGGATTCGGCAGCGACGAGGGCCTCGGTTGCCGAATGGGCAACGGCATTTCGAACAGTCGGGATTCGGAACGCGTTCAATACCGCCATGGATTCAGTTTCGGTCAGGATTTTTCGCTGCTCCGTCAGAACCGCTTCTATGATGAGGCGTGCGCCTTCGGCGTCCGGTGTTTCCTGGCCACTGGTCAGCCGGGCGGGCGTCTGCAACAGAAGTCGCTGGTTTCGGTTGTATATCGCGAGATATGAAAATGCGTCCACCGCGTTTTCCAGGGTACGAAAGTCCGGGACTCGTGCATTGTTAAAAAGCCGGCGTGCCTCTTCTACCTGCGCCCCGCCCATCCAGCTGGTCACGATCGGCTTGCTGCTTTTTTGCGCTGATTTGATGACCGCCGCCGCCACTTCTGTCGGCCGCGTCATTGCCTGCGGAGTCAGGATTACGATCGCACCATCCACGCCGGGGTCTTCCAGGCAGATATCGACCGCCTGTCGATAGCGCTCTGGTGGCGCGTCGCCAATGATGTCGACAGGATTGTTGTGCGACCAGACCTCCGGAAGTACTTTGTCCAGTGCTGCCATGGTTTCGGCGCTGAGGGTGCTTAACTCAATGCCCTGGTCAGTAGCCCGGTCTGCTGCCATGACGCCTGGACCGCCGCCGTTTGTGATGATCACGAGGCGCTCGGATGCAACTCGATGGTACGAAGACGAAAGCGTTTTGGCTGCTCCGAACAGCTGGCCGATGGTGTCAACTCGCAACACACCTGATCGCGACAATGCAGCGGAAAAGGTTTCGTCGCTGCCCACCAACGCTCCGGTGTGCGACATCGATGCTTCCGCACCGGCCGCATGACGTCCGACTTTCAATGCTATGACAGGCTTGACGCGCGCCGCTGCACGCAAACTGCTCATGAAGCGTCGCGAATTATTGATGCCTTCGATATAGAGCAGGATGGCTTTCGTGCAGGGATCCGAAACCAGGTAGTCGAGGTAGTCCCCGAAATCCAGGTCTGCAGAGATACCTGTTGACACTACGGCTGAAAACCCGATGTCGTTCTTTTCCGCCCAGTCGAGAATGGCCGTGCATATGGCGCCCGACTGTGACACGAAGGCCAGATTGCCCGGTTTCGCGTTGTTGTTGCCAAATGTGATATTGAGTCCTTTCTCCGGACGGATGAGACCAAGGCAATTGGGACCCATCAGGCGAATACCGTAGCGCCTGACCAATTGCGTCACCTGGTCTTCCAGGCGTCGACCCTGTGCCCCCGTTTCGCGAAAACCTGCCGACAGGATCAGCATCATCTTGACGCCGCGTTCTCCGCAGGCTTCTACAATGCCGGGAATGCTGGGAGCAGGCGTCGCAACCACCGCAAGATCAACGGTTTCTTCTATATCGTCCAGGGACGGAAAGGCTTTCTCTCCCTGTACCTCGTCGCGCTTGGGGTTGATCGCATAAATTCGCCCTTTGTAGCCGGACGACAGCAAATTCTTGAAGACTACTCCGCCAACGGAGTCGATCCTGTCGCTTGCACCGTAGAGCGCGATACTTTCAGGAGTAAAAAGGGTCGTGAGATAATGTTTGTTCATCGGTGCTGTTTATTCCAAATTCCTATTGCTGTCGTGAGCTTTTACACTGTGCAGTACCGTCATCGCAATACAGGGATGCCACATTGCGCACCGCTTACATCGGCCACGCCAAATGCCACGAACATGACACGGGTGAAGGTCATCCGGAAAACGCCCGGCGCCTGTCAGCAATTGAGGACAAATTTATTGAGACCGGACTCGCGGATGTGCTCCGCTATGTCGATGCACCCGAGGTGACTGAACAACAACTCTTGCGTGTACACACGCAAGACTACCTCAGGACCATTGAATCAATGGTACCGCAAACTGGTTACGCGCGCCTTGATCCGGACACCGTGATCAGCCCCGCTACGCTACCAGCTGCCCGACGGGCTGCGGGCGCCGTGGTGGCAGCGATTGATCTTGTTATGGGCCATGAGATGGAATCAGCATTCTGCGGGGTAAGACCGCCAGGTCACCACGCCGAAAGTGGACGGGCCATGGGATTTTGCCTCTACAACAATATCGCGGTAGGCGCGGCTCACGCACTGCAACAATACGGTCTGAAAAAGGTGGCGATTGTTGATTTCGATGTGCATCAGGGTAACGGTAGCGAAGAGATCTTCAAAGACGAGGATCGGGTCCTTTTCTGCTCTACGTTCCAACACCCGTTCTTTCCTTACACGGAAATACTGCCAAACGCGGCAAATCGCGTGAATGTTCCACTCGTCGCTTGTGCGCGCAGTGAGGAATTCAGATCCGCAGTAACCGACTACTGGCTTCCCGCCCTGAACAATTTTCAACCGCAGCTGGTCTGTATATCTGCAGGATTCGATGCGCACAGAGATGATGACATGTCGAACATTTACCTGACCGATGCCGATTTCCAGTGGGTAACTGAACAGATTGTAAGCGTAGCCGAAGCTTCAGCATCCAGGCGGATTGTCTCGGTGCTCGAAGGGGGTTACGAACTCAATAGCCTGGCACGTTGTGTCGACGCGCATATACGCGTGCTGATGGGCTTGCAGTAGATGTTCTTTCAAAGCACAGCCGAACTATATTTGAAAGTTCAGCGACCCGGCGTTTTCCACTCTATAATATTCCGATGACCACCAAAAAAGCTGTCAACCTCGAAAAATCCCTGGCCGACCTCGAAGCCCTTGTTGAAGAGCTGGAGTCCGGCGATCTCCCCCTCGAAAAAGCGATGAAGAAATTCGAGGAGGGCATCAAGTTGACGCGCGGCTGCCAGACCGCGCTCAAAGAGGCCGAGCAGAAGGTCGAGATACTGCTAAAGAGTGCGGGTGGTGAAGCGCTGCAAGCGTTCGAAGTTGACGATCTGTAGGAGCGGCTTTGGCCGCGACTAATCACCCATCAACTCCAGCAAAGCGACAACTGTCGATTCCACTCCTGCCCTGACCGACGGCTCGGGCGAAATCTTGAACAGTGGCGAATGATGGCTCGCCACCATCGGGCCGCCTGCATCCTCGGCATCCAGGTCTTCCTGTGGGGTTCCGCCAATGCCCCAATAGACGCTCGTAATGTCCGGGTCAACCGTGAACATAGGAAAGTCCTCAGCGCCCATACCTTCTGGCGGTTCTTCAAATAATACGTCGTCGCCCATCGCCTCGCTCCAGGCCATTTTTAGTCGTCGCGCGAGGTTCACATCGTTTACGGTCGGCGGCACGCTCTCTTCGGAGACGACTACCTCCGGAAGCTTGTCCTCGGGAAGCCCTGCCATACGACCAGCATTAACAGCAATGCGCTCGATGCCTTCCAGGAGGATCTTGCGGGTTTCCTGGTTCGTATTACGCACCGTTAGCTGCAAGTGCGCCCGATCGGAAATGATGTTGTGCTTGGTGCCCGAATGAAAAGAGCCAACTGTCACGACACCTGGCGAATGTGGAGCCAGCTCACGAGCAACCAGCGTCTGTAACGCCACCACAATCTGGCTGGCGATCAGGATCGGGTCTTTGCCACGATGCGGCGAGGCGCCATGAGTGCCGATACCGTGCACGGTAATGTCGACAGTGTCCGCTCCGGCGTAAGTGGGGCCTTCCGGTGCAGAAATCTTGCCGGCCGGGCTACCGGCCCCGACGTGCAACGCGAGCGCATAGTCAGGTTTGCCAAAACGCTCCCAGAGCCTGTCGGCACGCATAGCCTTCGCGCCAAGCACACGTTCCTCGGCCGGCTGCACTATCAGCATCAATGTACCGCTCCATTCATCCTTGCGCGCGACCATCTGCCGCGCCGTACCAACAAGGCTCGTGATATGTACATCATGACCGCAAGCGTGCATCACCGGGACGACGTTGCCCGTAATCGGGTCCTTTTGCCGAGCTTTCGACGCGTTCGGCAGCCCCGACTTTTCTTCAACGGGTAATCCGTCCATATCGGCGCGCATCATGACAAGCGGGCCGCTGCCGTTCTCAAGCAGCGCAACTACGCCTGTACCGCCAACGTTCTCGGTGACCTCGAAGCCCGCGGCACGCAATTCTTGCGCCATGCGTTCGGCTGTTCGAAATTCGACGAGCGAAAGTTCAGGGTTTTGATGAAAGTGATCCCACAGATCGGCGAGGTAGCTGTCGTAGTCTTGTTTGATGTTGTCGGCAAGTTCACTTGCAAACACGGAAGACGTACAAATCAATAGCGCGCCGGTCAGCGCAGCGAGTGCCTTTTGCATGGTTGGAGCCCCGGTCGACTAAATAGTAACGGGGCAATTCTATACTACGTAGCGCCTTGCAGACGCTTGATTAGTGCGCGCA
>JAOTUU010000029.1 GCA_029863705.1 Gammaproteobacteria bacterium
CAAGAGCAATGCCCGTGTTGCCGGCGGATGGTTCGACGAGCGACTGATCCGCCTTTATACGCAAATCCTTCAGCATGTAGAACGCCGTGCGATCCTTGATGGAACCGAACGGATTGAGGCCCTCAAGCTTGAGTAGCATCTCGAAGTCTCGATTTGGGTTAAATCGCTCACTAAGCCGAATCATCGGTGTGGGATTGTCCGGATTCGGGATCAGGTCGAGGATACTGTCGTAGACTCTGCGTGATGCCGGCACCCGCGCCTCAACCTGGTCGTTTTGTGGTGCAGGTTCGAGACCTGTAATGTCGAGAACGTCGTCTGATTGGGCAATGTTGAATGCTTCGCTTGGCACGGGCTTCGCCTGAGTTCAATAGTCGCCTTTTAGTCTATATGCGAAAAACGCATATACAACGCTGTGCTCATAGCGTTTGCTTATACCTGTATTCCATCAGGCTCTATGCGATCTTGCTGCGGTCATCGAGGACGTAGAGTTGCCAGAGGTCTTTGCGCGTCATATGAAGAAATGGACGCATGGCGAGTACACCCGTCTTGCCGATGCTTTTCTCCAGGTATTGCATCTCCGTGAACTTCTCCTGGGTGCGCTCGCCAACCGGAGCATCCAGGCCGTTTTCGCGCATCATTAGTACGCCTTTGGCGCGCAGCGCTAGCTCGGTGTACAGGCGCAGGTAGCAGAGCATGTCGACGACAACCGGACCTTCGAACTTATTCCGCAGGTCGCTCAGGAAGCGTCCAATCTTCGTGGTCGTGAAATCACCGGAGTTAATTTCCTGCAACAGCCGCGCGTCATCGTCGAAATCGACCTCCAACCATTCGTGCATGTGCACGGCGCTTCGCTGGAATACGAAATAGAGTACCGGCGGCAGCAGTGCAAGAATGCTGACCGTCATCAGTAGTGGTGGCAACACAAAGTGGTTAAAGAGGGAATGGAATGTCATCGCCGCGACCAAACCAGGAAAATACAACAGCGGGTTGATCTTCATATTTCGCTCTGTGATCGTTTGCGACAAGATCGCGAAGATAGCGGTTACGCCACCGTGCATTATCGCCGTGCCGAAACCGCGTACAATCCAGACGGCAACATGTGCATCACCCACGGTTTGCAGGTGGTAGATGTTTTCTATAACCGCGAAGCCCGTACCGACCGCAAAACCCATAATCGCGCTGTCGACGAGAAAACCGATCCGGTGCATTCGAAACAGCCATATGATAATCAGCGCTTTCAGCACTTCTTCGGTGACAGGAGAAACATAACGCTTGAATATCCAGAGGTCGATATCCAGCTGCTCGAGTAGAAAACCGTTCACGAAGTAGGCAACAACGGTGATGGCGGCACCGGCGGCGATGACCCACAAAACGGTCTTAAGTCCCACGAGCTTGTAGCTGTCCATATACAAAAGGACAAAGAGAAAGCTCAGGACTGGTATCAGGCCAAGAGGAGCCCGTATGAGGATTTCGGTGGACATATGCCCATCATAGTATTTTTAGCGACACCATCCACTCATCACTTTGCCGAACACCGTGTTCATAGCCGGCGGCGTAGCCTACAGAGAACGTCATCGGCAGCCGGTGCGCGATCGTAAACTCGAGATCCAGCTGGATTCCGGCCGTCGTGACATTGCGTTCAAACTGCTCGCCCGGGTCTGTTCTCAGCCCGCCGAAAAATACCGCAGGCCGGATGTGTTTCAGGAAGAAACTCGGGCTACCCACTTCGCGAAAGCGAATTGGCGGCAAATTCCACTCGAAAACGGACTTCAGGAATTGCGTGCCGCTAAGCTCGTCGATTTCGAATCCGGGCATGCTGTCATACTCGCGATAGCGCTTCTCATCTCGCCTGTCGACGTAGTTATTGCCGAAACCGCCGAAGTAGAAGTTGCCTAAAGGGTCCAGGCGGTTGCCGTTGCTATTGCCCGCGGCGCTGTATAGCCAGATTGACGAGTGCTTCCAGGGCAATGCAAAGCCGAAGTCGAAACCGACATGAGGTTTGGTAACGGTGTCGAAATCCGTATCTGTTGTTTCAACGTTTATGTCCCAGCGAAAGCCTTTCTCGTGGTCCACTGCGCCAATTGACTTGCGCGTATTGGTGTAGTGGAGCCCAACATCTGCTGCAAGAATCTCGTCGATGATCAGTGTCGGTACGTTTTGATTACCAGGCAGCGTATCGAGACCGGTATAGAAACCTAACTTCGCGGAGAAGTCGAGCCGCCTCGGCGTGTCAAAAATCAGGGGCCGGTCATAGCCAATGATGAATGCATCACCTTTGCGGGCGCGTTCGGTGGGGCCAGCGAGGTCATAGAAATCAGCACCATTGTGTCGATACTCAGCGGACCAGTTCAAAGCATCGTACTTGAGGTTGACGTGGAGCTGCTCTGACGATGGCAACTCGTCATCCCAGGAGTAACTGGTCGTCATGCTGAACTTGTGAAGCTGCGCCGGATCGGCAAACTGGAAATGCCAGCCGAGCGCTTCAGTGTCCCGATACCCTTCAATGACCGGGTAACCGGAGTCGTACCCCAGCTCCCGGTATGGGCGGTACTTGCCCCTGCTCGTGATTAGCGCTTCGTGGTCTACTTCATCGAGCGTTGAGACGACGTTCCAGTCGACGACGACCGGATGGCGCTTGGCAACCTGTGCGCCAAGCAGCGTGATCGCACTGACGTCTTCGAGCGGTACCGGGTCTATGTAGGTTGGAACGAATCCCTGACCCGTATACTCGGCCACCAATAGCGAGCCATCCTGCTGTGGAATCGGCCGGAAAAGTCCGGTCTCGGCATTACTCACTGCTTCAAGCTCGCCCGTCTCCATTTCGAAGCGGAAGATATTGGATACACCGGTTATGAACGAGCTGCCGTACAGGTACTTTGAATCTGGCGAGAATACAAAACCCTCGGGAGCGGCCGGTGTAAATTCGTATTCTGCTACAGGCTCAGCCTTCTCTTCGAGCAGATCTGCGATGGCGAACACCCTGAGAAATTGTCTGCCGTCGATTTCGCCGAGTGACGCCGATAGCAATTTTCCATCGGCGGAAATGTCCATTTCGTAGGCAACCTCGCCATACGGCCACGCGTAGACCAGATTCCACTCGGTATAAGGGTAGGGGATGCGAACAAGCGATACATAACCGTTAAGGTGGCGAAGTCCCCATATCGAGCGGTCGGCCGGGTTGAACACGATGTCGCCAATACGCGCATCTTTGAGGAGCATTTCCTCCTCGCCCGTATCGACGTTCACGGACATCAAGTCTCGAAACGCGAGGTTGTCTGCCGTGTAGTAAAACGTTCGACTCTCGGCATCGAATGCGGAGGAGGTAACCCGATAAGTCATCGGGCCTTTGATGTCGGTTACGTGTTCCACGCTACCGTCTTGCAGCGATAACTTACCGACATGAGCAACTACACCGGGGTGACGGAATGCACCGATCATTTCCCCTCGTTCTTCATCGACGTAGGAGCGAGAAATGGAGCCGAGCGCCTGCTGTGTTAGCGGATCCGTGGGCGTAAGCGGCTCCTCCCGGACGGCTTCGAGATTTGCCGTCTGGAATTCGTGCTCAAAAGCAATCCAGTCATTCCAGGTATCTTCAAGAGGCTTGTCGAAGACCCGTTCAAACTGTTTTGAGTAATAACGTTCGCTTTCCTCACCGCGTTGCAGCCACTCAATAATATGCTGTGGTGAAAACTCGTGCGCGAGGTAGCTGATGAAACGTGTCCCATACAAATAGGCGTTGACGCCTGCCTGAAAATCGACGCTGACTCCCTCGGAAACGATGCCGAGGTTGCTGTAGAAATGCGCATCGTCGCGAACCATCGAGCGGAATACCATCTCGTCGTAAGCGCCCTGGGCGCGTCCGGTACCGCCTGACATCCAGGTTTCCATGAATACAGCAGCCCCTTCCAGGTACCAGCGGGGCGTGCTCAGGCGAGGAACGGTTAGGTAGTTATAGAGTATCGACTCCGGGTGGGTGTCCTTCTGGCGCGGCTTGCCGCCGAAAAAACGGCGCCAACGCAGGTCCTGCTTGTTCGCGACATCCATGTTGGCTACGTGTACAAGCTCATGATTCATAATCATGAAAATGCGTTCGCTGCTGGGCATGGTTTCGAGCGTGCGGCTCGCTGGTGCAACGTACACGGTAACGCCGTTGTACGGGGAGGATGCCGCTCCGGCGTTACCGTAGTCACTCAGGTCGGTAAGAATGATGCTTGATTTGTCGTAGGGGGTCCAACCGAAAGTTCGTTTTTGGAACTCAAGCGAGTTGTGAAAGTTGCGCAGCACATGAGGTACGAGGTAAGTCTGAAACGGATCGAAGTAGAGGAGTCGTACCTCGTCCGTTTCGACAACGTCCATCTCAAACGCTTCTGCCCCCGCCAATTCGGCGAGGGCAAAAGACAAGACTAGAATGCTAAGCGTGCGCAAGCGGATGCTCAGTCTTTAGTTCATATCTCCGCGCAGCGCATCACTATTTCTCAATACATCCGAGCGCAGTGCTTCGCGGAAAGTGTCGCTTCGCAGAGCGTTAGCAAATGCGTCGTTGCGCAGTGCGTTAGCGAACACGTCGCTACGCAATGCGTTGGCAAACGCGTCATTACGCAGGGCGCTGGCAAATGCGTCGTTGCGCAGTGCGTTAGCGAACACGTCGCTACGCAATGCGCTGGCAAATGCGTCGTTGCGCAGGGCATTGGCAAATGCATCGTTGCGCAGGGCGCTAAGCAGTGCGTCATTGCGGAGCACACGACGGAAGGCATCATTACGCAGTGCCCCGCGGAAGGCGTCGTCGCTACGAAGTGCACCGCGGAACGCCTCGTTTCGCAGAGCGCTCGCAAATGCGTCGCTCTTGAATGCATCCTGAAGCGCCAGGTCGCTGGCAAGGGCGTCGGCAAGACCTACGTCAGCTCGCAGGGCATCATTGAGCCCAGCATCGCTGCCAGAAGCCGCCCTGGCTGCATCGCTGAGTAAGGCGCTGTGGAAGGCGTCATTTCTCAGCAGCCGGGCAAACGCGTCGCTACGGAGGGCGTTTGCGAATGCGTCGTTGCGCAAGGCGTTGGCAAGCGCATCGCTACGCAAGGCGCTCGCGAAGGCATCGTTTCTCAATGCGCTTTGTAGCGAGTCGGCTCGCAGCGCACTCATGAACGCGTCGTTGCGCAGGGCGTTAGCAAATGCATCGTTCCGCATTGCGCTCAGGAACGCGTCGTTTAGCAGCAGGCTGCGAAAAGCCTCGCTGCGCATTGCTTCGGCGAACGCGGCATCAGTGATGATCAACTGATACACGTCAGTTTGCATGACCTGCGCTACCGTTTCGTCATTAAGCGTTACGTCGTCGGCGGATATTTGCTCACCACGATAGCGTTCTGCTGGTGCAACCGTACCGGCCGCATCATCGCCCGGAATCTGGTACTTAATTGCTACTCCGGCTGCTATCGCAATGACCACGGCGAAAACAACAGTCATCGTTGTGTTGCGTGATTTCGTTTGATCGTTGCTGCTCATTTGTCTTACTCCTCAAATTCGAGTTTGCACCGTCCCATCCCGGCCGGTAGCACTCAATTACCAGGTTGCATGCAGATAACCCTGCTCCAGCAACCTGCCATCACTTGAAAACTCAAGCGTAATCTTCGCTTCTCCAGCGATCGACGCGTCGTTGACACGTCGCAATAACACAGTAAGGCGCCGCTGACCTGTTGCCCGCAGTTGCAGGGCCTGGTCCTTGACGACGATGGATTCCAAACTACTATCGAGCTGTGCCAGCGCTCCCGGCCGAACTCCGGTGCTAGACATGTCTACCGCGATATTGAGTACCGCGTTGGCATCGATCTGGATATCAAGGTAAATGTCGTTGTCGCGGCGCTGCAATTGCACGAGCGATTCAAGGCCGTCTGAACGAAAGTCAAATGTATCCAGAATGTCGGCTTCGGCAACAACGCGACTGGGCGCCATCGTGCCAACCAGATCGTCAAAGTCGTTGTTCGTGGGGAACAGCGACTGGCTCTCGTAAAAACTGGTGGCGAGTAACACGCCGAACGCGGCAGCAAGGCCATAACGCAAGACCGGCATGAACTGCGGCGGCTGCAACCAACTCAAGAATGACGTACCGGCCTTCTTCCTTGGCAGCGTGACACAATTGACAATCTGCAAATGCAGCGAGCTGGGTGGCTCGACTGCGGGCACGTCGCCCAATAGCGAGTTCATCTCGGCCAGTTCGGCCTGGAATTTGCGGGCCTCCGCGGAATTCGCCAGCAATTGCTCAAGCTCGGCTCGTTCGCTTGCGTTCAATTCACCATCGGCCGCAGCGCTGATCATTTCCAATGTCCGCTGATCGGTCATGATGAAGATACTCCGTGTTGTTGCAGCTTGTTTTTCATTTGCTGCCGTGCACTGAATAAACGTGATTTCACCGTCTTTTCCGGCAATCGCAGGATCATGCCGATATCCTGGTAGCTGCATTCGCTGAAGTAGCGCAGAACGATTACAGCCCTGTGATCTTCATGGAGCTCCATCAACGTTGCCTGTACCTCGTCGGATAGTTGCAACGAAGCGGTGCTGTCTTGCGGTGTTGGACTGTCCGACGGCGCCGATTCCTGAAGCGGTTCGGTTCGTTTAAGCCGTTTCAGCTGGTCCAGGGCCTCATTGATCGCGATTCGGTAGGTCCAGCTGAAAAGGCGGCGATCTGGGTCAAATCGCTCGATATTCTCGAAAACCTTCAAGAAAGTCGTCTGCGTGACGTCTGCAGCCTCATCCGGGTTCCCCAGCATGCGGTAGGCAGCGTTGTAGACAGGTTTTTCCAGTTGTCTCACGAGAGTATCCATCGCCTTTCTATCGCCCTTCTGGGCGTCCATGACCAATGCAATTTCCTGGTCCTTATCCATAAATACTCCGCTGGCCCGAAAAAGTTGGCGTCTTTTGGAAAAATGCTCTCATCAGGGCTATTCCGCGATCTCGATCTCAAACAACTTGTCAAAGCCTGAGTACATAAAGATGTCATTGATGTGGCTACGGACGTTAACCAGCTTCAGACCCTGGCCGCTGCCCATCAGCCGTTTGTGCGTACGCAGAAGCACGCCCAGCCCGGCGCTGGAGATGTAGTCCACCTTGCCAAGGTCGAGTACACACTCACCCTGAATTTCGTCGAGAAACTCCTGCGCGCGCGGTGCCTGTGCGGCATCCAGCCGCCCCTCGGCCACTACCGTGCCCGACTCGCCAATTTCAATTTGAAACATATATCTACTTCCGATCTGCAATAAACGTGATTTTACTGGTTCGATTCCGATATTCGTAATGGATCGAATTTACCATCTTGAGTACAAGGTAAAGCCCCAGGCCACCTGGCGTACGCTGCTCAAGAGGCGCATTTACATCAACAGGTTGAACTTCGCGTGGATCGAAGCGCTCTACATCGAAATCCGTAAGGCTGATCTCGACACCGTGTTCGAGCGGTTTCATCTCGATCAAAATGTCGGCATGCGATTCGGTGTTGTAGGTAATCATGTTGACGAACAACTCTTCGACACAAAGGTCCACGATGTTGCGGACCGACGCATCGATATCGTTCTCCAGGAAGAACGCGTCCGTAAAGCTCACGATATTTCCCAATTCGTCCAGGCTGCGCCCAAATTTTCGCTGCATCGTCGTCTTCCTCCATATAAGCTGAGCTAGTCTGGCAGGCGCCTCACCAAAACCAGCGTTATGTCATCTGCTTGCGGGGCGTCACCGCCAAATTCAAAGACCGCGTCTACCAGGTTCTGGCTGAGCTGTGACATTGCTAATGTGTGTCCTTGCCGCATGATTTCCTTTACGCCATCTTCGCCGAACTGCGCGCCGTCGGCCCGACCGAACTCATAGATGCCGTCAGAAATTACGGCCAGGATGTCGCCGGGCTCAAGTTCGAGCCGCATTGCTGGCGCAGTGCCGTCGAGTTCCATGATGCCAACCGGAAAGCTCGTCGGTTTGAACCACTCGCACTCATCGCTGGCGGCCCTGTAAACAAGAATGGGGCCTTGCCCACCCGAGTGAAACTCAAGCTCGTGTATGGCCGGGTCAAGAAACCCCATGAAAGCCGTGATGAAGCGATCGTCCGGCAAGTCTTCGTTAAGCTGATTGTTGACGTGCATGTAGGCACTATCGAGATCGGCGCCGAGCCGGAACGCTACACGCAGCATGGCCTGCATTTGCGTGGCCGAGAGCGCGGGCCCGAAGCCGTGGCCCGTTGCATCGCCAAGCAAGATGAACAGCCTGCCATCGAGGACGACGAGATCGTACAGATCGCCTCCCGTGTGATCCGTCGGCAGGAACTGACCGTGAACATCGTAGCCACCAACGTCCGGCATGCTGTCCGGCAAGGTGCTTATCTGGATTTCCCTGGCTACAGCGACTTCCTGGTTCAGGATGGCGCTTGCGAGCAGTTCGCTTGTCATTTCGGAGTGCTGAATTGCGATCGCGGCCTCTGCCGCCAGAGCCGGAGCGATCCAGGTGTCGTGCTGATCGAACTGACCGGGGTACTCTCCCAGCCACTGCATGACTCCGAGTATCTGGCTTTCCTGGCCGAGGATTGGCACATTCAGGAGTGAACGCGTTTCGAAGCCTCCGACGCTAACGGGTGCGGCCTGAAAGCAGTCATCTTCTCTGCATTCGTGGATATTGGTCACTTCGCGACTGTCGGCACATTGCCCGGCATGCCCGCTTCCTATCGTGATTCGTTCGGGCTCGTCTGCTGGCGGTATAACCATTACCAAGTCGCCGGAAGGCCGATCCAAAAGCCACAGGACTCCCGCTTCAGCAACGATTGCGACCTTGCCGACTTCCACTATCTCCCGCAAGAGCTCGGGCAGCGTCTCTGGTGCTGCCAGCCGGTACATGATCTCAAGGATCTTGACCAGCGATTCGCGCGTTATCTCGCCGGGGTTTTGTTGGTGCAGAGGTACGGACAGAGTGCACGCCCCCTTCTTGTTTTAGTGTTTTTTGAACCCGATGCATCTATGCACCGAGACTGTGGTAACCCCGCAACAATCATCGCACAGATCAGGCCCTTATTCGAGAGTCCCGCTTGCGATCTACCTCTGTCAGGAGCTTCTTTCGAAGCCGGATATGGTTCGGGGTGACTTCCAGCAACTCATCGTCGTCGATGAATTCTAGTGCCTGTTCCAGCGAATAACGCACGGGAGGTGTAAGGATGAGGTTCTCATCAGTCCCGGCGGCACGAATATTATTGAGCTGCTTGGCCTTGGTAGGGTTCACTACCATGTCGTCTTGACGGCTGTTTATGCCAATGATCATGCCTTCGTAAACATCGGCACCGTGGCCAAGCATGAGGCGGCCGCGTTCCTGAAGATTGAAGAGAGCATAGGCGAGGGCCTTACCCTTGGCCATTGACACCAACACGCCATTGTTGCGCTGTCCAAGCGTCTCTTTTACGTAGTGATCGTACTTTTCGAACACATGGTAGATGAGGCCGCTTCCTGACGTAGCCGTGAGGTACTCGGTGCGAAAACCAATGAGACCACGGGTCGGGATGCGATAGTCGAGGCGAACTCGCCCTTTGCCGTCGGGCGTCATTGCCAGCAACTCGCCCTTGCGGCCCGCAAGGCGCGTCATCACAGCGCCTTGTGCGTCTTCCTCAAAATCAACCGTGAGCTGTTCCCACGGCTCGGTTCGTACGCCATCTTCCTCGTGGATGATGACTTCCGGGCGTGATACGGCCAGTTCGAAGCCTTCACGGCGCATGGTCTCGATGAGTACCGAGAGATGTAGCTCGCCACGACCCGACACCCTGAATTTGTCGGGGTCTTCAGTAGGGGCTACACGCAGAGCGACGTTATGCTTGAGTTCCTGATCGAGTCGTTCACGTATCTGCCGACTGGTCAGAAACTTGCCATCCTGCCCTGCAAACGGTGACTTGTTGACCTGAAACGTCATGCTGATGGTTGGCTCGTCGACGGCCAGTGCGGGCAGACCTTCGGGTTTGTCTCTCGGGCAAAGCGTATCGGAGATAGCCAGGTCGCCGATACCGCTGAAGACGATGATGTCGCCGGCGTTGGCGCTCGGTATTTTTTGCCGCTGCAGACCATGAAAGCCGAACAGATCGAGAACCCTGCCGTTCCTGACCGTGTGATCGGCAGCGACAATGCTCACGGGCGAATTAGCATCGATCTTGCCGCGTTGGATGCGGCCGATGCCGAGTACGCCAACATAGGAGTCGTAGTCGAGGCTCGATACTTGCAGTTGCAGCGGGCCGTCCGGGTCGACGGCGGGTGGCGATACCTGCGAAACGATGGACTCGAGCAGCGGTGTCATATCGCCGCCACGATCGTCCGAGTTCAGGCTCGAATAGCCGTTGAGGGCTGATGCGTAGATGACGGAAAAATCGAGTTGTTCGTCAGTAGCACCGAGCCGGTCAAACAGGTCGAACGTCTGATCCAGCACCCAGTCGGGGCGAGCGCCGTCGCGATCGATTTTATTGATGACGACGAGAGGCACGAGGCCCTTGGCGAACGCTTTCTGTGTAACAAAGCGTGTCTGGGGCATCGGCCCTTCAACCGCGTCCACGAGTAGCAAGACGCTGTCAACCATTGACAGCACACGCTCGACCTCGCCACCGAAATCGGCGTGCCCGGGCGTATCTACAATATTGATACGGTAGTCTCGCCACTTGATCGACGTGTTCTTGGCCAGGATTGTGATGCCACGTTCCTTTTCCAGATCAGTTGAGTCCATCACGCGTTCAGGCACGGCTGCCCGATCGCCCAGGGTTCCCGACTGCTGCAGCAGTTGGTCTACCAGGGTGGTCTTGCCATGGTCAACATGGGCAATGATCGCGATGTTTCGAAGTCGCTCGATATCAGACATGGGAATGTTGGGGTGTGCGTGAAGAGGCGCGGATTATAGGGTTCACGGCCGCTAAATGATATGGTTGTGGTGCTGGCTTCGTGTGGAATTTTGAACAAAGCGCCGGGCAATGCGACTAATTGGATATGTATTTTCCGATATTCCGCGGCCTTCTCGGCAGGCGCGGGATGGATTGAGAGCTGAAGGAAAAAACTTTTCGTGAAATACGGTCGATTTGTGCTGGTGCTACCTTTGCTTCTGGTCGGCTGTGCAACGGAGTTTCCACACGACCCTCCGGCCGATTACGAAGAGCTCGCCGCAAGCACAATTCTTGATGCACCTAGCCCGGTTCCGGGTAACTTCGCACCGGAGAATCGTTACCAGGTGGAGAGAGGTGAGTACCTCGTAGAACTGCTTGGTTGCGGGGCGTGCCATACAGAAGGTGCGCTGGAAGGCGCCCCACAATCCAAAATGGCTCTTGCTGGCTCCAGCACAGGCATCGCCTGGTCAAATCCCCTGGGGGACCAGTACCCGGGTATTGTGTATCCACCCAATATTACGCCCGACAAGGAAACGGGTATTGGCGATTGGAGCGATAGCCAGATTGGAAATGCCGTGCGTGCAGGAATTGGTCGGCACGCAGGCCGTCGGATCACAGTCATGCCGTGGCAGGCTTACGCAAAGCTAAACCATGAAGATGCTGAGGCAATCGTCGCTTACCTGCGCAGTGTTCCGCCTGTTCGCCACGAAGTGCCCGACGAAGTTGTACCTGGAAACAAGGCGAAGAAGCCGTTCGTGTATTTTGGTGTATACCGGAGTCGCTAAGGGCGGAAAACTGCCGCCTGCGCAGCAGTCTGCCGTCAGCACGCCTAAGAGAATGGAATTCAAGCCTTGGTAAAAGTGGCCTACACCAGCATCCGAGAGCTGACACCGTCTGAGCGTGAGCTCGTTTCCCAACATGAGCTCACGCATCAGGAGACATTTACGTCCGCAAGACGGCAACAGGAATACCTCTGTGGTCGTGCGCTGTTACGGCTGATGCTCGAACACTGGACGGGGATGCCGGCAAAGAGCCACAGGTTTGCCAAAACCGAAAGGGGCAAACCGGTTTGTGTGGATGGCCCGGCAGTGAGTATCACGCACAGTGGCGGCCTTGTCGCCTGCGCCATCGCCGATTCCGGCGACACCGGTCTCGATCTGGAGGCGGTCAATCCGCGACGAAATGTTTCGGCCGTCGCGCGAAAATTCTACTCGGAGGAAGAGGCGAGCTGGCTGGAGACGCAGGCAGCAGATCGCTTCTTCATGTTGTGGGTCCTCAAGGAAGCCTACGTAAAGTCGATGGGCCATAGCATTTTTGGTGGCATCAACGGCTTGACCTGCAAAGTGCGGCCTCCACATATTGAAGTAGTCAATGCGAGTGACAGTTTTCGTGAGTTGGGCCTTTACCAGTGCGACGATATGTTTCTCGGACTCTCGACAACACAGGCATCTTTGGGCGACGTCAAAATCGGGCGCTGGAATCCCGCTGGCGAGATCGAAAGTGCATGTAACGAATTCGAACTAATGGCGACAACGTATAACAGTGAAAAACATGCGCCAATGGACGACGGATTTAGCTAAGAGGTTCTTGTATGCGATATCTCGCAGCAATGCTGGTCAGTCTCAGTCTCGGCATGAGTGCCGCTCACGCGGAAGATACGGTCCGCCTCAAAATCCTGGTCTACGGCGCCACAGGTAATATTGGCTCACTGGTTGTCGATGAAGCCCTGAGCCGCGGGCATGCTGTTACAGCAGTATCTCGCGACCCGACACAAATCAAACAAAGCCATCGGAACCTTTCCGCAGTAAAGGGTGACCTGCTGGATGAGGACAGCATTGCGGGTCTTGTTGTTGATCAGGATGTCGTCATCATTTCGGTTCGCGGCATCATCGGAAAATCCAAAAGCCCCGAGAGCGCCTTACAACGTATCGCCGTTGAGAAAGTCGTCAACGTGCTACGAGATCTGAACTGTTCTTCGCCACGACTGATTCACGTCGGTGGCGCGGGAACTCTCGAAGTCGAGCCAGGCGTGCTGTACGCAGATAAGTTGCCCAAGGTCTTTCTGCCAAAAAGTCTGGAGTTGGAAATTCGCGGCCAGGTTTTGGCGCTTGAGTACCTTCGCACTGTGGATGATGTGAAGTGGAGTTACGCGACACCCGCGAAGAATTTTACGAACGGCGCGCGCACCGGCGAATTCCGGCTCGGCGGTGATCAGCTAATGGAAAACGCCAAAGGCAGAAGCAAGATATCAAGAGCAGACTTCGCTGTTGCCCTTGTTGATGAGGCGGAGAACGCTAACTACGTTCGGCAACGATTCTCAGTCGCTTACTGATCCTACCCGATAGCGGAAGCCGATACCGACGGCCCATACGTCGTAGTCGTAGGGGTCGGCACCAAGCGTAAGGACCGTGGGCAGAGTGTCCGGCTCCACGTCCTGCAGTGCCCAGTCATCGGCCGAGAAGTTCTCATAACGAAGTTCCACAGTGCCTTCCCAGCGGTCTGACCAACGATAGTTGCCCTCGAGACGAAGGGATTCAAGCGTTGAGCCTAAATCCGGCAGCAGGCTCTGGCCACCGCTCAGGCTCGTCACCAGGATATCCGTCTCGCCGTTGCCGTGGGTGTAATCCAGCTTCAGATCGAATTTGCCTTCTGCTTGACGCCATAAGAACCCTACGCCAACACTATTGAAGCTGTCCTCGTGTTGAGCCATCCAGTCGGCGTCGCCGCCAAGCTCACTGCCAAGCTGCTCAGCGTTGATCGTTTCCTGGCCAACCATCAAGTAGGTTGACGCGTTATCGCTTATAGCCCAGGTGATGTCCGCAGTGACGCGTTGCTCGTCGCTTTCCGTCATGCCTAGCGTGGATTTTGTGTATTCATCGTCTGTGACGAATGCGGTGACGCCAATAGCAATTGGTTTGTCGGGTACGGATACGGTTGCGACGAGCTCACCGAACTCACGGTAACGGTAAGCGAGACTATATTTTCGCAGTAATGGGTTTTGCCCGAGACTCGCAGCGACCGTTGTGTCGTAGCGATCAATGTCGCGCTCTGCTGTACCGCCTCGTGCCCGCAGGTCGAGCCAGCTAAACGGCTTCCAGCGGAGTTGCCCCCAACCCGTGTCTTCTGTTTGTTCGGCGACTTCCTGGTAGTCACGATTCAGTTCATTGCGGTCGAAGCCCGCCGAAAGGCGAAGGCTGTCGAACAGGCGGAACTCGCCACTAACTTTCACGCGTGTACGGTCAAAACTGTAAGGTGTGTTCTGTTGAATGTCGCCCGAGTCAAACAGATCCGTTATGACTCGAACCCAATCATGCTGTGCCGTGTTGTTGTCACGTTCGTCGTACGTGTAGCCAAACTTGAAGCGAATCCTGTTGGTCGGACGGGACGTCACTGTGAAAGCATAGTTACCGGTATCGACTTTGGTGTTAATCGACGACACGGGCAATGCGCCTGCGGCGACATTGGGGTTGATCGTGTATGGCAACAGCGCTTCGTCTTGCTCACCGTTGCCTGCGGCCGCGGAAAACGCCAGCACCGTATCCCAAACAGATGCGCGCCAGGCACCGGACAGAGACAGTTGCTGAAAATCATTGTCAGGCTCTTGCGCCATTCTGAGCTGCTCCGCGCCCACAGCAGCGTTGTACGGTGTGTCCCAGGTCAGTGACGGATTGCCGTTGCTGAAACTCGAGGCGTAATAAGCAAATTTCAGACTGCCGCGATCGCTGCTGTATTGCATACCAACGTCGATCTGGTCAGTTTCGAAGTCGATCCAGCGTGGTAAAAACGACGATTGCGTAAAGCTCGATCCGGCCCCGATATCGAAACCATCACGTGTCTGATGGCGGTAGTTGGCGAACATGCTCAGTCTGTTGTTTGGCGTCCAGCCAGCACCGACGTCCATGATCTGGCGGTCGCTGCCGATATCCAGCATACGCAATGAAGAGGACAACCCAGTCATGGCCGACGTCGTACCGGCGGGCACCCAACCTTGCGGTACGGATAGCATGCCGGGTGATGAATTGCTGAAAATGGTCTGTGTCGTGTCGAACTGCCGGTACGGCCGCTCGCGGTAACCCAGATTGAATTCGTAGCTGCCCTGGCGACCACCTTCGATGCTCGCTGCCCGGGAATCGATGCCCAGATCACTGAGCTGCCAGTCGAGCTGATAGCCATCACTGGAGTAATGTCCTGCTCCGTTCACGTTGGCCTCTGTACCTTTCTTGTCGAGGCCGTTACCGTTGCCGAAGCGAGCTGCGTCATCACTGACATAGCTTGCGCCAACCTCGACGTCGGCGCGATAACCGCTATCAAACGGGCAGTACTCGCACACCCATTCACTGGTGTCGACTTGCGCGTGACTCAGTCCCGGTGCCATTAGTGCGGCCGCGGTAAGGATGGGTAAGTAACTTCTTGTTCGATTAAACACTACCGCAGACTCCTAACGCATCAGCTTCGAACCGGAGGGATGGTTCGAGCCGTGCACCTGGTTGTGGCAATTCATGCAACTCTGGCCCAGCAGGAATTGCGATGGCGTGCCCGCTGGCAGGCCTCGCTCGTCCTGTGGCAGGCTTGGGTGGCCGGATTGTGAGTGACAACTCTGGCACAACATCGGCGCACGCATACTCAGCATGCCGGGATGATTTGAGCCGTGTGGGTTGTGACACGTCGTACAGTCCTCGGTCACCGGCGCATGCTCCCACAAGTACGGGCCGCGCACCTCTGCATGGCAATCGTGGCAAGTCTCGTTAACGCTCTGACGCACTAACAACAGCTCGGCCGCATCGCCATGAGTGTTATGGCAATCGCTACAAGCCATGCTGCCGTGCTGTATCGGATGAGCGTAGGGCTTCAGCGTTTCGGTGCGTTGTTGCTGATGACAGTCGAAACACACTTCCGGTTGCGTAGCGGCCGACAATACGGGGTCGTTTTCGGTGTGGCTGACATGACAATCTGCACACGCGACGCTGTTGTCGTCATGACCACTACCGTGCCACGCGAAACCCGTGTCACTTTGGTGACAATTGACGCAAAGAGCGTTCTGTTCGGCAACGGGTGTTATGGAGTCCGCGCTAAACCTGACGACCGGCGGGCGTTCCTGGCCACGTCGTACCCGACCGGCGTGCTCGTCGCCAGGTCCGTGACAGGCCTCACATTGTAATTGGCCGTGGCCGAATGGAGAGTCAGGGTCGCTTGGCACGCCGTGCTTGCCACGAAATATCGCAAGCACATTGGCGTCTTCGTTGTGACAGGCCAAACAAGTGTCGGCCCCTTTTCTGCTGTAGCCGGACTCCTGACCACTGGCTGAGCCAGCAGTCAGGACCAACAGCATCGCTGCGGCGATGACGAGTGTGATGAGCCTCATGGCAGCAACCTGTCCTTCAATCAATTGAACTGAAAGTCGCTGACGCCATGCATGACCTCCACATCCGCCGAACGTCCTTCGCCGTGACACAGTACGCAGGTTTCAACGCCGGATGAAATCAGCGTGCTATCCGCTGCTTTCCTCGCATCGAAGTCACCGCCATTCTGCATCATGTGCTCAGCAGCCAGTGAACTGGTATGGCAGGTAGAGCAGACAGATGCGTTCGGAGAGACAACACGATCGTCTGTAGGCGTTAGCGGATCAGCACCACCGTCGAATGTCGTACCGAGCACCGCGGCCGGGTCAACCGGGTAGTAGGTACCTGGTATGTGGCAGCCTTCGCAATTCTGCACATGGCCCGGATATTCGAACTTGATCGAGTGCGCGATGTTGTTATAGCCGCAGACGTCATATGCAACATCCGTTTCTCCGGATGCGTGCAGGGCATGAATCATGCGTTTGAAATCGATCGGCGTATCGTCCGTGCCGAGCGTATCGGTACACGGCGGGTTGCGTCTGTTTGCGTCAGTCGCATTGGGATTGTGGCAAGTCACGCAAACCTCAGGATTGTCGGTGCGGTTGTTACCGTGCAAGGACAACTGATTGTGGCAGTCGTCGCACTTCTTGATGTCGACCACGCCGACCACGTTGCCGTCGCGTCGTCTCGGTACAGCGGTTGCACCGTTAATGCCGACGTACTCAATGACATTGGTAACCGGTATGCGATTGACAACGCCATCGATATCGACAGCCGGATGACCATCGATCGTAACGGCGGCCGTGCCAACAGCTTCTGGCGGCAGTGGTACCGATGCGGTAACGCTAAAGATATGTACACCGGCAGGATTCCCGGCAACTTCCGTCGCAGGGGGATTGCCGAAGCAGGCGAGCGGGTTCATGGATATCGGTTGTGCTGATGGTGCGCCGCTGCCGGTATTGGTGTAATCCGTCGTATTCCAGGCAACGCCGATCGCGAGACGACTGGCACCGCCTGCGCAGGTGGTGAATTCAACCGCATTGAGAATATCGTAGTACGTGCCATCCAGAGGATTGGTAACGGAGAACTCGACCGTCGGCATCAAGCCAACCGTCATATCCGATACGCTCTCGATGTTGTACTGGAAGCGTTTGCTCTCGACCTGTGTCGGTATTTCATGTACTACCGCCACCCGAACGGCACCGCCGCCAATGTCTGAGTCCGGTCCGTGACATTGCAGGCACTGAGTGTCGTCGAGCAGCGTCAACCCAAAGGGATGCTCGCCGTTTTCGATAGCGAATTCATGCTCGCCGTTGCCAGGAATACCGTCGTCATAGTGGCAGGTTCCGCAGGCCGCGCG
This sequence comes from Gammaproteobacteria bacterium, assembly GCA_029863705.1. GTDB lineage: Bacteria > Pseudomonadota > Gammaproteobacteria > Steroidobacterales > Woeseiaceae > UBA1847. Next base: position 17,564 of record JAOTUU010000029.1, read on the forward strand.
ATTCGGCATCAAACGCCAGTTGCTCGCTTGCGGAGTATTTTCGTCTGACTCCTCATGGCACGTCTGGCAATTGCGAATGTCCTGGGACCATTCAATCTCGGAGTAGTCGTGCACGGAGCCGCGGTAGCCAATGATCACATAGCCATCGCGTCCCGAATGAATGTTATGGATCAGCGCCTTCAGGTCGACCGTATTGCCGGTGTCGCCGTCGACTGAGGACGGGTTGTGGCAGGTTGCACAGTACTCAACATCGGTTCTCGGGCCGCCATGGAATTCGAGACGGTCATGACAGGTGCTGCAGGTTTGCGTGTCGACGATCCTGCGCTCGAATAGCGGATCGCCGCCGGCCGGAACGAAGTCAAAAATGCCGTTGGATGATATCGGCGCCTGGCCGCGAATTTCGACGCCGAGACGATGTGTCTTCGCTGCGTCGAACGTCGGGCCACCCGGGTAGGCGGTGAGGGCGTTCGCAAACGTGTATTCGTAGGTGCCGTCTCCATTATCAACGAAAGTCCCGGCGGTCGCAGTCTCGGTGCTGGCCTGGCCATTAACAATGACAGCGCCCGCAGGGCCGGTGTCGCTGGTCACGTAGGACTGCCATTCACTTGAACCGCCATTCGTGCCGGGCGACAGCTGCGACAGGACAAAGCGAATATCACCGGCGGGCAAACCTGTGAGGCCTTGCTCGAGATCATTCGTCAGTGCCACAAAGACGGTAGGCGCGCCGCCGCCCGCCGGAACAGCGACACTGCTAACAGCTATATTGATCATGCCGTTGCCCGCGGATGGTCCCGGCGGCCCCGGCGGTCCTGCCGGTCCTGTGCCGCCTGCCGCCCCGTCAGCACCGTCGCTGCCACCGCTGCATGACGCGAGCAAGAAACCGAGAAGCACGAGAGCCGCAATAGAGCCCGAGGAGTTTTTGTAGCTAGTCATGATCAATCACCTTGAATTTGAGCAGCACGAATAGTCTGTCGCCAGTCTTTCTTCTTGATGGTAATGATACCGGTCATCGCACACAACCAGTATTAGGAGGTCGCCGTTCAGGCCTTCGTAGATTTACGTATTTGATGTGCGCAGGCTACGTGTTGAGCGTCTTGCGGGGCATAATGCAGGAAATCACCCTGCAGGCAAAAAATGGCCGGGAGATTTCTCTCCCGGCCTCAGTCTTTTCTTCTTTTCGGTGGTGCGGGGTGGGCCCGGAGGCCCGCCCCTCAACCCGATTATTACTTCGCCGCATCGATGATCGTCTGGCGACCCTCGGGAAATTCCTGCGGTGTCCAGCTGTTCTGGTACGCATGACCCTTGGCCGCACCGTCTTTGTGGCAAGTGATGCAAGCAGTGGTCGCTGCGCCCTGGAGCACATCGTCAATCTGGTAGCCCCAATCTGTGCTTCCGGCGTCGGTGGTGGTCGCCATCGCCTTGGTCTGGTCAGGAATGACGTCGAAGTCCTCCGTGTGGCAGGCCGTGCAGGCGTTGAGCGCCCGCGGGTAGTCCGCCGAGTGGAAGTTGTGGTTTGTCACGAACTCCCCTGGGTTCCCATCACTGTCGAGATCGGAACCGAAGACGACCTGCGAGCCCGTGCCCGGCCAGTTGGGCAGGAGTGACTCATCGGGCGCGAAGGCGTAGATGCCGCGATTCCGATAGATCAGGTAGGGAGGCGAACCTTCCACACCGGCAGAGTGAATGCGATGCAGCATCGTCTTCATCTCGAAGGTCTCGCCGACTTTGCCGTCATAGGCTTCGGACTCATCAACACCCATGCCCACGCGGACACTCTTCTCGTTGGAGGCCGAGTTGTGGCAGAGGATGCACATGTCGAGGTTGTCGACGCGATCGCCGCCATGCTGGTAGAGCGAACCCACGTGGCACTTCAGGCATTTTTCGGCAGTGTTGACGACATTGCGGCGGGCCGGTGCGGCGCCGCCATCGCCCACGAGCCAATCGTAGGTCGGCGTCGGGACACGGGCCTGCATGGTCTGGGCCGGATCAGCTACGCTAACCACGAGCGGCTTACCCCCGAGGGCCAACCTGCCGCGCTCGGCATCGACCTCGTCCACCTGGAGGGTGGTCGTCGCGACGCCGTCCTGGCAGGTCGTGTTGTCGACGGTCACGTCGACATTGCGGGCCTGGCCTGGCGCACTGGTCGACCGGCCGAGGATGAAGTCTTCACCCTGGGCGTAGTTGCGGTATACGCGCAACCTGTTGTCCACAAAGAACACCGGTGCGCCCGGACCGACGGTGGCGTTACACGGATCGACTCCAACGCCGTCGTAAGAGGCTTGCCAGGAAATCGCCAGGTTCACGCCGTCATCGACGACGCTGTTGACCTTCCAGTCGAACTTCGCACCCTCGGTGAGGGCGGTGTCGGCGCCATCCCAGATGATGCCGCCGCGCCCGGTGGTCGCGCCGTTATGGAAGTCGGCCACGACGACCTTTTCAGTCGCGAGACCGCCATCAGTATGGCACCCCGTTGCGCAGTCGAACGTGATCGGGTCCGGAATATTCGTCAGGTGGAACGAAACGGCGGTGAAGTCCCAACTATCATTCTCCATCGCGCCGTGGCAGGAGAGGCAGCCCCTGCCCGAGACCGGCATCGCGTTCGCCGCGGCGAGTGCGGACCCGCCTGTTGCCGGAACGATAGTATCGTCGCTATGGCAGACGCTGCAGTTCGTCATGTAGGTCGGATAGCTGACGTCATAGATTTTGAGTTGGACACCATCTGTGGTTCTGTCATGATCACGGCCCGTCGCGAAACCACCATCCGGAGTCAACTCGGTGGGCGCCATTTGGTGCGAGTTGTGGATGCCGTGCACGATTCTGAAGAACTGAAGATAACTCGGCTCGTCGTCTTCCGGGGTTGCCGGATCGTCGGGGCGATGGCAGACCACACAGGCTTGCGCACTGATCGGCGCGGAGTAGTGCCCGCCGCCGTTGGTGGGGTCAAACCGCCCGACCTCGCCGCTTGCACCGTGGCAGCCGACACAGGCCTCGCTGCTGGCCATGCCGGCGAGCGGGATCGGTGCCGGGTAGTCACCGACCGCGGCAATCTCGAGCGCGTTGGCACCGGTTAGCAGAATGACCAGGTAACGACCGTTCGTGCCGCCGAAGCGGGCCACGCCGTCGACGATCCTGACGCTGTAGGTGCCGTCACCGTTGTTGACGAAGAGGTTGTCGAGATCAGCTTCGATTTCGGCCGTCAGGCTCGTGCGAACCGTGCCATCCGAGAAATATGCACGGCGGAATGTCGCAGCCGTCGTTGCTGCGCCGTCCGCCGTCGCGCTGAAACTGACGACCAGGTCAGCAGCGTCCGGGGTAACCGCGAAATCGGCAAACGAGCCGACGTCGAAGACTTCATGCGCTGCTGGTACAGAGGCAAAGGAGCCATCACTATGGCAGACCGCGCAGGTTTCGAGAGGCGTTATGCCGGCAGTCCCTTCAGGCCCGGGGGGGCCCTCCGCACCTGGAGGTCCAGCTGGACCCGCCGCTCCCGCGGCACCATCCCTACCATCGTCTCCATCGCAACCACTCAGCGCGAACGCCAAAGTGCATACAACGAGAGCGGACAAAGCCCATCGTAACAATTCGTCGAACCGTTCCATGACCCCACTCCTATTCCGAAATTCGATGTTTAGATAACGTCCGGCAAGGGCCGCAGCCTGACTGGGGCGCACTTCCGGTACTGTGCAAATCGTAAAACCGGGGGCCTGCCACAACACTGATATTTGTCAGTTTCAGTTAAGTACATACCGAGGGTCTGGCGGGGCAAATCGCTATCGACTGGGCTCGCAATTCCCTAAATTTAAGAGGGCAACACGGAAGATCTGACAAGGTATATTAATGAGACCAATGCGTTGCACTAACAAAGATTGCCCCTTTTTTGTGCTGCACGCCCAGGACAGCCCGCCGTCCGACGAGGATATCGATTGCTGCGTCAAAAGGGTCGTGCAAAGAGCCACCTTCAGAAAAGGCGAGGTTCTTTTTCGGCAGGGGCAGTCGAGTTCGAGCTTGTATTCGCTGACTGAGGGTATGGTAAAAATCTGCTCTCATACCGCCGATGGGCGTGAGCAGATTGTTGGTTTGAGTACGCCTGGCAATTTGCTGGTCGGCCTGCAATCAATAAATGACAGGCGCTACGCCTACACGGGTGTTGCCGAGACAGCGGTGACGGCTTGCAAAGTCAATCACAGGGCCTTGCTGAGCTGTGTTCGCCAAAATGGTGAGGTTGCTTTGCGCCTGCTTGACGCTTTGAATGCCCAGTTGGCGCACAGTAGAGCGCTGATGGAGGTCATGGGCCACAAATGCGCTGCGGCCAAAATAGCGTCGTTCATCTTGCTCATGACGCCCGGGTCAGAGCGCGGCAACTGCCGCTTTGCGTTGCCTTTCTCTCGCCTGGAAATAGCGAGCCTTCTCGGGCTGCGCGAAGAAACCGTTTGTCGCCTCATGGCAAGCATGAAGCGAGCAGGTGCCATCTACGCGCCACGCGGCAAAATTGAGATCCGCGACTGGAGCAAGCTACATGCTATTGCGGATGGCCGCGATGCCGAACGCCTGGCCGCCTAGCGCCAATCATTACGGCGGATACCTATAGGAGCAATTGCCTTAATGTGGCACATAGAGGCCTGCTGTAACTACATTATTTCTTTACTTAGCTATCCTGTTGAATCCTGTTCAGGTTGGGTTAACCTGGTACGTTGTATAAGAAAACTGGTCAGGTTTTTTGACAGTATAAAGGGGAGTCTCATGAAGAGCTTTTACGTCACCGCATTATCATTGGCGCTTGGCATGTTTGCCTCGGTCTCCGCCGAAGGCGATCTGGCGACTGTCGTGGAAAACTGCAACGGTTGCCACGGCGATGACGGTGTCAGCCAATGGTCTGACGTGCCGACGATTGCCGGTGTGCCGGAGTATGTGCATGCCGATGCCCTGTATTTCTTCCGTGACGAGGAGCGGCCTTGTAGCGAATCGGAATACAAGCAGGGCGATACCAGCCGTCCCGCTACGACGATGTGCGCCGCTGTTGCCGATTTGAGTGATGAGATGCTCGACGAACTCGCTGCCTATTATTTCGAGCTACCGTTCGTTGCCGCTCAGCAGGAATTCGACGCGGGCCTGGCCGCCGCTGGCAAGGCCGTGCATGACGAGTCTTGCGACAAATGTCACTCCGAAGGCGGATCGAATCCGGACGATGAGGCCGGTATTCTGGCCGGCCAGTGGATGGGCTATCTCGAGGCCACCTTCGCTGAATATGCATCTGGCGCTCGCGAGCAAGACAAGAAGATGAAAGAGAAAATGGACGCCCTCAGCGACGCGGACACCACGGCGCTGATCCACTATTACGCCAGTCAGCAGTGACGGGTAGCAATATCGCAGGCGTGAATTTCGAAAAGCTCTTCGCGTCCATCGATGCGATGGACACGGAGAGCTTTCTCAGTTTTATCCGTGAGGACGCCACGTTTCGTTTCGGTTCATCGCCAGCTGTCAGAGGGCATGCGGAGATTCGCACGGCGCTTGAGGGCTTTTTTGCATCGTTCGCCGCTCTGAGACACGACTTGCGACGGATCGTTGCCGATGTCGATGCTGTGGTCTGCGAAGGCGATGTCACTTACACGAGACATGATGACAGCACTATTACGCTGCCGTTCGCTAATGTCTACGAAGTCGATGACGGCCTCATCTCACTGTATCGCGTGTACATCGACATCGGACCTTTGTTCGCGGAGTAGAAGCAGTGCGAGTGCGCCAGGCGCTGCGCCAATTACGTATCGTCAAACCAATATTCAGACACTAGGATTCACCTATAATGCGGAAGATAATAACCATGCTGGCAGCTGTTCGGAGGACTTCAATAATGAATACGCAAAATATCTCTGTGAAAGTGATCGTTACCACCGCGATGCTATTCTTAAGCGGCCCGAGCTCAGCCGACGTTAGCGGCATGCTGAAGCTCTGCGCCGGTTGCCACGGCGAGGACGGCCGAGGTACGCAAGCGAATGTCCCGATTATTGCGGGCCAGCCCGCGGTTGCTCAGGAGGACGCACTTTTTGCTTATGCCGACGGTGATCGTACTTGCGGCGACATACCGATGATGTGCAAGTCGGCCGAGCAGCTGACCGAGGATCAGATTATCGAACTCGCGGCGCACTATGCAGCTTTGCCATATGCCGCTGCAGGAGAAGAGTTCGACGCTGCGATTGCGGAAGCAGGCAAAGCCATACATGACCGGGATTGTGCCATTTGCCACGTTGCCGATACTGCGGGTGATACGGACTTCCCTATCCTGCACGGCCAACGCAAGGACTATTTGCGTTACGCCATGCAGCAATATGCTGCCGGGGAACGCACGCAGTTGCCCGCCATGGAAGAAAAGATCAGTGCACTTTCCAGCGAAGACATCGAGGCGATACTCAACTACTACGCAAGCTATCGAAATTGATCCCGGCTTGGTGGCTTGGCCATGAACTCAGTAATCTCGCAGTGCATGGTTTGCGTTATGTGTCTGGCCATGTTGCAAGCGGAGGCTCAGGAAACGCCGGATAGTCAGCAGCCTCTGAGATTTGAAGGCTATCCGGGCGTTCCTGAATTCGAAGTTGTGCCGCGCAAAGATAAGCTGTTCTTCTACCCCTGCGGGCAGTGCCATGAAGCCATGGAGCCGAATCCCGAGATCCGGATTCTGAATACGATGCACGATGCGGAGATCGAGCACGGCCGCGGGCGCATCTGGTGCTTGTC
>JAOTUU010000202.1 GCA_029863705.1 Gammaproteobacteria bacterium
CAACCTGCTCTTGTCTATCCAGCGGCAATGAATGCTGGGCACCGTCATGGTAATGCACGATCTCACCGTAGACTGTCACGACCGAGGCGGCACATTCACTGGCCTCCCTAACGGACATCTTGCGCACGGACGCCGAGATCGGGCTTTCGCCTTTCAATGGTGTGACGCGATACATCTGGTGTTTGAGGTCAGCGAACGCCTGTTTCGCCGCTATGGGTAACTCATCTTCACTGATTTCGGTGAGATGATCTTCATAGGCTTTCATAAGCCTTTGTTTTATATGGCCGTGACCGGCCAGCACCGAAACTGCGGCGAAAAAGTGATCGACGTGGTATGACATTTCCACTCCAGCGTTTATTTCTTGTTTTGCCGTTCTTATTACTGACGAAGCGGCTTCTTACGCTCTGAGCGACTACCTCCCTGTAGTCTGCGGCCCTCTCAAACCGCCAAATCCCTTAGTACTCCTGATCTTTCAGATACCTGCGCACTGTTTTTATAACAGACATTCGAAGATGCACGCAAGTAGGGACAAACCTGTACGAGAATCGCCAGGCAACGCTATTGATTTTTGCTGATTTCAATTACCCAGTTCTCGTCGCCCAAGTCCCGCTCGATCGAGAACAATGGGTCAGATTGGGCAATAGCCCAATCGGTCGCCAGCGTCTCTGCCATTACATAATCACGGTGCGCTGCGAGCGATTTTTCCACCGCATCTGACCCTGATACGCCGAGGACTATTCGATCCGAGACCTCCAGACCCGCTTGTTTACGGGCATCCTGGACCGATCGGATGATTTCCCGGGCAACACCCTCGTCGATCAGCGCGTCGCTCAGTGTGGTATCCAGTTCGGTCAAATAACCGCCGTCCTCGGCACAGGCAAAACCTTCGGCCGCGTTGGTCTCGATCAGGACGTCTTCGTGGTCGAACGACAAGCTCTCTCCGTTGACATCGATTTCGAACGTTCCTCCGCGAGCGGCCGCGCCCGCAATCTCCGCACCATCCGCGGCATCGAGCGCAACTCGAATCGCCGGGATCAACTTGCCGTACTTCTTGCCGATACGCGGCAGATTTGGCTTGATCCGGTAGCTGACGTGGCTGGCGTCGCGCGCGATGAATTCAATCTCTTTGACGTTGAGCTCCTCGAGGATCTGATCCTGGTGTGCATCGAGTGCTGCCCTGGCCTTATCGTCCGGCGCTCTGACCAGCAATCTGGACAAGGGCTGCCGCGTGCGTACGCCAGATTGGCCGCGAGCTGCGCGGCCGAGACCGACGACCTTCTGTACGACTCCGATGTTGAAAAGCAGCTCATCGTTCTTCCAGCTTGCGTCAGCCTCAGGCCATGTCGCCATGTGCACACTGTCCGGGGCACCGTCGTCGACACTGCGAACGAGGTTCTGATAGACGTTTTCAGCAAGAAATGGCAAGAATGGCGCCATCAGTTTGTGCACCGCATTGAGACACTCGTAAAGCGTCAGGTACGCGGCATGCGTGTCCTCGGGATCCGTCGACTTCCAGAAACGGCGGCGATTGCGGCGCACATACCAGTTACTCAACTGATCCACGAACGACTCAATGGCCTCGCCCGCCGTCTTCGCATCATAGTTATCGAGCGCATCTGTGCAGGTCGTAATGGTGTCGTGCAACAGCGCCATGGCCCACCTGTCGATCTCCGGGCGATTCTCGACCGCCACGTGACGGCTCAGGTCTACCTCATCGAGACGTGCGTACAGCACGAAGAAGCCGTAAGTGTTCCAGAATGTATTGATAAACGAGCTCGCCACGTCGGCGACGATTTCGACCGAAATACGTTTGGGTACGTCGGGGGACAGGCGGGCAAGGAAATACCAGCGCAGGGCGTCGGCGCCAACGGTGTCGAACACATCGTAGGGGTCGACGATGTTGCCAACCGACTTGGACATTTTCTTGCCATCCTTGTCGACGATCAGGTTCAGGCAGATGCAATTCTTGTAGGCGACGCTATCTGAAACCAGCGTCGCTATGGCATGCAGCGTGTAAAACCAGCCACGTGTCTGGTCGATAGCCTCGCAGATGAAGTCAGCCGGAAAGTGTTTCTCGAATTTGTCTTCGTTTTCGAACGGGTAATGCCACTGCGCATAGGACATTGCGCCAGAGTCGAACCAGCAATCGATAACCTCGGGCACACGGTTCCAGATCTTGCCGTCTTTCTCGAATGTGATTTCGTCGACAGCAGGGCGATGCAGATCGAGCTCCGTTAGCGATTGCCCGGTCAGTTCTTCGAGCTCGGCAACCGATCCGATGCAGTGGTAGTCGCCCTCACCATCTGTCCATACGGGCAACGGAGTTCCCCAGAATCGCTCGCGGGACAATGCCCAATCAACATTGTTTTCGAGCCAGTTGCCGAAACGCCCCTCGCGGATATGTTCGGGCACCCACTTGATTGTGTTGTTGAGCTCGACCATACGCTCGCGAAACTGCGACGTGCGGATGTACCAGGCGTTTTTTGCGTAGTAGAGAATTGGGTCTTTTGTGCGCCAACCGAACGGGTAACTGTGTGTAATACGCTCTGAGCGGAACATCAGGCCGCGCTCTTTGAGGATCCGGATGAGAGGTTTGTCGGCGTCCTTGAAGAACATGCCTGCAACCGGTTCAACAGCGCTGACAAAATTCCCATCCAAGCCGACAGCATGAACAACCGGGAGACTATTAGCTTGGCCGAATGCCAGGTCATCGACGCCGTAGGCCGGCGCTGTGTGGACGATGCCGGTGCCGCTCTCCGTGCTGACGAAGTCAGCCGCATAGACCTGGAAGACGGCATCGGAGTCGACCTCAAGATAGTCGAACAGCTGCTCGTAGCGTTTTCCGACAAGCTCGCTGCCTTTGACGCTCTTGCTAACGGAGTGTTCGAGGTCGCGCATGACAACCTCGCGCAGTGCTTCGGCAACGATCAGCGTTTCGCCATCGACCTCGCAATAGCTGTAGTCGATGTCTTCGCCGACGGCAAGTGCGAGGTTGGACGGCAGCGTCCATGGCGTTGTCGTCCAAACGAGGATCGAAGTGTTCTCCTCTCCCTGTACGCGGAAACGCACGGTGATCGATGGATCCTCGGTGTCCTGATAACCCTGCGCGAGTTCATGCGACGAAAGCGTCGCGCCAATGCGCGGGTCGTACGGCACAACCTTGTAGCCCCGATAAATGAGATCCTTATCCCAGATCTTCTGCAGCAGATTCCAGACCGATTCGATGTAGCTGTTGTTGAGCGTGTAGTACGCCTCGTCGAGGTTGACCCAAAAGCCCATGCGCTCGGTCATCTTCTCCCAGTCGCCGATGTAGGTCATGACTGACTCACGGCACAGGCGAGTGAATTCGGCAACACCGACCTTGTCTTCAATCTCCTGCTTGTCGTAACTGTCGATCAGGCCTTCTTTGTTCAGGTGTTTTTCGACCTCGTGCTCTACGGGCAAGCCGTGTGTGTCCCAGCCGGCTTTGCGTGGGACGTGATAGCCACGCATCGTTTTGTAGCGAGGAAACGCATCCTTGAAGCTGCGCGCGAGTACGTGGTGAATGCCGGGTTTGCCATTCGCCGTCGGCGGTCCTTCGTTAAAACTGAATTGAGGCCCGCCCTCGCTTTGCTCCAGCGTCCTCGCGAACACATCGTTTTCACGCCAGAACTCCAGCACCTCGTTCTCGAGTGCCGGTCCGTCGTAACGGCCTGTGACTTCCTTAAATGACAACTCTGTATCTCCAGGCTTTTCGCCTCAGTCTTTGGCGCCGACAGTAATCGTCACTGTCCCACCGATTTCGACGCAAACTAGCCGTAAGTGGCAGGGAAAACAAGGCTTAATTGAGAATGGCTTATTGCTCTAATTTGCTCGCGCAATCGATACAGCGCAATGCTGTCGGATCAAACTCCAGCCGCTTCGGATTAATCGGCTCATCGCAGTTTCGGCAGAGGCCATAGCTTCCATCATCGACGCGATTCAGGGCAGCCTCAATATTCCGCAACATAGCCTCGCGTCGCTGACCGGATGCCTGGGCCATTGCCTGGGCCTGCATCGCATCCATACGAGACAGTCGTCCGACCTTCGACTGATCAAGCTCCACAACCGCTGCGGAATCGCCGCTGGTCGCCGCATCCGATTCGAGTTCTTCGCGAAGCTGTAGCAGCCTGTCACGGGGCGACAGACTCATGCTCGGCAGACGAACAACACGCCGTCTTCGAAGGTGTACTCAGAACCGCATTGCGGACATTTGGGTAGGTTGCTCATAGCTACTGATTTCCTGCCCCTCTTGCGGCCAAGAATAGCAAGTTCAACGAATGAGCGACGGCGAATTGAATCTTCTGTGAGGATTTATGCAATATTCACGGCTTAGAATGGGTCTATAAGTGAAGACATACTTTTAGAGAGTGCGATGCTGATCAAGAAAACCTCCGATATTCGCCCATCCGAAATAACGAGCAAAGCCAATTACCTCAATCGCCGCACATTTATTCGTGCCGGCAGTATTGCCGGAGCCTCGATTCTTGCCGGGCCGGCTGCGGCTGCGGTGGTCCCCGCCGAATCGCGGGCCAAACTCCCCGGTGTCGTCGAAAGTGAATTCAGCACGGATGAAACCCCCAACAGCTACGATGATGTGACGGGCTACAACAATTTTTATGAGTTCGGCACAGGCAAGGAGGATCCGGCCCGCTACTCGAAGGAATTTGACGCTCGACCGTGGTCGATTACAGTCGACGGCCATGCGGAGAAAACCGGCACGTTTCACTTCGAAGACTTCATTAAGCCATTTGATCTTGAGGAACGCATCTACCGCATGCGCTGTGTCGAAGCCTGGTCGATGGTCATACCGTGGGTGGGCATTTCGCTCGTCGACGTCGTTAAACATTTTCAGCCGACATCCAAGGCCAAGTTCGTTGCGTTCGAGACGCTGCACGATCCGGTTCGAATGCCCGGTCAGAGACGACGTGTTCTGGAATGGCCATACCGCGAGGGCCTGACGATTGCCGAAGCGACCAATCCGCTGTCGATACTTGCCGTCGGGATATACGGAGAGACGCTACCCAACCAAAACGGCGCTCCCATCCGCCTCGTCGTGCCCTGGAAATACGGCTTCAAGGGAATCAAGAGCATCGTTCGGATGCGCTTTGTCGAGAAACAACCGGACGTCAGCTGGAGGATGGCTGCGGCGAATGAGTACGGCTTCTACGCAAATGTTAATCCTGAAGTCGACCATCCGCGTTGGAGCCAGGCAAGTGAGCGAGCGATTGGCGGCGGCCTGTTTGCGCCGAGGAAACCAACCTTGATGTTCAATGGCTATGGCGAACAGGTCGCCCACCTCTACGACGGCCTCGACCTGCGCAAGAACTTCTAGCCTGCAGTGAATACGCTGCAAAAAGTCCGGTTTGTTGGCAAGCCGCTGGTCTTCCTGTTGTGTCTGTTGCCGGCAGCGCTCGCAGTTGGTGATGCGTTCGGTATCACGGGGCAACTTAGCGCTAACCCGGTCGAAGATATTCTCGATCGCTTCGGCAACTGGGCGATTCGCCTGATCATGATCACACTGGCCGTCACGCCGCTGCGTCGCATTACGGGCTGGAACTGGCTGCTTCGGTTCCGGCGCATGCTCGGCTTGTTCACATTCTTCTATGTGCTAATGCACTTCTTGACCTGGTTATTGCTCGATCGCGGACTTGCGGTTGATCCAGCATTTCAATGGGCGGCCATCCTTGAAGATCTGACTGAGCGACCGTTCATTGCCATCGGCTTTACCGCGCTTCTGCTGCTAACCGCGATGGCGGCAACGTCCACCGCCGGAATACGGCGTCGCATGGGACGCCGTTGGGACAAGTTGCACTACAGCGCTTACGTCGTTGCCGTTCTTGGCGTTTGGCATTACTGGTGGCAGGTCAAGAAAGATACCAGCGACGCATGGATCTATGC
>JAOTUU010000110.1 GCA_029863705.1 Gammaproteobacteria bacterium
AAGCAATCCACCCGACGTCACCTGCCCAATCGCCGTGACGCGCAGGCCTCCGGCATCAGGCAAAGATGCGCTGTCCGTCGTGAAGCACAATTCGTAGTCATCGCCGCCGGACAACGCAAGGCGCCGCTGAGATTCGGGGTCGAAATTCGCCTGCAGCGCTTCCGACAACGGCAATTTGCGAAGGTCCAGTTCAGCACCGACCTTACTTGCTGCCAGTAGTTTGCCGAGGTCACCGAAGAGCCCGTCGGAAATATCGATCGCAGCACTGGCAACACCACCTAACAGGCGCCCATAGTCCACGCGCGCGCTCGGCCGGCGGTAACGGTTTTGCAGATAGCTGTCCGGCTGACCTGCCGACATCAGTTGCAGCGCCCCAGCAGCATCGCCAACGGTTCCCGTAAGGTAAATCGTATCCCCGGGGCTCGCGCCCGAACGAAGAATGGCTGCATCCCTGCCGACCTCACCGGTGATCTGCACGCTAACTACCACCTTTTCGCCGCTGGTCGTATCACCACCAACGAGCGCGACACCATGCTCGCTCGCTGCATCGAATAACCCCGTGGCGAACGCATCAAGCCAGGTCTCGTCCGCTTTCGACAGTGTCAGCGCCAACGTCATCCATCGCGGACGCGCGCCCATCGCAGCAATATCAGAGAGGTTTACAGCAACGGCGCGGTAGGCAATGTCCGCTGCATCAAAAGCCGAAGGAAAGTGAACGCCCTCCACCAGCGTATCGACAACGGTAACGAGGTCGAGCTTTGAATTTGGCCGCAGTACGGCACCGTCGTCACCGATACCGGTGATCACACCATCATCTTCGTTCGCACGAACGAAGTAACGCCGAATCAGTTGGAACTCATCCACTGCCCTGGGCTTGGATTTCCACGCTTCGCAGAGACTGAGCCGCTGCATCGAGGCAGGCGTTGATGTACTTGTGCCCGTCCAGAGCTCCGAAACGCTTGGCGAGATTTACGCCCTCGTTGATCACGACTCTGTACGGCACGTCGATGCGAGACTGCAGCTCAAAAACGCCGATTAGTAATACAGCACGTTCAACAGGGTCGAGTTGTTCGAGCGGACGATCAATAAGAACGTCGATAGTCGATTCCAGGTCACTTTGCGACGATATGATCAACGGCAATGCCTCGTCGAAGAATTCCTGGTCGACGCGCTGATAGGCCGCCTGCAGATGAAATTGCTCGAGCAATTCAGAGCTGCTGTGCCCGGCGAGCTGCATTTGATACAGCGCTTGAACCAGTAATTCGCGAGCGCGAGTCCGTGCGCCTGTTGAGCCGGCATTGGTCATTTTCTATTCCAGGCGAAGCCGCTAGTCGAGGCGGCGAAGCAGGTTAACTGTTTCGATGATGGCGAGCGCTGCTTCTTCGCCTTTGTTGCCGGCCTTTGTGCCGGCACGCTCAATAGCCTGCTCTATGGAATCAACCGTGAGCACACCGAAACCGACCGGGACACCGTGTTTCTGGCTGGCGCTGGCAATTCCGCGCACGCACTCTCCAGCAACGTAGTCAAAATGCGGTGTACCGCCACGGATCACCGCCGCCAGGGCGATGATGCCATCGAACTTGCGCGACGCAGCAAGTTTGTCGACGACAACCGGCATTTCAAATGCACCGGGTACACGAACGACCTCAATATCGGCATCGGTCGCACCGTGCTGACGCAGGCATCGCAGAGCGCCTTTGAGCAATGAGTCAACGATGAACTCATTAAACCGTGTCGCCACGATCACGAAGCGCGCATCGCGCACCGTCAGATCGCCTTCCGTTGTCTTTATTTTGTCCATGCGCTGTTTGCAGCCTTAAACGTACTCTGTAATTTCGAGGTCGAACCCTGAAATCGCGTACATGTGTTTGGGTGCCGATAATACACGGATTTTCGACAGCCCGAGATCCCGAAGAATCTGCGCCCCGATGCCATAGGTGCGCAGCACGGCGTCGCCACCGCGATGCTCCAGCAAATCATCGTGCGGCGTACCCAGGCCACTGACCGAATCCATGAAGGTGCGCGATGACTCCTGCTCGCGCAGCAGAACGATAACGCCGACGTCTTCTTCGGCAATGCGTTTGATAGCCCGGTCAAGCGGCCAACCCAGTGACTTGCTCCGTACACCAATGACATCTCCGAGCGTGTCCTGCAGGTGCACCCGAACGAGCGGGTTGTCGGTCGCGCTCAGGTCGCCTTTGACCAGTGCCACGTGCACTGCCCGATTAACGTGGTCCTCGAAGCAGTACATAGTGAACTCACCGTACTCGGTATCGACCTGCTGCTCGGAAATACGCTCGACATTGCGTTCGTTCTCCAGCCGATAGCGAATGAGGTCCGCAATTGTGCCTATCTTGATGTCATGCGCGCGTGCAAATTTCTCGAGGTCGGGTCGACGCGCCATACTGCCGTCTGCCTTGAGAATTTCGACGATGACTGCGGCGGGTTCGAGGCCCGCCAGCCTCGCAAGATCGCAGCCCGCTTCGGTGTGGCCGGCGCGCGATAGTACGCCACCGGGTTGTGCCATGACCGGAAAAATATGGCCTGGCTGGCGAATATCCTCGGGCTGTGCATCGGCTGCAATGGCCGCCTGCACGGTACGCGCGCGATCGTGCGCCGATATACCGGTTGTTATCCCTTCGGCCGCTTCAATCGATAATGTGAAGTTTGTCGAGTGATGCTGATCCGTCTCTTTCACCATGAGTGGCAAGCGCAACTGCTTGCAGCGCTCGCGCGATATCGTCAGGCAGATCAGGCCACGCCCATGGGTCGCCATGTAGTTGATGTCCTCTGGCCGAACTTTCGACGCCGCCATCAGGAGGTCGCCTTCGTTCTCGCGATTCTCATCGTCCACCATGATGACCATCTTGCCTTCGCGAATATCCGCGATGATGTCTTCAATATCGCTAAACGCTGGATGCGCCGCGCCGGATTGCAGAGTGGTGGTATCAGACATAGCCGTGTTCTCTCAAAGTGTCCATGGACAGCCCATCGTCGTCTTTGGCGAGCAGTCGTTCGATGTAGCGGGCCAGCAGGTCAACCTCGATATTGACTCGCGTGCCAACCGTATAGCTGCCGATGATTGTAGCCTCAGCCGTGTGCGGGATGATATTCACGCTGAACTGGTTTTTCGATACCTCGTTAACGGTAAGGCTAACGCCGTCAACCGTCACAGAGCCCTTTTTGGCCACATAACGAGAATATTCATTCGGCAATTCAATACCAATTCGGACAGAACGCGCATCTTCATCGCGCGTCACAACGCTGCCCATGCAGTCGATATGACCGCTCACAAGATGGCCGCCGAGGCGTTCACCCAGCGCCAGCGCCGGTTCCAGGTTCACAGCGTCGCCCACCTTCAGGTCGCCGAGACCCGTGACATCCAGCGTCTCGGTTGATACATCGGTCGCGAAACTGTCGTCTTCAAGGGCAACGGCGGTCAGGCAAACACCATTGACGGCAATGCTCTCCCCTATTGCATAAGAAGAAAATGGCATGGCCGCCGAATGAACTGACAGGCGCACGTCACCACCGCGCCTCTCCATTGCAGCGACTGTACCGATTGCTTTGATAATGCCGGTAAACATGTGTCCTAGTCCGCGATCCGCGCTGTGATTCGGGTGTCCGCCCCGACCCGACGAACGTCACTAATGTCGAGCGACTTGCGGCTCGCAAGTTCGGTCCATCCCGGTGTGTCGAACATGCCCATGGTCTCACTTCCCATGATGTGAGGTGCCTGATAAATGACCAGTTCATCAACGAGGCCCTCGCCAATCAGGCGGCCCGCCAAAGTTGGTCCGGCCTCAACCAGTACATCATTGACCTCACGGCCGGCGAGGTCGCCCAGCACTGCCGACACATCGACCATCCCGGCGCTCGCGTCCACTTTGATCACTTCGGCACCAGCCGCGACCAGCGCCTCCCGCTTTTCGTCATCGATACAGTAAACCAGCGTTTTCCCGGGCAGTGCGAGCATCTCGGCAGACAAGGGCATACGCAGTCCATTATCCAGGATGACGCGCAATGGCTGTTTGCCGCGTGTATCTAATGCCGCATCGCGAACAGTCAGTGACGGGTCGTCGGCCAGTATCGTGCCGATTCCGGTCATCACTGCGCCCACGCGAGCCCTTAGTCGCTGCACATCTGCGCGCGCCTCAGGGCCTGTTATCCACTGGCTCTCACCATTCGACATGGCGATGCCGCCGTCGAGACTTGATGCCATTTTTAGCCGAACAAACGGCCGCTTGCGCGTGACGCGGCTTAGAAAACCCGCCAGGAGTTGCTCGGCGGAAGACCGCATGAGGCCAACTCGCACCCCGATGCCTGCATTTTTGAGGGCCGCCAGGCCCCGACCGCCAACCTGCTGGAACGGATCCTCGAGCGCTACGACCACGTTCGACACGCCAGCCTCTACCAACGCATCAGCACAGGGCGGCGTCTTGCCATGATGCGCACATGGCTCGAGAGTAACGTAAGCCGTGGCGCCACGTGCGTTATCGCCAGCTGCGTCCAGCGCATTGATCTCGGCGTGCGCCTCGCCGGCCATCTCGTGCCATCCTTCACCAACAATTGCGTCGTCACGAACCAGCACACAACCGACCATGGGGTTCGGATGCGCCGAGTATTGCCCGCGCTCCGCCAAACGCAGGGCACGCGCCATGTATGCACAATCGTTCGCTGAGAAATCGGACATGGGCGTTATTTCTTTTTCTTGCCGAGCAGTTCGGGCAACAACGACATCTGCTCGCGGCTCGCCGCGGTCTCGGAGATTCGCTGCAAGCGTTTTATTTCTTCCTCGAACTCGGTGATGTCCTGGAAACGTCGATAAACAGAAGCAAAACGCACATACGCGACTTCATCGAGCTCATGCAGCTCTTCCATCACGAGTTCACCGACCAGCCGCGAAGGCACTTCGCGCTCGCCCATAGTGCGCAGCCGGTGAACAAGCCTGCCTATTGCCTGCTCAAGCTCATCGCTCGGTACCGGACGCTTTTCGAGGGCGCGCACCATGCTGTATCGGAGCTTGCTCTCATCGAAGGGTTGCCGGCTGTTGTCGTTCTTGACCAGTCTCGGCATGACAAGTTCGGCAGATTCAAAAGTTGTGAATCGCTCGTTGCAATCCAGGCACTGCCGACGACGCCTGATCTGCCTGCCCTCGCCTGCCAGGCGCGAGTCGATCACCTTCGTTTCTTCGTGGCTGCAGAACGGGCAATGCATATGAATTTAGGCGTATACGGGGAATCGTTTACAAAGGTCGAGAACCTGGCCGCGTACTCGCTCGATTGTCTCTTCGTTATTAATATCGTCAAGTATATCTGCTATCCAGCCCGTAAGCTCCCTGGTCTCATCCGCACCGAATCCACGAGTCGTAATGGCCGGTGTTCCCAGGCGCAAGCCGCTGGTCACGAACGGCGATTGCGGATCGTTCGGCACCGCATTCTTATTCACCGTGATGTTCGCGCGACCCAGGGCGGCGTCAGCGTCCTTGCCTGTGATGCCGTGTTCGATGAGGCTGACCAGCAACAGGTGGTTATCCGTTCCACCGGACACGATCGGATAGCCACGATCTTCCAATACGCCGGCCATGACCTTGGCGTTGTCGCAAACATGTCCCTGGTATTCCTTGAATGACGGCTCCATCGCCTCCTTGAACGCGACAGCTTTGGCTGCGATCACGTGTTCCAGCGGGCCGCCCTGCGTCCCGGGGAAGACGAGGGAGTTGAACTTCTTCGTCAGTTCATCGTTCTTTCTGGCGAGAATGATGCCGCCGCGTGGCCCGCGCAGGGTCTTGTGCGTTGTTGACGTTACGACATCGGCGAGCGGTAGCGGGTTCGGGTAATGGCCCGTAGCAACCAAACCGGCGACATGGGCCATGTCGACCATGAGGTATGCACCAACGCTATCTGCAATGTCCCGGAAGCGCTGCCAGTCGACGACGCGAGAATACGCGGAAAAACCCGCCACGATCATTTTCGGATTGTGTTCGTTTGCAAGCGCCTGAACCTGGTCGTAATCGATCTCTCCGCTCTCGGCATCGAGGCCATATTGCACAGCGTTGTAAAGCTTGCCCGAAAAATTGACCTTGGATCCATGCGTAAGATGGCCGCCTTCGGCCAGGCTCATGCCCAGGACAGTATCGCCCGGCACACACAGCGCCATGTAGGCAGCAGCGTTGGCTTGAGAGCCTGAATGTGGCTGCACATTGGCGTAGTCAGCGCCGAACAGCTGCTTGGCGCGTTCGATCGCCAGCGTCTCGGAATCGTCAACGAATTCACAGCCACCGTAGTAACGCTTGCCCGGATAACCTTCGGCGTACTTGTTCGTCAGGACACTGCCCTGCGCAGCCATGACTCGCGGGCTGGCGTAATTCTCCGACGCGATGAGCTCAATGTGCTCCTCCTGGCGTCGTTCTTCCTGATTGATCGCTTCTGCGATTTCGGGATCGTAGGACTCAAGCGTCGTTGACGTATCGAACATCGGGCAGGTTCTCCGGGGAAACGGGGCGACAAAAAAGAAGCGATGTTACAGGTTTAGCTTGCCTCGACAAAGGACTGCACAACCCGGGTCCAGGCACGCGCCAGATTGTCGCGGTTGTAGCCTCCGCCGCCGGTGCCAACGATCCTGCCGGCACAATGCTCGTCCGCAAGCGCGCATAAGGCAGTAGCCGCATCCGCATGGGCCTGCTCGGTATAGCGAAGATGTGTTATCGGGTCACCTTCGAGGCTGTCAGCGCCACATTGAAACAAAATAAACTCGGGTTTTGCGTTATCGACATAAGCCTCAACCCGAGCCCAGGCCCTTTGAAAATCGCTGTCACCCGCGCCGGGCTGCATCGGGATATTGAGCTTGGTGCCACGCGCCCTGCCCCTGCCGGTCTCCTCGGCGGCGCCCGTGCCCGGATACAGGTGGCGGCCATCCTCATGGATATCCGCGAAGATCAGGTTTGGGTCATCTTCAAAGCCGTAGAACATGCCATCACCGTGATGCGCGTCAATATCGACGTAGGCTATGCGTTGCACGCCGTATTTCTTGCGCAGGTATTCGGCGGCAACACCGCAATCATTGAAAACGCAAAACCCGGCCGCACAATCTCTGCCCGCGTGATGCAATCCCGCTATCGGCACGAACGCGCGCTTTGCCCGCCCTTCCATAATTGCGTCCACAGCCGCCAGCGTAGTGCCAACGACGTCGGACGCGGCATCGAAAATACCTGGCATTGCGGGCGTGTCGCCATCATCAAGAAAGCCCTTGCCGTCAGCCGACATGCGCGAAACCTTGTCGATGTAGTCGGCGGTATGGAACAGCATCAGGTCATCAACGCTGGCATTTGCGGGCGCAGCATATTCAATTGCATCACCAAGATTAGCTGCCGCCAGCTCGTCCTGGAATACACCGTGTCGATCGAGGCCAAAAGGATGCGGATCACCGAAGCCGTACCTGGCGAGTTTGTCACCCCTGTAAACCAAAACCGGATCGCTCATTGCTATCGTTTTTTTCGCTGAATTCCGTGGATACAGCATAATGGTGTAAATTCTTACTCACAACACAGGTTTGGGGAATTCGGTCATGTTTCAGTTGTTAATTGGTCTTGTCGTGTTTTTTGGTATTCATTCGGTCGCGATCGTGGCGCTGCCGTTGCGCGACAGGATGGCCGCTAAGAGCGAAATGGGCTGGAAGGCGCTGTACGCCATCGCATCTCTCATCGGCATCGTTCTGATGGTTAGGGGTTACGCTGAACTCAGGCTGACCCCGACCGTGTTATATGTGCCACCAGACGGACTGCGACATATTGCAGCCATTCTGATGCTGCCGGCCTTCGCATTCTTCATCGCGCCGTATTTTCCGGGCCGGATCAAGACTGCACTAAAACACCCGCAGCTAATTGCAGTCAAAACCTGGGCGCTGGCGCACCTGCTGGTTAACGGTAACCTGGCTGATGTGTTGTTGTTCGGCTCTTTCCTGATTTGGGCCGTAGTAGACAGGGTTTCAATGAAGAAACGAGTCGTGCGTCCGTTGCCCGGTGCGCCGGAGTCAAAAGCGAATGACGTCATCATCGTTGTGGTCGGCCTGCTCTTGTACGTCGGTTTCGTAATGTGGGGTCATGAGGCGTTGATTGGCTTGAAGCCATTTGCGGGCCTAAACTAATATGGCGCAGTACATCTACACCATGAACCGTGTAGCAAAAATGGTCCCGCCGAAACGGTTCATCATCAAAGACATCTCGCTATCGTTTTTCCCGGGCGCCAAGATCGGTGTTCTCGGCCTGAATGGCTCAGGTAAATCCACCGTTCTGCGCATCATGGCGGGCCTCGACACCGAATTTGACGGCGAGGCCAGGCCGCAGCCGGGCATCAAGATCGGCTATCTGCCGCAGGAACCGCAACTTGATGCAGAAAAAGACGTGCGAGGCAACGTTGAGGAAGGCGTCGCACAGACCAAAGCACTTGTCGATCGCTTCAATGAAATCAGCATGAAATTTGCCGAGCCAATGAGCGACGACGAGATGAATGCGCTGCTTGAGGAACAGGGAAAACTACAGGACGCCATTGATGCCGAAGGTGCATGGGAGTTGGATCGCAAACTTGAAATCGCCGCCGATGCCCTTCGGCTGCCGCCATGGGACGCGGATGTAACAAAACTCTCTGGTGGTGAGAAGCGTCGTGTCGCTTTGTGTCGCTTGTTGCTTTCAGAACCCGACATGTTGTTGCTGGACGAGCCGACCAACCACCTGGATGCGCAGTCAGTGGCGTGGCTCGAACGATTCCTCGACGAATATCCGAGCACGGTAATCGCTGTGACCCATGACCGTTACTTTCTCGACAACGTCGCCGGCTGGATCCTGGAACTCGACCGCGGCCACGGCATCCCCTGGGAAGGCAACTACTCATCCTGGCTGGATCAGAAAGAGAAGCGACTTTCCAACGAAGAAGCGACCGAAAAGGCTCGGCAAAAAGCCATGCAAGCGGAGCTCGAGTGGGTTCGTTCAAATCCGAAAGGCCGACAGTCCAAGTCGAAAGCGCGTCTGCGGCAATTCGAAGAAATCTCATCCGCTAGCTATCAACAGCGCAATGAGACGAATGAAATTTACATACCGCCAGGCCCACGACTGGGCGATGTCGTTATTGAAGTCAACGACCTCAAAAAGGGCTTTGGCGAAAAGTTGCTCATGGAAAACCTGAGTTTTCAGTTGCCGGCGGGTGGCATTGTCGGCGTCATCGGCCCCAATGGTGCGGGCAAGACCACCCTGTTTCGCATGATCGCAGGCACGGAGCAGCCCGATTCCGGCTCTGTTCGCCTCGGCGAAACCGTGCAAGTCGCCGCCGTCGATCAGTCGCGAGATAGCCTCGATGACAAGAAGACGGTCTGGGAGGAAATCTCCGATGGCCAGGACCTGATAAAGGTCGGAACCTACGAAACGCCGTCGCGTGCCTATGTTGGCCGCTTCAATTTCCGCGGTTCGGAGCAGCAAAAACAGATCGGTCTGTTATCGGGTGGTGAGCGTAACCGTGTGCACCTCGCCAAGATGCTGCGCTCCGGCGGCAACTTGCTGCTGCTCGACGAACCGACTAACGATCTCGATGTCGAGACGCTGCGTGCGCTTGAACAGGCGCTTCTGGAGTTTCCGGGATCCGCCGTAGTTATCTCACATGATCGCTGGTTCTTAGACCGCATATGTACACATATCCTGGCCTTTGAGGGCAACAGTGAGGTCGTCTGGTTCGCCGGAAACTACGCAGACTATGAAGAAGACCGCAAACGTCGCCTTGGCGCCGATGCCGACAACCCACATCGCATCAAGTACAAACGA
>JAOTUU010000066.1 GCA_029863705.1 Gammaproteobacteria bacterium
GCGCTTAGGGGGAACGACGATGAATGTGCTAATTGCCGCCAGCGCAGCTTTCACGCTCATCGCCCTGTTGTTCTTTGCTTCCACCGTGCGTCACGCACGTCATGGACGTCTGCTGAGGGCCGGCGGCTCGGCGACATTTTTTGCGGCGTCGGCCGTTATCGGTACAGCCGGTGTCCTTTTATTCATAAGCTACCTGGGCTACGAGCGCCTGACTGATGAACAACTGGTCGGCGTAATCGAGTTCTCGCAAGCGGCTCCCGAAGAGTACACGGCGCGTCTCATGATGGACGGCCAGGTCGATCGTATGCTGACATTGCGCGGCGATGAGTGGCAACTGGATGCCCGCGTGGTCACCTGGAAACCGCCAGCAACAATTCTCGGCCTGGATCCGGTCTACCAGCTCGAACGACTCAGTGGTCGTTATTCATCTGTCGATCGAGAACGAAGCGAGCAACGCACTGTTTACTCGCTGGCCGAAGAGCGACCGCTCGACTTGTGGAGCATGGCGCGTAAATTCCCGAAATTGGCACCTGGAGTGGACGCGTTTTATGGAACAGCAACTTACCTGCCCATGGCGGATGGCGCACGCTTCCGTGTCACGATGAGCCGCGACGCCCTCGTAGCACGCCCAATTAACGATCTTGCGCGCGAAGCAGTCGGGGATTGGGGACAGGATGAGAATTGAATCTAAGATTATGTTAAGCACTTGCAGCAGCTTCGAAATGTTGGTGCATACTGAGCTAGTCAGTTGATTTAGTGTCTAATAATAACGAGCGACTATGACAATTATTCTGGACAGGGATCAGGGGCTCCTGCTGGATGACGACGAGCAAATCGGACTCGAATGTCCGTATTGCAACGTCTATGCACACATGAGTCCGCAGTCGGTGCCGCTGGCGTCCGACTTATTGGACAACAGGCCTAAACACGTCGGTCTCGTCTATCAGTGTGACTCTTGCAAGGCCCCCGTTTTCCTGCGCTTTGCCGTTAAAGAATACTACGAGAACCAGGTTGAGTTGTACCGCAACTTCATCGAGCTCGAACGCCCCAAGGAACGCTTCGCATTTTCTTATTTGCCGAAGCGCACCGAAGTCCTTTTTCGCGAAGCCCTCTCTTGTTACTCCGCAAACAGCTTCAATGCATTTGCATCGATGTGCCGCCGTTCTGCGAAGAGTGCTTTCGATGAACTGGGTGAAGGCGGAAAGCTGCGGGCGTTTGAAGAGGTAATGATTGCCCAGGACATTGCCGGCATCGATGATGATAATTTCTCACCGATCAAGGTGGTGTTGTTTGAGTCTGGTGATGAAGAAGAGTTGCCGGTACTCAACCGCTCGCAGGCAGGCATTTTGCTCGAGGTGCTGAAAGATATGTTCTACCAGTGCTTTGTTCGCCGCGGCAAATTATCGCGTGCAATCAAGGTGCGACGCTTCTTTGTGCAAGAAGGCGGTGGTGCCGCCTAGTCGCGGCCGTGGCCCGCTCTTACAGTTCCTCGATAGCCTGTTAACCCACCGTAACTCGCGCATTTCTGAACATGCGCATCCAGGGTCCATCAACCCCCCAGTCATCCGGATGCCAGGAATTCTGCATCGTCCGTGAAACGCGTTCCGGATGCGGCATCATGATCGTTACGCGCCCGTTTTCATTTGATAGCGCACAAATACCATCAGCAGAGCCATTTGGGTTCGCCGGGTAGGTGTCGGCGACGTTGCCGTAGTTGTCCACGTATCGCGCCGCAATCAAATGCGACGCCATGTACCGATCATTTTCCTCTATGAAGCTGGCACGACCTTCACCATGAGACGTTGCGATAGGCATGCGAGAACCTGCCATGCCATCAAGAAAAATTGACGGGCTCTCGAGAACTTCAACGAGGCTCAAGCGAGCCTCGAACTGTTCGGACTTATTGCGCAGGAAGCGCGGCCAGTTATCGGCCCCGGGAATCAACTCGCGTAATTGCGACAGCATCTGACAACCGTTACAAACGCCCAGCGCGAACGTATCGCCGCGGGCAAAAAACTCGGCAAAGTCATCGCGCGTGCGCGAGTGATAGAGAACGGACTTGGCCCAACCGCCGCCGGCACCAAGCACATCACCAAACGAAAAACCGCCACAGGCAACAACGCCCTGGTAATTAGCAAGGCTATCTCGACCGCTGAGCAAATCGCTCATGTGTACGTCTACGGCGGTGAAACCGGCACGCATGAAAACAGCGGCCATCTCGTACTGGCTGTTGACGCCCTGCTCACGCAACACGGCAACCCTCGGCCCGGCAACGCCCCGATACGGCCGTGCGATGTCGTCTTTGACATCAAAAGACAATCGCGCGCTCAGCCCCGGGTCGTTATCGTCGGCGATACGATCAAATTCCTCTTTCGCCGTTGCCGGATTGTCGCGCAATGACTGGATGCGGTAGCTCATCTGGGACCATTCTCGTTGCAGCCGTTTTCGGTCGAGTTCCAGGACAACGTTTTCGTCGTTCCGAACGGTTAGCGCCTGCCCGGCTTCCACTCGGCCAATAGCGGTGGCTTTCGCACCTGTGCGGTCCAATACCATTTGCACTTGCGCCAGCTTGTTCTTGGCGACCTGGACAACGGCTCCCGCCTCTTCGGAAAATAACTGCGACAGCAACTGCTGCTTGGAACCATTGAGTTTCAGCGACACGCCGAGGCGACTCGCAAACATCATTTCAGCGACAGTCGTGACCAATCCGCCGTCGCTGCGATCGTGGTAGGCCAGCAGCATGCCGCGCTCGTTGAGTTCCTGGATGGCCGCAAAGAAATTCTTCAGGTCGTTGGCGCTATCGATGTCCGGTGTATCACCGCCGGCTCGCCTGAAAGCCTGGGCAAGGCAAGAACCGCCCATCCGGTTCTGACCATTGCCGAGATCGAACAACAACAAGTAGCTTGATTCCTCAACAGATTGCAGCTGCGGCGTGAGGTGCCTCGTGACGTCCGTGACCGGAGCAAACGCTGTGACAATGAGAGACACCGGCGCAACAACCTGATACTCCGCGTCACCTTCGTGCCAGCGGGTACGCATCGACAGTGAGTCCTTACCGACCGGAATCGCAACGCCGAGCTCGCGGCACAATTCATCGCCAACCGCTTTGACGGTATCGAACAGTTTCGCTTCCTCGCCAGGATGACCTGCTGCGGCCATCCAGTTTGCGGACAGACGAATTTTCTCAATATTCTCGATAGCCGCGGCCGCGATATTCGTAATCGACTCGGCAACAGCCATGCGACCGGACGCTGGCGCATTCAGCGCGGCGAGCGGCGTGCGCTCACCCATCGACATCGCCTCACCCGTATTTCCCCGGTAACTGGATGCAGTAATCGCGACGTCACTGACCGGCACCTGCCACGGGCCAACCAGCTGATCGCGGACGCTAAGTCCGCCCACAGTACGATCGCCAATGTGAATGAGGAAGGATTTGTCGGCCACTGCGGGGAACCGCAATACTCGCAGCACGGCCTCTTGCAGCTCGATGCCCGACAGGTCCAAGGTGGTTTCCGGCAATGACTGATGCACCACATCTCGCGTCATTTTCGGTGGGTTGCCCAGCAACATGTCCATCGGCATGTCGACCGCGCGATTATCGAATTCACGATCGGTGACGACGAGCTGACCGTCGTCGGTTAGCGTACCTATGACGGACACCGGACAACGCTCGCGCTCGCAAAGAGTCTCGAATTCCTCGATACGATCATCGCCGACGAGAAGAACGTAGCGCTCCTGCGCTTCGTTGCACCAAATACCCATCGGAGACATGCCGCGCTCGGCGTTTGCGATTTCGCGCAGTTCTATTTGAGCCCCGTGTTTACTGTGATCGACGGCTTCAGGTACGGCGTTCGACAACCCACCTGCACCCACGTCATGAATCAGCAAGATCGGGTTGTCACTGCCCATCTGCCAACAACGGTCGATGACTTCCTGCGCCCGCCGTTGCATCTCCGCGTTACCGCGCTGCACAGAGGCAAAGTCGAGATCCTCGCTACTCGTGCCACTAGCGAGGCTTGAAGCCGCACCACCGCCGAGACCGATCAACATCGCAGGGCCACCAATGAAGACGACCTTGGCACCGACCGGCACATCAATTTTCGTGGCATGCTCGGCGCGGACATTGCCGACGCCGCCCGCGATCATTATCGGCTTGTGATAGCCGCGAATCTCGTTGTCGGGCAAGCCCGGTAGTACTGCTTCGTAGGTGCGGAAATAACCGAGAAGGTTCGGCCGCCCGAATTCGTTGTTGAATGCCGCGCCGCCGATGGGCCCCTCGATCATGATCTCCAGCGGCGTGGCCATTCGATCGGGATGGGGAAAGTCGATTTCCCAGGGCTGCTCGAAATCCGGTATGCGCAGGTGCGACACGGTAAACCCGGTCAGGCCTGCCTTCGGCTTTGCTCCAAGACCGGTCGCGCCTTCGTCGCGAATCTCCCCACCAGATCCCGTGGCCGCGCCCGGAAACGGCGATATCGCCGTCGGGTGATTGTGGGTTTCGACCTTCATGAGAATGTGAATGGCCTCTTCGCTATAGCCGTATTCGCGACTGCTGGCCGACGGTGTCAGACGCTTGCCCTGCCACCCCTCGATTACCGCAGCATTGTCCGAGTATGCGGAGATGACGCCATCCGGAGTCGTCTCTGTCGTTGAACGAATCATGCCGAACAATTGCTCGTCGCGAGCCTGACCATCGATAACCCAGCTGGCGTTGAAAATCTTATGCCGGCAATGCTCTGAATTCGCCTGCGCAAACATCATCAGCTCGGCGTCGGTCGGGTTGCGATCCAGCCCTGTGTAGCTCTCAAGCAGATAGTCGATTTCCTGGTCCGAGAGGGCCAGTCCGAGATCCGTGTTCGCTTGCGCGAGGGCATCGCGACCACCTTTAGCCAGGTCGACGGTCATCAGCGCTGCTGGCTTATGCACTTCGAATAGCGCAATCGCCTCGTCGCCACTATCGATCACAGCATCCGTCATTCGATCGTAGAGCAGCGAGCCCAGCGCACGAACCTCGTCATCGCTGACCTTGCCCCTGAACTGGATGCCATAGCAGATGCCGCGCTCGATGCGTTCAACAACGTCGAGATCGCAGGCCAGCGCGATATCCGTTGCTTTACTCGACCACGGCGAGATCGTGCCGGGACGCGGCACCACGTAAATTGTCCTGGCGCCCTTGCCTAGCGTGCCCGGCTTGTCACCAGACAGCAGTAGGGCGTCCAGATGTCGCTTTTGTTGTGCGGATAAGGTTGCGGTAACGGCAATGAAATAGCTAAAACGCGCTGAGACCGACTTGACTCGATCGTCCTGCGATTGCAGCGAGCGAAGTAGTTTTTCGAGGCGGAAATCTGACAGTGCGGGCTGCCCGGGCAATTCCAGCATGTCGATGCGATGTTGAGAGTCCAGATCAGTGGCTGGTATCGACAAGCTGCGGCGGCCTTTTCAGAGAATTATCTAGAGCAGAGACGCGATGATACCGGAGTACCTCTCCGCTGCAAGCCGCTATTTTTTCCCGTCACCCGGCGTGTAAAACGGCATTGGGAATTGAGCCACGTTGCCGCCTTTGAGCTTCGATATTTTGCTCGGCCCATGCTTCTCGACTTCATCAATTCGAATAATCGAATGCATAGGCAGGTAGGTGCGTTTAACGTGTTCAAACTCCGACTTGATCTTCTCCTCGGACGGGTCGACAACAACCGAACTGCGCTCGCCAAAAACGAGCTGCTCGACTTCGACAAAACCAAACAGGGCTCCATGACCCACTTCACGGGCATAGATCTCGTAAACCTGGCCCTGGGCCATGAATGCGACTCGATAGAGCTTTTCTTTACTCATGTTTCTCAACGACGTTCGAAGGGCGCGTAGTTTACCCAAAACCGGCCAGCTTGGCATGTTTCATATATGGTCTTTGATAATCATATTCAGCATATTACCCTCTGCGGACGATTCTGATTTATGTGAACTAGGTAGCAGCGTAGACCCTTGATTCTTTGCACTATTCACCTGTGATGCCATTACGACTCGAAATAATCTCTGAGCACCGCGAAATCGTTGGCGACGATGCCGTTCGTGAATTCCGTGAAGATGGCGGCACTATTGGTCGCTCGTTGCAGAATGACTGGATCCTGCCGGATCCGGATCGCTTCATTTCCGCGCGCCACGCGACCATTGATTACAAAGGTGGCATTTACTATCTCGTAGACACCAGCACTAATGGCGTCTATATGAACGGTGATTGCGAGCCGATAGGCAATGGAAATCCGCGCCGCCTGTTCAACGGCGACACATTGCGTTTCGGTGATTTCGAAATGGTAGTTTCGATCGATTCCGGCGAGAGTCTGGCAATGCCAGCACCGCCACCGCCTTCGGTCGTGCCCGACAACGTCGAATTGCTGATTCCGGAAGAGTCGTTACTAACCGGCGTACAGCTTCTGGACGAAGACGAAATCACTGGTGACGATGATTTCCAATCTGCACTGTTCAGCGACTCGGTCGTCGAAGCTGATGTAGAGACGCTGGAGGCTGCTTTCGATCAGGATGAACAGCCGGTTGCACCGTCTCGGCATCCAAGGCATGAATCGCTGCCACTGGCAGAAGCCGACCTCGTGGCAACTGACCTGCTCGACTCGTTCCTCGACGGCCTGGGTATCAACCGCTCAGAAATGCATCCATCCGTGGACATTGGCGAGATCATGCAGAATGCTGGTGAAGTCCTGCGCGAGTTTGTCGAAGGCACAGCGGAATTGCTGACAAGTCGAGCGAACCTCAAGAACGCGTTCCGCCTTGACCAGACCACGGTTCTGCCGCGGCACAACAACCCGATAAAACTGTCGGCGAATACCAAAGACTCAATCAAACAACTTCTCGTTGGCAAGGCAGGCGAGTATCTCGGCCCGCGAGACGCCGTGCGTGAAGTATGCCGCGACCTGCTTTTCCACCAGGAAGCATTTCTCGACGCGATGAATAACTCTTTCATTGAGTTTGCAGAGCGCCTTGATCCCGATGAGCTTCAACTGGGATTCGATCGCGCGCTGGACAGCAATTTTTTTACGAAATTCAGGAACAAGACAAAGTACTGGGATTTGTACGGCGATCTCTACCCTACTCTCACAGAAAAAGGCGGAGGCCGTTTCCCGCAGATGTTTTCCGAGGATTTTGTCCGCGCGTACGAACGCCAGATTGCCGAGTACAAGCGCCTGGGTACTAACGACAACCATCTCAAAGAGACGGTTGTGCTCAATGAATCAGACCTCAAGACCGATTCTGCCGGCTACCCCGATCCCGAGCCGCAGATGGAACCGGAGCCACAGCTGGAACAAGTCGCCACGCGCGACGACGACGACGACGCGATTGATCAGGCCAAGGCCTGATCAATCAACTTCGGTTCTGACGATTCTCAATCAGGTCATCGACTACGGCCGGCTCCGCCAGCGTGGACGTATCACCCAACTCCCCAAAATCATCGGCCGCGACCTTGCGTAGAATGCGCCGCATGATTTTGCCGGATCGTGTTTTTGGCAGACCAGGCGCCCACTGAATCAGATCCGGCTTGGCAATTGGACCAATTTCCTTGCGCACCCACTTCTGCAACTCTGCCCTGAGTTCATCGCTTGACTCGATACCGCCCATCAGCGTGACGTAGGCATAAATGCCCTGCCCTTTAATGTCATGTGGATAGCCAACAACGGCTGCTTCGGCAACACTCGGGTGCGCAACCAGCGCGCTTTCGACTTCTGCCGTTCCCATGCGGTGACCTGAAACGTTGAGGACGTCATCAACACGACCTGTTATCCAGTAATAACCGTCGTCGTCACGTCGTGCGCCGTCACCCGTGAAATACGCGCCCTCGAACGTCGCGAAATACGTATCAACAAACCGCTGGTGGTCGCCATAGACCGTGCGCATCTGCCCCGGCCAGCTATCGGTGATGATGAGGTTTCCTTCCGTCGCTCCTTCAAGGATATTGCCTTCGCCATCGACAATGGCCGGCTGAATCCCGAACAGGGGTTTGCTCGCCGAACCTGGCTTCAGGTCCGTTGCGCCGGGCAATGGCGTAATCAGAATGCCGCCGGTTTCGGTCTGCCACCAGGTATCGACAATTGGGCAGCGACCTTCGCCGACAACGTTGTAATACCACTGCCACGCTTCAGGGTTAATCGGCTCGCCGACTGACCCGAGCAAGCGCAGACTCTTTCTCGACGTTGCCTTAACCGGCCCATCACCATCGCGCATCAATGCACGAATAGCCGTCGGGGCTGTGTAGCAGATGTTGACGCTGTGCTTGTCGCAAACTTCCCAGAATCGCGACGACGTCGGATAATTTGGCACGCCTTCAAACATCAATGTAATTGCACCGTTCGCGAGCGGGCCGTAGACGATGTAACTATGACCGGTAACCCAACCAACGTCAGCGGTACACCAATAGACGTCGCCCGGGTGATAATCGAACACGTACTCGTGGGTCATCGCCGCATACACCAGGTAACCGGCCGTCGTGTGCAACACGCCTTTTGGCTGCCCGGTCGAACCGGATGTGTACAGGATAAAGAGTGGATCTTCGGCTCCCATCTCTTCGCACGGGCAATCTGCATCAACCTCGTTCTCAACCTCGTGCAACCAGGCATCGCGACCCTCGACCCAGTCGATGTCGCCACCCGTGTTTCGAACCACCAAAACCTTTTCGAGCGTGCTGACATCGGGGTTTGCAGCCGCCGCATCGACGTTCGCTTTTAATGGAACGACCTTGCCACCACGCAAACCCTGGTCCGCAGTAACGAGGATGTTGGATTCACAATCAATAATTCGACCCGCCAGCGCATCCGGAGAAAAACCGCCGAACACAACCGAGTGCACCGCGCCAATCCTGGCACACGCGAGCATTGCGACAGCAGCTTCAGGGATCATCGGCATGTAAAGCGTAATGCGGTCGCCTCGCTTGGCGCCCAGTGCTTTTAATGAATTGGCAAATTTGCAGACACGCTCGTGCAATTGGCGATAGGTAATTGTGAGGTCACGATTCGGATCGTCGCCTTCCCAGATGATTGCGGTGTCGTCAGCTTTGGTTTCCAAATGTCGGTCTACGCAGTTGTAGCAGACATTCAACGTGCCATCTTCGTACCATTTGATGTGCAGGTCGTCTTTTTCGAAAGAGACGTCTTTGACTTTGATGAAGGGTTTAATCCAGTCGATACGACCGGCCTGTTCGGCCCAGAATGCTTCGTTGTCATTGACCGAATGTGCATAAAGTTCGGCGTAACCCTCCGCATCGATTAACGCACGCTCTTTGCTCTCCGCACTAACAGGATAAATTTCACTCATGATCCAAACCTTTTTATTTGTCGGCCAGTCGCCTGGCGAGTTCAACAAGTCGTTTTGCCTGCACCAGGTGCGGCCGGTCAATCATCCTGCCGTCCAGACCTATCGTTCCGGCACCCGGGTTTTCCTCAAATGCGACAACGATACGCGTGGCCCATTCCAGCTCAGCTTCCGTCGGGGCAAATGCCTGGTTAATGATTTCGACCTGCCCCGGATGGATCGCCAACATGCCTGAAAAACCGTCACGTCGTGCGTTGCCAGCGTAGCTTGCCAACCCTTCATCATCGCGGAAATCCGTATACACCGTATCTATGGCAGTAACTTCTGCAGCGGCGGCCGCGAACAGGCACAGGGATCTGGCGAGTTCATACGGTGGTAACCAGCTGCCGTCATGCGCTCGATTGGACGTCGCGCCAACCGCCGCGCTCAGGTCTTCCGCGCCCCACGAAAGGCCCGTCAGTCTGGGTGTTGCCGCGACGTAACCGTGCAAAGAAAACAAAGCGTCTGGCCGCTCGGTGCAGATCGATATGATCTCGGTCTGCCCGGCAAGCATATCGTTCGCGGCTTCTAATTCGTCGAGTCGAGCCGCGAGCAATAGCGCGTCGGCGGCACTGCGGGGCTTGGGCAATACAATGCCAGCCGGTGCCGAGGGCATAACGGCCTCGAGGTCAGCGATGGCATCTTCTGTATCGATCGGGTTTATGCGCACCCACAGGTTCTGTTTCCCTGCCAGAAACTCGCGAGCAGCATCGCGCGCAGCCGGCCGAGCCGCAGCTGACACGGAGTCCTCAAGGTCAAGAATTACTGCGTCGGCACCCGTATCGATGGCCTTGGCCATCTTGCGCTCGCTGTCCGCGGGCACAAAAAGGTAACTGCGATTCACTACGGCTTCCTGAGCATCAATGCCGAACGCTTGCACTCGCCAACGAGCTCGTCGCGCTGATTGTAGGCTCGGTGCGCGAGAACGACGATGCCGTTGGCGGGTCGCGATCTGCTAGCACGAACCGATAGCACTTCTGTCTCGACCCGGATCGTGTCGCCGTGGAACAGTGGCCTCGGAAAACGTACTTCGTCCCAGCCAAGGTTGGCTACGGTCGTGCCATGTGTCGTGTCGTTAACCGAGATACCAACCATGAATCCCAGCGTCAGGCAGCTGTTGACGAGCGGCTTGCCGAACTCTGTGGTCTTCATGTATTCGGCGTCGAGGTGCAAGGCGGCCGGGTTATGCGTCATCGTCGTAAAAAAGACGTTATCCGCTTCGGTAACGGTACGCCGAATAGGGTGGTCAAAAATCTGGCCGACCGAGAATTCTTCGAAATAGAGCCCTGACATGGCGATTCCACTTTTTCGATTGGTGCCCGAATGATACGGTATTATCCGGGCCAATGGAGGGTAGGCATGGGCATTACAAGGCGTGAATTCAACAAGACCGCTCTGCTAGCCGGAGGCGCAGTTGCGCTCGGAGGCAGCCGTTCATTTGCGGACAGCGAAAACGTGATCCATAAGGCGATTCCTTCTTCCGGCGAAGAAATCCCAATTGTCGGTCTCGGTACGAACCGTTACGGCGTCGGCTCGTCGGACGCGGCTCGAGCACCACTTCGTGCCGCACTCAATCGATTTCGGGAGCTCGGCGGAACGGTGGTCGATACGGCTCCCTCGTATAGGACCTCGGAATCTGTGCTCGGCGACCTCATCGCCGACCTCGGTATCCGCGACGAGCTGTTCGTTGCGACAAAGTCCGATCAGTCGGGCGGCGATGCTGTGGCCGGCCAGATGCAGGAGTCGCTCGACAAGCTAAAGACGAACAGCTTCGACTTGATGCAGGTGCACAACTTGCGCGGCTGGCAGGAAGCATTTCCGGTGATGCGCGAGTGGAAGGCCGAAGGGCGAATTCGGTACATTGGTATCACGACGTCAAATGCACGGCAGTACGCGGACCTTGAAAAAATAATGCAGCAGGAGGATCTCGATTTCGTGCAACTCAATTATTCGCTTGAGCAACGCGAAGCCGCTAAGCGTCTGTTACCCCTGGCCGCAGATCGCGGCATGGCTGTCATGATTAATCGCGCGTTTGGCGGCGGCCGTATCTTCGATGCGGTGGCAGATCGGCCGGTACCGGACTGGGCCAGAGAATTCGATTGCTCAAGTTGGGCGCAATTGCTGCTGAAGTATGCGTTATCGCACCCGGCAGCGACCGTGGTGATACCCGGCATGACCAAGACGAAACACGTTGAGGACAATATGATGGCTGCCCGTGGCCGGTTGCCAAATGAAGAAGAACGCAGGCAGATGGAGGCGTTTTACGACGCCTTGTAAATTGTCTCTCGCTCTATCGCTTCAACGATCAGGCGCCTGGCATCTTCCGCATTGAGCCATTCACCCATTTTCACCCACTTGCCGGGCTCAAGGTCTTTGTAGTGTTCGAAGAAATGCTCGATCTGCTGCAATGTAATTTCCGGCAGGTCTGAAGCGTTAACGATGTCATCGTAACGTTTGGTCAGCGCGTGCGAAGGTACGGCAATTATTTTCTCATCCTGCCCTGCATTGTCTTCCATGATCAATACGCCAATGGGCCTCACACTAATGACGCAGCCCGGAACGAGTTGCCTCGTATTGCAGACGAGCACATCAATCGGATCGCCATCGTCCGACAGCGTGTGTGGCACAAAACCGTAATTACCCGGATACGACATCGGCGTGTAAAGAAAACGGTCGACGACGAGCGTACCCGCCTCTTTGTCGAGTTCATACTTGATGGGATGGCCGCCCACTGGCACCTCAATAATGACGTTTACGTCATGGGGAGGGTTGCTGCCAATAGCAATTGCGTCGATACGCATGGATGAATCCTGAATTGATTGCGGCTATTCACCGCGAGTTTTAGCTTTTGTTTTTGGGCGTGAGCACAAGGTGTACGCGGCCGGGTTTGCTGAATTGCCCCAGGTGCCGCTTGTTCAGTTGCGCTACGATCTCTTCGATCGCCGTCGTTACGGCAGTTCGACTGCCTTGTCGGTAGCCTTGAATACTGTCGGCACCTTCATACGAGATCACATAGCCATACCAGTCGGACCCTTCCGTTTCGGGGGTCGGCTTGGCTTTCTCAACAGAAACTATTTCGTACGATTGTGGCAATTCAGTATTTGGACAATTACGCGCGTCAACCACTGATTATATCCTGAATTGCAGTGTCTCCGGGAATTTTGATTCGCCGCTAGCCGTTAATTTGCGTATTTAGCCAGGAATCTGTCCAAATTGTTCGCGAATGCCTGTCTGTCACTTAGACTGATCGCTGGTGGACCGCCTGTGTTGATGCCGCTGGATCGAAGCGTGTCCATGAAATCTCGCATGTTCAGCCGAGCTTTAATGTTTTCTGTTGTATAAAGCTCACCACGCGGATTGAGCGCGTGGCCTCCTTTCTCAATGACCTCGGCTGCCAACGGAATATCGGCCGTTATGACCAAATCACCGGCTTCCAGCCGCCTGACGATCTCATTGTCGGCAACATCAAAGCCGGCAGGAACCTGGATCGTCTTTATGTACTGCGACGATGGCACCCGAATCGGCTGATTCGCGACCAGCGTCAATAGCGAACAGGTACGCTCCGCCGCGCGGAACAAGATCTCCTTGATCACGACAGGACACGCATCGGCATCGACCCACAA
Source organism: Gammaproteobacteria bacterium (assembly GCA_029863705.1). Classification (GTDB taxonomy): domain Bacteria; phylum Pseudomonadota; class Gammaproteobacteria; order Steroidobacterales; family Woeseiaceae; genus UBA1847. Next base: position 12,975 of record JAOTUU010000066.1, read on the forward strand.
CTGCATCTGCTGCTACCTATTCGCCGACATCTTCATTCCAGAGATCACCATTGTGGGCAATGAAATCCTGCATCAGGTCGAAACACTCGACGTTATCCAGCACGTGCAATTCCACGCCTCGCGTCTGCAGATAGTCTTCGGGGCCCCGGAATGTCCGATTTTCGCCGACAATAACAATAGGAATTTTGTAGAGCAGAATCGCCCCGCTGCACATGTCGCATGGCGACAGCGTCGAATACAAAACGGCACGTGCATAATCTGCCGCCGTCAACCGGCCGGCGTTTTCAAGGCAGTCCATTTCGGCGTGCAACACAGAGCTGCCCTTTTGTACGCGACGGTTATGGCCGCGTGCAACGATTTCACCATCGATAGCTAAAACCGAGCCGATCGGAATTCCGCCACTGGCCAAACCCTCTTTGGCTTGCTGAATTGCCGCGTCAATGAATTTTGAATCCAGGTAGTCGTCCGAATCCGGCGCACGATTGTTCATTGCGTTAGTGCCTTTTCAAAGTCGATGTAGAGCTCCGAGAAACCAAGGCTTTCATAGAGTTGTCTCGCGAGAGCGTTCCTGGCCAGAACCGAGACCCTTAGCCATCGTGCGCCATCGTTACGGGCTTGTTCCTCTGCAGATTCAAGTAGCTGGCGACCAACACCCTCTCGACGACATTCTTCCCGGACGACAATATCGGACAGTAATGCAAATTCGACATCGCCGTCGTCCAGCTCGCCACTACTGCATTGACTAAGTAATGTCGCAAAGCCGACGACTCGCCCATCTATATCGGCGACAAATATTGTTCCTTTGGACATCGCGCACTGCAGGAACATGTCTGACATGTACGCGTCCGCGATTTCTTCGCCGGCAGGCATCCTGGAATCGACACGACGCTCAAACTCCTGAAGCTCTACCAGGCAGTCGCGCAGCGATGGCGTATCTTTGTCTTCGTCAAACTTTCGAATCAGCATTGAGTGGGTGCCGGTGTCCTGAGCGTATTTGCAAGGATTCAAAAGTGTAGAGTACCCAAGATGAGAGCAAACGTCAGATCGGCTTCGATTTTAGGTTACCGGTTTCTCTACCACCCCTTCGCAGGTTTCGGGCAACGGGCGCCATTCGTTTGGCACGGGATTGTTGAAACAGATGAGCTGCAATACTTTTTCGTGTTCAACGGCAAGAATGGCGTCCAACTCCTTTCGGACTTCAATGAAGCCTGGCTCATTCCTGAGAGCATCAAATACCGGTTCATCTAAGAATATATGCAGTCGAAGGCTGGAGTCATGAACCCCGGTACGCAACGCTGCAATTGCGCGCTGCGGTTCGTTGTCGAAAGCAGCGATC
>JAOTUU010000203.1 GCA_029863705.1 Gammaproteobacteria bacterium
GAGTCGGAGCTCGCGTATCGAGCCTCGAAATATCGAGCAATGCACTGAGAAGGTCTTCTACCGCGACGAGACCACTGTCGATTCGGGAGACGAGACGGCTTTGGTCTTCCGACATGCCGGCGCTTTTTTCGGCAAGCAACGCCGTAAAAAGTTTTGCCGCATTCAGTGGCTGAAGCAGGTCGTGCGCAGCGGCTGCGAGGAAGCCGGTCTTTGACGCATTGGCTTCCTCGGCCTCCGATTTGGCACGCGCCAATGCGGTCATTGTTGTTTCCAGCTCGGCGGTACGGTCAGCCACACGTTGCTCTAGCAACTGCTTGGCTTCCACCAGCCCAAGCTCTGCGCGACGCCGGCTCGTAATGTCCTGGAATATCGCATACACACCTAGCACATTGCCGTCCGCGTCGAGGTCCGGGATGTAGGTGCCCAGTGTGTAACGTGATTCCTGATCCGCGCCTTTCATTTCCAACTCGAATTCCTGCCTCGCACCGTCGTAGGCGGCGTCAAGGTAACCCGATCGCGACATCATCTGTCCTTTTTCAAGGACTGTCGAAATGGGCGCTCCGATAATCTGCTCCAGGCTCACCCCTGCATATTTCAGGTAAGCCTTGTTGGCAAAGCGGAAACAGCGGTCGGCATCAACGTAAGCAATCATAGCCGGCGCATTGTCGGTATAGGTTCGAACCTGCTTCTCACTTTCGCGCAGCGCGCTTTCGGTCTCCATTGCTTCAGTAATATCGCTGTAGGTGGTGACGTAACCACCATCCGGCATCGGCTGGCCCCGGATCTCGATGGCCCTGCCGTCCAGAAATTTGCTCACATGACGATACGACGAGCCGTCGCGAATCAGCTGTACTCGCTTCGTGATTTCTTTCTCGACCGAGGCTCCACCGAGCCGTCCCAAACGGGCGTTAAATCGCATCAATTCTTCCACGGATTCGCCAACGTGCAACAGGCCTGGCGGATAACCCATAATCTCCGCGTAGCGCGAATTCCAGCCGATCAGTCGTTGCGATGTATCTATGACGCTTACGCCCTGGCTAATGTTCTCCAGGGTTGCCTCAAGCAGCCGCCGATTGAATCGAATTGCCTGAGAAGTTTCGTCGAGTAACAGGACAACATCGCCAATATCCATTCCACTTCGGCGCAATGCAGTGGTCATCACTAACCTCGCGGACGCTGAACCCATCGCGCCTGCTAGCAGACGCTCTGTAAATTGCAGCATGCGTGGGTCGGCGGTTAATGTCGGGCTGATGTCAATCTGCTGGGCAGTTGCGACGTCCTCGAAAGCGCGCCTCGCGTGCTCCTCACCGACAAATCGGCCCGCAAGGGCGCGCAGGTCGGCATTGGCGATATCCTGGGTAAGGAAAGGAACAGGTACAGCGCTCTTGGACGGTCCGGAATACGCAAATGCGCTCGCCTGGATTTTCTCGCCAAGGGATTGCCTGGTAAACATCGAAACCAGCACGAATACGCCGATGTTGGCGCCAAGTGACAAAAATACGCCGTGCGTCAGTGGTTCCGCGCCCGCATCGAAGAGCAATGACTCCGGGCGCAGCCACGTGATCGCGAACGGCCCTTGCTCAACGAAATCGCTGGCGAAACCGCCGGCGCGGGCAATCGAAGGAATCAACAGCGTGTACACCCAGAGCAGGGAACCCGTTACGAGTCCGCCGATAGCTCCAGTGCGTGTTGCACGTGGCCAGTACATGCCGAGTATGAGCAGCGGAGCAAACTGGGCGGCGGCGGCAAAAGACAGCAGTCCAATGGACGCGAGCTCGACGGTGCGGTCCATTATCCGGTAGTAGCCGTACGCAAAGAGTCCCAGCGCTATTATCGCGATACGTCGAATAAGGATTACCAGGCGCGGGTAGGCATCACGTTCGGCAAGTCCGAGCGTTTTAAATCGCAGCAGCAACGGCATTACGATCTCGTTACTGACCATGGTCGACAAAGTGACGCTCGCGACGATGACCATCCCCGTTGCCGCCGAAAAGCCACCGAGGAACGCGAGCCCTGTCAGCCAGCTGTGCCCGCCTTGCATCGGAAGTGCCAGCACAAAAGAGTCGCTACTGAAAACACCGGGCGGCAGCAGGTTTATGCCCGCAATAGTGATCGGGATTATGAAAATACAAAACAGCAATAAATAGACGGGAAACATCCATCGGGCAGACCGATAGTCAACGCCGTCGTGGGCTTCGACAACTCCAATGTGAAATTGACGCGGTAAACAAATGATGGCGGCGCTAGCCAGAATCGTTTGCGTTATGAACGTCTCCGGCAGGCCATCAAGAGCGAACAAATTGGCGGCCGGCGGGCTCTCCATTGCCATTGCCGGACCGGAGCCATCGTTGAGAAGCAAAATTGCGTAGATGCCGACAGCCGAGAATGCCAGCAATTTTACGAGTGATTCGAAAGCTATCGCGAGCACGATACCGTGATGATGTTCGCTGGCATCGACCTGGCGGGTGCCGAACAAGATAGCGAACAGTGCTAGAGCCATCGCGACGACGAGCGCGGAATCGAAGCTCGGCCCGCCACTCGCGGAATAGTCGCTGACCGTTTCGAAGCCAGCGACGACCGCTTTCAGCTGCAGCGCAATGTACGGGACTGATCCGACGACCGCGATGATGGTTACCAGGACGGCGAGGACTCGAGCCCTGCCATAGCGGGCAGCGATGAAGTCTGCGATCGACGTCAGGTTCTGTCGTTTGCTGATTGCCACAATTCGCCGCAGCATTCCCCACGCAAATACGAAGACGAGAATCGGCCCCAGGTAGATTGGCAGGAAACTCCAACCATCCTGAGCGGCCGTTCCCACGGCCCCGTAAAAAGTCCACGAGGTGCAATAGACAGCGAGCGACAAACTGTATACGAGAGGGCCCGCGAAGCGGCGGTAACGTTCGGCGCTAAGGGTGTCGCCCCAGGAAGCCATCCCAAACAAAATGGCGACGTAAATGACGGACAGCAGCAGAAGCATCCACCAGCTAATCAATGATCCATCCCCCTCGTTTTTTATACGCGCGCGCTTTGCACGTCGCACGGCTCGTTCTTATAGCTGAAGTCTAATACTAACCACGCCGGTCTGCGACCCGCATCTCGGCTGCAAAGCCCTGCTAGGTCACATGTAAGTATCTGAAATAAAAGCATAAAAAACTTTAGTTGGCGCAGGGCATGTGCAGGCGGTTTTGACGTCTACGACTAAAGTCGGTACTGAGTAATCCCGGCAATTTGTTAGATTCTGTTGTCAATAATCCAGCTGCAAAAGCACCCAGGGGGCACCTAAATGTCTAAGAACAAAAGTTACTGGAGCGGAAACCTGAGACTCGTTGCACTTTGCCTCGCCATTTGGTTTGTCGTCTCTTTCGGGTTCGGGATCATACTCGTAGAGCCCATGAACAAGATCTCAATCGGTGGTTACAAACTGGGATTCTGGTTCGCTCAGCAAGGGTCAATCTACATTTTCGTCGCCCTTATTTTCTTTTATGCAAATCGCATGGGCAAGCTCGATCGTGAGCATGACGTGCATGAAGACAAGAGCGAATAGGAGCCGACCATGACACTACAAACAACTACATACCTGGTGGTCGGCCTTACGTTCGCGATCTATATCGGCATTGCTATATGGGCGCGTGCCAGCACGACCAAAGATTTTTATATTGCCGGCGGCGGGGTGCATCCTGTTGCCAACGGCATGGCGACAGCTGCGGACTGGATGTCGGCGGCATCGTTTATTTCAATGGCCGGACTCATCGCTTTCATGGGCTATGGTGGATCGGTCTTCCTGATGGGTTGGACCGGTGGCTACGTGCTGCTGGCGATGCTGCTGGCGCCCTATCTCCGCAAGTTCGGCAAGTTCACGGTGCCGGAGTTCATTGGCGAACGCTACTACTCAAAAGGCGCCCGTGTCGTGGCGGTTATTTGCCTGATCGTCGCTTCGGTAACGTACGTTATCGGGCAGATGAAGGGCATCGGCGTTGCTTTCTCGCGGTTCCTGGAGGTCCAGTACGAGCTCGGGCTCATGATCGGCATGGCCATTGTATTCATCTATGCAGTCCTGGGTGGCATGAAAGGCATCACCTACACGCAGATCGCACAGTATTGTGTGCTGATCTTTGCCTACACGATCCCTGCCATCTTCATCTCGTTGAACCTGACCGGTAACCCGATTCCCCAGCTGGGCCTGGGATCGATGATGAGCGGCTCTGAGGTGTATTTGCTTGATCGGCTGGATCAGGTCGTGCAGGACCTCGGATTTGCACAGTACACGACGAGCGCCAGGCTTAGTCTGACCAATATGTTCATGTACACGATGTCATTGATGATCGGCACAGCCGGACTGCCACACGTCATCATTCGCTTCTTCACCGTGCCAAAGGTGAAAGATGCGCGTTCCTCGGCCGGTTGGGCATTGGTCTTTATCGCCATTCTGTACACGACGGCACCCGCAGTAGCTGCCATGGCACGCCTGAATCTCATGAGCACGATCGAACCGGTTTCCGGCGAGTACATGGTCTACGAGAAGCGGCCGAACTGGTTCCGCAATTGGGAAAAGACCGGGCTACTGGTTTACGAGGATAAGAACGATGATGGCCTCGTTCAGTATTCGGCGGATCCGGCGACCAATGAGATGGTGACGATCGACAGGGACATCATGGTGCTGGCGAATCCGGAGATTGCGAGGTTGCCGAACTGGGTCATTGCCCTGGTGGCGGCCGGCGGACTGGCGGCAGCGTTGTCCACAGCGGCCGGATTGCTATTGGCGATATCCTCGGCCATATCGCACGACTTGCTGAAGGGCATCTTCAAACCCGACATTACCGAGCAGCAGGAACTGCTCGCAAGCCGCATAGCCATGGCTGGTGCAATTCTGCTGGCCGGCTACCTGGGATTCAATCCGCCCGACTTCGCGGCGGGGACCGTGGCATTGGCATTCGGATTGGCGGCCTCGTCCATTTTCCCGGTGTTGATGATGGGTATCTTCAGTAAGCGCATGAATAAGGAAGGCGCGATAGCCGGTATGGTCGCGGGCCTCGGCGTAACTCTGCTGTATGTATTCCAGCACAAGGGCATCATGTTTATCGCCAGCACGGCCTATATGGGCGACATGCCACAAAACTGGTTCATGGGCATTGAGCCGAACGCTTTCGGCGCGGTGGGCGCCATCGTGAACTTTGCGGTCGCGTTCGCCGTTTCGCGCGTGACCTCGCCTCCGCCAGAGCATATTCAGCACCTGGTAGAGGACATTCGTGTTCCGCATGGCGCAATGGGTGCCATGAATCACTGATCGGCAATCAAGCATCAAGAAAGGGGGCTCCGAACCGGAGCCCTCTGTCTTTGTTTCCGTACTACACGCCACCAGCTGTAGTACGCTCTCTGTAGTCGCCGGGTCAGTCCGTCCATGTGGAAAAACAAGCACGTCATTGTTGCAATGTTGGTGGCGCCGATCCTGGCGCTAATGGCCTGGTTTGCGATTGACTATTTTATTGCGGAGCGGCCGCATGCGGCGAAGCCTGGCGCCGACTACACCCTGGTTGCGAGGTCGAATTGCCGCCGCGCCAGCGGCTCCTGTGACCTGTTCAATGGCGATTTCAAGTTGACGATCAGTGCCTCGCCCGCCGGATCGGCAGCGCTGACCCTGGTCCTGGCATCGCACTTCCCGTTGGTCGCCGCCACGATAGGGATGGCACCCGGGCCCGGAAAAGAATCCCTGCCCGTTATGCTGTCGCCGGTCGGCGCAGACGGCAAGACCTGGTCTGTGCAGATCAGCCGGCCGGCAGCCGCTGAAGCGGCAATACAGATTGTCGTCGTCGCCGGGCAGAGCCGTTATTTCGCCGAGGTGCCCGCGGTTTTTCTGGTTGCCGACGCGCCCGCAAGCACTCGCTAATGAAGAGCAAATGTCTCTGACCG
>JAOTUU010000030.1 GCA_029863705.1 Gammaproteobacteria bacterium
ATGTGGCAATGCCGGCGGGCCTGTTCGTCGATACCTGTTCACGAATGCCCAGATGCAGGCCCATATGCAAGAACGGGTTGGTTTGGCCACCTTCAACGCTGAAATCGCGGTCAAGGTCGCCATTTACAGCGTCGTGATACTCAGGATGATCATCAATGACCTGTGCAATTTGTGCTTCCAGTGGAGTCAGTAGCTGCTTATCAGAGTGCTTCTGCCAGGCATCGGCGTACATCTTTCGGAGCTCATCGCGATCCTGCCCGAATATCATGACAATTCCTTCTTGCTGTATTCGCACCAATCAATAATCGGGCACTCACCGCACATCGGCTTGCGCGCTTTGCAAATATAGCGGCCATGCAGGATGAGCCAGTGATGCGCGTCTTTCCTGAACTCCTCCGGCGTCAGACGAACCAGTCGTTTTTCAACTTCAAGCGGTGTCTTCCCTTTGGCAATTCCCGTGCGGTTCGACACTCTGAAGATGTGGGTGTCCACGGCGATCGTCGGTTCGCCAAACGCGGTGTTCAGTATTACGTTTGCGGTCTTACGCCCAACACCGGGCAATGCTTCGAGTTCGGCGCGCGTACGTGGCACCTCGCTGCCGTGTTTCTCGATCAGCAAACGGCACGTCTTGATGATGTTCTCTGCTTTACTATTGAACAGCCCAATCGTTCGGATATACGGCTTGAGGCCGTTCACGCCAAGCGCAAGGATAGACTCCGGCGTTCTCGCTACGGGATAGAGCTTGTCGGTTGCCTTGTTAACGCTAATGTCAGTTGCTTGTGCGGAGAGAATGACAGCGACAAGGAGCTCAAATGGATTCTTGTAGCGCAGCTCGGTTTCCGGGCTCGCGTTGAGCTCGCGCAACCTGCTGAAAATGGCATTGCGTTTATCTGCGTTCACGGCGCCGTCTTTGGTCAATCGAATTTTTCAAGGCAACAGCAAGCGCGAGCGCGAAGAATGCTCCTGGCGGGAGAATTGCCAGTAGCAAGCCGCTGTCGGCGAATGAGAATCCATCGAAAGGCGCACCGCCGCTCAGCATATCGAGCCCGGATAGAATCGACGCCTGTCCCACGAGTTCGCGGAAAGCGCCGATCGCCATCAATAGCAATGCAAATCCGACGCCCATTCCTAGGCCATCGGCGATACTCGCGCCAACAGGATTACGGGACGCGAATATCTCTGCCCGGGCAACAATTGCGCAATTCGTAACGATGAGTGGAATAAAAATTCCGAGCGATCGATCGAGCGCCGGGAACCAGGCTTTGAATATGAGTTCGATGCAGGTGACCAGGCTCGCGATAATCAACACGTAAATCGGGATGCGAATTTCCTGGCGAATCCAGCGTCGTGTCGCAGATACAAGGGCGTTGGAACAGGTCAGTACGACGAGCGTCGCTACGCCGAGTCCAACACCGTTAACCAAGGTCGTCGTAACGGCGAGTAGCGGACACAGACCCAACAGCTGCACCAGGCCCGGGTTATCCTTCCAGAGGCCCGTCTGCAGTCTTTCGAAGAACCCTCCCGACGTCATTTGTTGTCCTCAGTTGATTCGGCAGCGAAAATTTCGTCACGATGCACATCAAAATACAGCAAGGTATCCCTAATGGCTCCGATGACCGCACGGGGTGTTACCGACGCACCAGTGAGCTGGTCAAATTCACCTCCATCATTGCGAATTGCCCATCCGGTGACCGCGGGATTACCCATGGATCGGCCGTCAAACTGGAATATCCAGTCTGATCTTGCTGACTCGATTTTGTCACCGAGCCCCGGCGTTTCGCGGTGCTGCAGTATTCGTACGCCCGTAATCGTGCCGTCAAATTCCACGCCGACAAGTATACGGATTAAGCCGGAAAAGCCATCGCGTGCGGTGACCGCAAACAAAGCAGCAACAGGCTTGTCTTGCGCATATACGCGGTATATCAGTGCTGTGTCATTGCCGGGCAAATCGTGCGGGGCCAGCATCACAAGGCGCGACTCACTTACGCCGCCCTCATAGAAAATGCCGGCGAGTGCCGGTTGCAGTGCCTGCTCGAGCAGTGCCTTTTCATTGGCAACGATACGCTCGCTGGTGAGTTGGTAGGTTGCTGCGACGAGCGTCGTGCAGATTGCCGCGATGACCGCAAGCGTGGCGCCGGTCTTGATGATGGTCTGCCCACTCATCAATCACGACCCCCACGTTTGTGCCCGACAATCGGCGGCCGCGTAATGTAGTCGATGGCCGGTGTTGCCATGTTCATTAATAGTACGGCGAACGCGACACCATCAGCGAATGAGCCCCACTTGCGAATTGCATAGATCAAGAATCCGATGCCGACGCCATAAACGAAACGGCCCTTTGGACTGGTCGCAGCGGATACCGGGTCTGTCGCGATGAAGAATGCGCACAGAATTGTCGCCCCTGAAAACAGGTGAAATCCAGGGCTGGCGTTTGTGCTCGCATCGAAGATGAACATCAGCCCGGCAGGAACGAGAAGGCCGGCGAGAACACCTGCGGGGATTTGCCAGCGGATGATCTTCTTCACGAGCAGCCAGGTACCGCCAATCGCAAAGAAGTTGCCTATCCACTCCCAGCCGCGCCCGCCGAAATCACCCATCATCGGGTTAGTTCGAATTTCAGCGTACGTGCGCATGGTGCGCAATCCGGATTGCATCGCGTCAAGTGGCGTGGCGCGGCTGATCGCATCGAAGCCAAGTGCATCGGGCAATGTACCGCTCAACGTGTAGACGACGGTTTGCAGCACGGTCAGATTGACGTAGTCGATGTCTCCCATGCGTGGCGCGACCCAGAGATTCATCTCCATCGGGAACGCGACCAGGATAACGACATAGCCCGCCATCGCCGGGTTAAAAATATTGAAACCGATACCGCCATAAAGATGCTTGGCAACGATTACCGCGAATAATGCGCCGGTGGCCGTGATCCACCAGGGCGTTAATGACGGCAACGCGAAGGCGAGCAGGGCTGCGGTAACGAGCGCACTGTAGTCTGCGAGGGCTATGCTCGGATCGCGGCCCCGCATTCTCATCATCAGCGCTTCGCTACCGACGCAGAATATCGATGCAATAATCAGGTTGAGGAGGAAACCGGGGCCGAAATACCAAACGTGTGCCAGTGCTGCCGGGATCAGGGCGACGAGCACTTGTAGCATCATCGATGCAACATCGGCTTTCGGTGCAAGGTAAGGCGCTTCTCGTCTGACGAATTCCATGCTCAGTCCTCGTCCGCCGCATCTTGCTTGCGTTTGAGGATCTCGGCAATTGCGTCAGGAGCAGCCTGTCTGGCTGTTTCCTTTTGCCGGGCGAGTTCTTCTTCACGTAGTTGTTGGTCTCGCTCGAGCCGATCATTACGCGCTTCGAAACGATGCCTGGCACGTTCGGCTCGCGCCTTTTCGTCGGCTTGCTCGCGGATGCGTGCTTTCGCTGTGCGGAAACTGGCAGTTAGCGGGATGTGGCTTGGGCATACGAGGTCACAGCAACCGCATTCAATGCAATCGATCAACCCATACGAGCGCATCTTTTTCTCGTCGTTTGCGCAGGTGTTCCAGAATAGCTGCTGTGGCAGAAGTTGAACGGGGCAGACAGCGGCGCAATCGCCACAACGAATACACGGCATTTCCGGGCGTACGGACGGTGTTTGCGACAGCACTAAAATGCAATTCGTGCCTTTGACGAGCGGCACACGATCCGACGTGACCGATTTTCCGGTCATCGGCCCGCCTATGATGAGCTGCTCTGCGTTTTCCGTGTATCCGCCGGCGAAACGCACAATGTCCCCAACGGTTGTGCCGAGGCGCGCTTCCACGTTCATCGGTGTTGCGACGCCATCGCCTGTTATCGTGGTAACTCTCGATATCAACGGCTGGTGTTTGATTATCCAATTGTAAATAGCAGCAGCGGTGCCGACGTTTTGCACCAGACAACCGACGTCGCTCGGCAAGCCACCGCTCGGAACTTCGCGATTAGTGACGAGCTGTACGAGCTGATCTTCTCCTCCGGATGGATAAATTGTCGGTACCATCTTGATGGCAATTCGTTCGTCATCGATCTCGGCCAATACTTCGCCGAGATGCTGTATCGCGACCGGCTTGTCGCTTTCGACCGCGATGTAGCACACGCCCACATGCAGCGCGTGCATTAGAATTTGTGCGCCGCCTATTACCTCGCGACCGTATTCTCGCATCAGTGCGTCGTCGCAACTGATATAGGGCTCGCACTCGACGCCGTTAAGGATCAGGTACTCAATATCACAAGTCGTCGCCTGCATCAGCTTCTGCGCAGTCGGGAAAACTGCACCACCCAACCCGGCAATTCCGCCGAGCAATATATTGCCGAGAAGATCTTCGGGGACGAGATTGTCGTAGGCCGCGCAATTCTCGTCGGCACCGATTGCGGTGTCCTTGCCATCACAGTTAATAACGATGCATGGCGCGCTGTCGCCATGCCGTGTTGATACCGGCCAGGGTTCGATCGCGACAATTGTTCCGGATGAGGAGGCATGCACCGGGGCGCAGAGAGATCCTTCGCATTCGGCGATAAGCTGGCCCTTTAGAACGTGCTCACCGATGCGGACGACCGGTTGCGCCGGGTCTCCGGCATGCTGTGCAAGAGGCAGAATAAGTTGTTCAGGAACAGGTACTTGCCGTATCGGTTCAGCCGTCGACATTTGCTTGTGCGCTTGCAGGCGCAAGCCGCCGTGAAGTTTGCCCAGGTCATATGTGGGCGCACTCACGAAAGGCTCCGCATGCTTATGCAGTCGACCGGGCAGGGAGCGACGCACAGCTCGCAACCGGTGCACTCGGTCTCGATTATCGTGTGCATCAGCTGCTGCGCACCAATAATCGCATCGACGGGACAGGCGCTACGGCAGTGGGTGCAACCGATGCAAAGAGCTTCATCAACGACGGCAACAATGCGACCGGGTCGCGGTTGTTCGGCAAGAGGCAGTGTGTCTTTACCCAGCAAGCTGGCGATGCGTTGAACGGTATTGTCGCCGCCAGGCGGGCAGAGATTGATTGCGACGTCGGACTCGACGATGGCCGCCGCGTACGGGCGGCAACCCGGATAGCCACATTGCGCGCACTGGGTTTGCGGCAACAGTTCATTGACCTGCTCGACAAGCTTGTTGGAGTCGGACGTTAGCGATCGAGACGCATAGCTTAGTGCGATGCCGGCAAGCAAGGCGATCAAGGAGATTGTGATTACGGCTGTCCACATATCCATTCGCTGCCGTCACGGCCGGGCCATGCCCGAGAAGCCCATGAACGCCAGCGACATGATTCCAGCTGTCATCAATGCGATCGCGGTGCCACGAAATGGAGCCGGAATATCGGAGGCCTCCAGGCGTTCGCGAATTGCCGCAAACATGACAAGCACCAGCGCGAAACCGACGGACGCGCCGAAACCGAAAAATACCGACTGCACGAACCCTTTCGATTGCTGCACATTGAGGAGGGCGACGCCCAATACAGCACAGTTCGTCGCGATCAACGGAATAAAAATACCAAGCACCTGGTGCAATAGCGGGCTGAGTCGGCGAACCATGATCTCAGTGAACTGCACGCTGGCGGCAATTACGAGGATGAAACTAATCGTGCGCAGGTATTCCAGTTCAAGAGGAAGCAATACATATTGATGCAGCAAGTAAGCGGTTGCCGACGACAGTGTTAGCACGAACGTCGTGGCAAGCGACATGCCCGCGGCGGCTTCGAGATTTTTCGATACGCCCATGAACGGGCACAAGCCGAGAAAACGCACAAGCACAAAGTTGTTGACGAGAACTGTGCCAACAAGAATGACGATGATTTCGGTCATTGTCTGTCCGCTTTACTTGACGCGCATTCCTGCTGTGGCGCCATCGTCTGGCGATAACAAAAATATGTCCTTTCCTCCGGGGCCGGCTGCCAGCACCATGCCTTCCGAAACGCCAAAACGCATTTTCCGCGGCGCGAGATTCGCAACGACAACCACGTGCTTGCCGACAAGGCTACCAGGCTCGTACGCTTCCTTGATGCCAGCAAAAACATTACGAGTTGAGTCGCCCACGTCGAGAGTAAGTGCGAGCAGTTTATCGGCACCTTCGACGGGTTCCGCTTTTTCGATGCGCGCAATGCGCAAATCGAGTTTCAGGAAGTCATCGATGCTGATGTTGTTGTCTTCAGCCACGGGGTCGGGCTCCTTCGTCGTATCGCTGGACTGTGCAACCATATTGTCTACTTGTTTTTGCTCAATACGCGTCAAAAGCGGTTTGAATGGCTTTATCGTTGCCCCAAGCAGCGGTTTGCAAGCGGAATCCCATTCCCAGCAGTCTTCAGCCAGGAAGGCGCGGGCCTCTTCGGCGACGGCTGGAATCACCGGTGTCAGGTAGACCATCAGGCTACGAAACATGTTCAGTCCCTGGGTGCACACGGCCTGCACTTCATCGAGCCTGGTCTCATCCTTAATCATGACCCACGGTTTTTTCTCATCGATGTAGCGGTTGGCCTGATCGGCAAGCGCCATGACCAGTCGCATCGCTTTGGAGAACTCGCGGCGTTCGTAGTGTTCGGCGATTGTCGCAGACGCCTCGGCGACCTCTTCGAAGAGGGCGGGCTCGGGCAGAGTGTCTGCGAGTTTGCCGTCAAAACGTTTGCCTATGAAGCCGGCACAGCGACTGGCGATGTTGACTAGCTTGCCGACAAGGTCAGAGTTGACGCGAGCGGTGAAGTCCGCAAGGTTGAGGTCGATGTCCTCAATCGTTGGGCCCAGCTTTGCCGCGTAGTAGTAGCGCAGATACGAAGGATTCAGGTTGTCGAGGTAAGTGCTCGCCATGATGAAGGTGCCACGCGATTTGGACATTTTCTGGCCATTAACGGTCAGGAATCCATGCGCATAGACACTGGTCGGCGTGCGAAAGCCTGCACCCTGCAGGACGGCTGGCCAGAACAAGGTGTGGAAGTACATGATGTCCTTGCCGATAAAGTGGTACACCTCGGTGTCGTGGCCCGGTCGCCAGTACTCATCGAAGTCCAGATCGTCGCGGCGATCGCACAGGTGCTTGAAGCTCGATACGTATCCGATCGGCGCATCGAGCCAGACATAAAAATACTTGTCCTCAGTGCCCGGTATTTTGATACCAAAGTAGGGCGCGTCGCGAGAGATGTCCCAGTCCTGCAAACCGGCGTCAAACCACTCCTCCAGCTTGGCGAGAATATTCTTGTCGAGCGTGGCCTCTTGCATCCAGTTGCGCAGACGATCTACGTACTGGCTGAGCTTGAAGAAATAGTGTTCTGATTCCCGTTTTGTGGGCGTCGTGCCGGATAGGACGGAAACTGAATCGATCAGATCAGTCGGGGTGTAGGTCGCACCACATACCTCGCAGGAGTCGCCATACTGATCGTCGCTCTTGCAGCGCGGGCAGGTGCCACGAACGAATCGGTCAGGCAGGAACATGCCCTCTTTCTCGTCGTATGCCTGCTCGATTGTTTTGGTGAAAATATCCCCGTTTGCGCGCAGCGCTTCGAACATTTCAACCGTCAGCGCCTCGTTCTCAGCCGAATGCGTCGTGTGGTAATTATCGAAATCGACGCCGAACGCCGCGAAAACGTCGAGAAACTCCTTGGTTACGCGAGACGTCAGCTCTTCAGGTGAGATGCCCAACTCGCGTGCCTTGAGCATAATCGGTGTGCCGTGAGCATCGCTGGCGCACACGTAGATGCAATCATGGCCGCGTAGTTTCTGGAATCGCACCCAGATGTCGGACTGCAGGTACTCGACCATGTGCCCCATGTGGGGGGATCCGTTCACGTACGGTAATCCGCTCGTGACGAGGATTTTTCGTGTTTTTTCGGTCATTCGTGGCGATTCAGAATTGCGCAAGTCTAAAGGCCGCGATTATGCCACGTTAGGTCTCGTCTTTGAGTCTTTCGAACTTACTCTTGTTGTTCGCCTGCTGGTAAGCATCACGTCCGGAGACGAATGCCTTTTCCACGAGTTCCATCAGGGCCGAATCCATGGTCTGCATACCGGCGTTACCACCGGATTGCATCGCGGTCTCGAGCTGGTCGAGTTTGCCCTGGCGGATCAGGTTGGCGACAGCCGAGGTGTTGATAAGTACCTCGAGCGCCGCGATCCGTCCGGGCTTGTGTTTGGTCGGTAGTAGCTGCTGCGAGACGACGCCGCGCAATGAGGTCGATATCATAGTACGAATATGGCTTTGCTTGTCGGCAGGGAATGAATTGATAATGCGGTCGACAGTCGGCCCCGCACCGTTGGTGTGCAGAGTGCCCATCACGAGGATTCCCATTTCGGCGGCCGTTACGGCGATGCTTATGGTCTCGAGGTCACGCATTTCGCCGACCAGGACGACATTAGGATCCTCGCGCAATGCGGAGTGAAGCGCCTCCGCAAACGAGCCGCTGTGCAGGCCGACTTCGCGCTGGCTGATCAAACAGTTTTGCGTCTTATGGACGAATTCGATGGGGTCCTCAATGGTCAGGATATGGCCCTTCAAACGCTTGTTGATCGAATCGATCATTGCAGCCAGCGTTGTCGACTTACCGGAGCCGGTCTTGCCAGTAACCAGGATCATGCCCGACGTCTGTTTGCACAGGTTGTGGATAATCGGTGGCATGTCCAGTTGTTCGAGTGTCAGTGCTTTGGATGGAATCGCGCGAAAGATAGCGCCAATACCATTAAGGTGGCGAAATATGTTTACGCGAAAGCGAGAGACATCCGGTATCTCATACGCGAAATCGGCGGCGTCGTCTTGCTTGAACGCGCGCTGCGTCGTGCCGTCCATGATTTCGTACAGAGCTTCGCCGACATGCTCTGTTTCCAGTTTCTCCTCCATCAGGATCTGCAAGCCACCGTGAACGCGGACTCTTACCGGGTCGCCTGATACAAAGTGCAGGTCAGACGCATTCTGCTTGAGGGCTGCTTCAAGGTAGGAATCGATTTTATTCACTGGATTACCTTTTGGGTGCCGGTAATGTCTATCGTTGGCAGCAGGTCCTTGTCCGTGACAAATCGTGCGAACTTTCTTTTGTCATTGGCAAAGCGAAACGCATCGTCCGGGTCGACTTCCTTGGCGTTGATCGCGTCAAGCAAAGCCTGGTCCATCATCTGCATGCCTTGATCCTTGCCGGTTTGCAGTTGCGATGGAATCTGATGTGTCTGATCGGTCGTGATCAGCTTGGCGATTGCACGGTTACTAACCAGGATTTCCATGACTGCGCGCCGGCCGCGACCGTCCGGCGTTTTGACCAATACCTGGGTGACGACTGCCTTGAGGCTCATAGAGAGGAAAGCTTTAGTCTGCTCGCGCAACTCTCCCGGCAAAGCATCGATTACCCGATCGATCGTTTTAACGGCGCCCGTCGTGTGAAGTGTGCCAAGTACGAGATGCCCGGTCTCCGCAGCCGTCATCGCCATTGAAATTGTTTCGGCATCGCGCAGCTCGCCAACAAGGATAACATCCGGGTCCTCGCGCATGGCGGAGCGAACTCCGTCGGCGAACGACGTTAGATGCGTGCCAAGCTCGCGTTGAATGACCTGGCATTTCTTGCTGGGATGCACAAATTCGATCGGATCTTCGAGGCTAATAATATTGAGGTTACGCGTTTCATTGAGGTGATTGATCATCGCTGCAAGCGTGGTCGATTTACCCGTGCCGGTTGATCCTGTGACCAGCACCATGCCCTGGTGATAGTCGCAGAAATCCGTGATTACCCTCGGAGCTTTAAGCTGCTCAAGGGTAGGGACGTCGCCAGGAATGAAGCGAAATACGGCGCCATAGCCGGTGACTTTGCGGAATACATTGACACGAAAGCGGCCACCTTCTTCGGCTACGTAGGAAAAATCGAGGTCGTGGCCTTCTTCAAGAATTTCTTTTTGATTCTCGGTCAGGATCTCGTGTATGTAGCTTTCGAGCTCTGTGTCCGACAATTCACGGAACTTGATCGGCAACAGATCGCCGTTCATGCGCAGCATGGGCGGCACGCCGACCGCCAAGTGAACATCAGAGCAGCCTTGTGCGAGACCCAGTTTCAGAAACGCGTCAATTCGAGCCATTTCGGCTTCAATCCCAAAAATCAGTGAGTTGCGTCTATCCTAGGCGTAAATTATGTCGCATTCCAGAGCGGCATCACACTTTTCGGAATTCAGGTGGAGGCTAGAGGGGCACCTGGTCAAGCGCTTCGGTGAGTTCATCCATGGACTGGTAGCGCTGGGTCTTGTCGACAGACATCGCTTTGGCGATGATATCGGCGTACAGATCGGGGATTTCCGGGTTCACTTCCTGACAAAGCTTGGCCTTGCCTTGCACGTGTTGATACATGACGGACATGTGGTCGCCACGGCTGTACGGCGGGATGCCGGTTGTCATTTCGTACATGATGACGCCGATACTGTATACGTCGGCAGTCTCGTCGACTTTCTTGCCGAGAATCTGTTCTGGCGCCATGTATTTTGGCGAGCCGATAACATAGCCAGTCTTGGTGAGCTGTGTATCGCCGCTCGACGCCGCTGCTGCAACGCCGAAATCCACAATTTTCAGAAGCCCGTCGTCATTGACGAGAATATTGGCCGGCTTCAGATCGCGGTGTATGACGCCGGCCAGATGAGCCACCGCCATGCCGGTGGCCATATCGCGTGAATATTTCAATGACTTTTCGATCGTCATCGGTTTGTTGTTAGGCATTTCGCCCGAGAGCGTGTGCGAAGGAAAGTACTCCATTGAAATGGCATAGCTGCCTTGCAACTTCAGGAAATCGTAGATACGAATAACGTTACGGTGCGTAATCTTTCGTGAATATCGCAGCTCGTGGACGAAGCGCTTCATCATTTCTTCGTCTGACGACACATTTGCATTCAAGAACTTGAGGATTAGTTGTTCGTCGACGACCTCGTCCTCCATCAGCAGCACAGTACCGAATGCACCCTTGCCGATTTTCTCGATATATTTGTAGCGGCCGTCGATAACGTCGCCCGGATTGAGCTTGGCAATATCCAAAGCCATCGACGATGCTGCAGGCACGTCGGCAATTGCCTCGATCGCAGACGTTGGGTCTGGTGTCTTTGCCTCGGCGCTAATGAGCTTCGAAATATCTTCGTTGTCGAGCAGCAGTGTCTTCGTGTGTTCGCCGATTTTCTTAGCCCGCTCATTTTCGGCGAGAACCGTCGACGAAAAGCGCGCATCAAGGTTCTTGAGCGCTTTGTCGGCGCTGTTGATGATCGTGGGCTCGTCGGTCTGTTTGATTTTCAGAAGCACTCCGCGAACCGTTTCGGCATGCGTCTCGTCGGCCAGGGAGGAAATAGCCTTGATCGCTTCCACCTGTACGTCGCGTTCCGGGCTGTTGAGCAACGGCACAATCTTCGAGATGTGTTTGTGGCTGCCGAGCTTGCCCAATGCACGAATAACGACCGTATCCGTCTTGGTGTTACTGCCGAGCATGTCGAGCAACTTTGGCAGCGCCTTCGGGCTGCCTATTTTTGATAATGCATCGACTGCGCGCTCGCGAACCCACCAATCCGTGTCGTCCGCCGCGGAAATCAAAGCATCCACAGCACGCTCGTCTTTGGTCGCGTTGAGTATCTCGATAGCCGTACGTCGAATTTCCTCGTCTTCGTCCTTGATGAGCGACACGACTGCATCGACAACTTTGGGGCCGCCGATTTCGGCAAGCGCATCGCCGGCCCGCGAGCGCACCCACCAGTCGTCGTCCTTGATAACGCTAAACAGCTCTTTTACCGAGTTGGCGCTGCCTAGTTCGTTGAGTACTTCAACCGCGGCACGACGGGCATATTCGGATTCGTCTTTGAGGGCATCGGCCAGGTATTTTACGGTGTCCGGATGCTCCATTTGGATCATCATGTCGACGGCTTTGCCTTGTACGTCGAGGTCGGCGTCTTGCAGCAATTTGCTGACTGCCGCGATATTGACGGCATCGCCACGCGTGGCCAGGGCGCTAAGGGCCGCACTACGGACCATCTTGTTCGCATCTTTGAGTTGCATCTCGAGCGCGTTGTTGATCTCGGGCTGATCAAACTTGGCAATGAGATTGATCAGGTGAACCTTGATAACCGGGTCTCTGCCGCCCAGGCGTGAGACGAGATCTGGCACCATCTCAGGCCGAAGTGTCTCTTCGATGATTCTGAAAAGAGCGGCCGACTCATTCGGTTCCATTTCATAAGCGTGCTGCAGTAGCTCATGCACGCTGAGGTCCTGTTTGTGTACTCGGAGTATTTCAATCAGGGCCGCTTTTGAAACCTCCGGATCGGCAAACCAGTCGAGCAAGTTGTTAGCGTTGTAATCTATGCTGCTTGAAAGTGCCCACGAGGTACCAGAGACGACTCGTTCGTTGCCATCAGCCAATCCTTCCTTGAACAATGGCAGCGTTTTGTCATTGACGAGGCTTGCCAGGATGTCGACAAAAACCATGGTGTGAGTCTTGTCGGACAATGCCAGTGCGTCGATGGCCTTCGGCACGACCTTGGCGCCGATTTTCTTGATGCGGTTGACTAGCCGTTTGGCCGCTGGCGAATCCGGCTTCGGCTCAGCAACGAGCTGGTTGACCAGTTGGTCAGCGCGGAACCCGCCGAGGATGCTCACAGGAGCGCGCCCTTGCACAGGGGCCCTGTCACTGGCTTCATTGCACGCGAATCTTCGGTGTGTGTCCTATCTGCAGTCAATCTCTGCTTCGCTCTAGCCTATGCGAGTCGAAAGGCTGCGCGGCCTTTCGAGCCTATGCAAGTCCCCAACGCGGCATTATGCCACATCGACCTAGCGCACTGTGTTGTGCAGCCGTTTGAAAACCAATGCTTGGTTCCTGCCGCAGCTTCGTTACAATGTGCGCGCGCGTGCCCCGGTCACAGGGCACACGCGCCAATCTTACCTAATAACCAAGGCGGAAATGTGACGCCGTCAGCAGAATCAGATGTGAACAAATTCCTAAATTCCATTGAGTTACCGGGCCTCGGGCAGACTATCGCGGATGTTGGGCGCGTAGTCGAGGTTTCAGAGTCAGATGACCGGGTTACTGCGCATATCGAGCTTGGATTCCCTGCCAGGACGCGATTCGATGCGTATCGCTCGCATATTGCGGCGGAGCTTGCGCCGAGAGCTGGTGAAAAAGAGGTCGATATCGAATTTTCGACTCGAATCGTTGCCCATGGCGTGCAGCGAAATCTGAAGCCCATTGCAGGCGTTCGCAATATCATCGCGGTTGCCTCGGGAAAGGGCGGCGTGGGCAAGTCAACGGTATCTGTCAACGTCGCGATCGCATTGGCGGCTGAAGGCGCTTCTGTCGGCTTGCTCGACGCCGATATCTACGGGCCGAGCCAGCCGCAAATGGTCGGTTTGGCGGGTAAGAACCCGGAGACCGACGACGGCAAGACGATGGATCCGATGCGGGCGCACGGTATCCAGGTCATGTCGATTGGTTTTCTGGTCGACCCGGATCAGCCCATGATCTGGCGCGGTCCGATGGTGACGTCGGCGCTCAATCAGCTTCTGCACCAGACCAATTGGCAGGATCTGGACTATCTGATCGTCGACATGCCACCGGGTACGGGCGACATTCAGTTGAGCCTGTCTCAGCAGGTGCCTGTCAGCGGCGCGGTTATCGTTACGACGCCACAGAATATTGCGACACTCGACGCTCGCAAGGGGCTGGCGATGTTCCGCAAGGTTTCGGTGCCGGTGCTCGGCATTATCGAGAATATGAGTACCCATGTGTGCTCTGCATGCGGACATGAAGAGCCGCTATTTGGCTCGGGCGGTGGCCGGCAGATGGCCGACGATTTCGACGTAGAGTTGTTGGCACAATTACCGCTGGATTCGCGTATTCGCGAGCAAACGGATAGCGGATCACCAACTGTTGTTTCAGATCCGGATTCCACAGCGGCAGCTGCCTATAGAAATGCGGCAATTAACCTCGCGGTGGCTCAGGCAAGGCAAGGTAAGGACTTCAGTAGTAAATTTCCGAAGATCGTCGTCGAGGAAAGCTAGTGAGCATCAAATCGGATCGCTGGATTCGTCGCATGGCGGACGAGCACGGGATGATCGAGCCATTTGAGCCGGGGCAGGTTCGCGAGAATGGTGGCAATCGCATCGTTTCTTATGGCACGTCGAGTTACGGTTACGATGTGCGTTGCTCGGACGAGTTCAAGATCTTCACGAACATAAACTCGGCCATTGTTGATCCAAAGGCGTTCGATCAGACCAGTTTCGTGGATATGCAGAACGACGTCTGTGTGATTCCACCGAACTCATTCGTGCTGGCACGAACCGTGGAGTACTTCCGCATTCCGCGTAATGTGCTGACGATCTGCCTCGGCAAATCGACCTATGCGCGCTGCGGAATCATCGTCAACGTGACACCGCTCGAACCCGAATGGGAGGGACATGTCACGCTCGAGTTTTCCAATACCACACCATTGCCGGCCAAGATTTATGCAAATGAGGGTGTCGCTCAGGTGTTGTTTCTCGAGTCGGATGAGGAATGCGAGACGTCGTACCGGGACCGTGGCGGCAAGTACCAGGGTCAGAAGGGCGTCACTTTGCCGAAAGCCTGAACGACCGGCCCATCAAGACGCTTGCCATCCAGCCACGCGCCGCCGTCTTTGAATTGCAGCCGTCCCTTGCCAAACCAGTCTGCGGCTTGCGGGTAAATTTGATGTTCAACAGCTTGTACGCGTGCGCATAGCTGGTCGGCCGTTTCGTTCTGGTCAACGGGCAACTTGCCTTGCAGAATGCACGGCCCGCCATCGAGCTCTTCGGTGACGAAATGCACGCTGCTACCATGCCAGGATTCGCCGGCGTCGAGGACACGTTGGTGGGTATCGAGTCCCGGGTAGGCCGGTAATAGCGCCGGGTGGATATTCAGTACACGGCCCTCGTAGTGTTTTACGAACCAGGGGCTGAGAATGCGCATGAATCCGGCCAGAATCAGCAACTCGGGCTGCCACTCGTCGAGTTTCGCTGCAACGGCCCGGTCAAACGTCTCGCGATCTTCGTATGCGCCATGCTCGATACAGGCGGTCGCAAGGCCGGCCTGCTGCGCACGTTGCAGACCGTAAGCACCTGGCTTGTTGCTGAATACAACGGACAATTCGAGGTCAATTTCGCCAGAGTCGACGCGATCGATGAAGGATTGCAGGTTGGATCCGGATCCCGATATGAGAATGGCTGTCTTACAGCGCCCTTTGCTCAAAGATACTCAACCTCACCGGAGCCTTCGGCGATATCGCCAATGTGCCAGGCATTTTCACCCTGAGCGCTGAGGTTCTCGAGCGCTACATCGAGGTCGTTGCTATCGACGACGACGATCATGCCGACACCGCAATTGAAGGTTCGTCGCATTTCGTCAATTGCGATGTTGCCGTGTTGCGCAAGCCAGTCGAATACCGCGCCCTGTTGCCAGCTCGATGCGTTGACCCGGGCGTGCAAATGTTCGGGCAATACGCGTGGAAGGTTCTCGCTGATACCGCCGCCAGTAATATGAGACAGGCCTTTGATCGTTACTGCCTGCATGAGCGCAAGAACCGGTTTTACATAGATACGAGTAGGCTCGAGCAGGGCTTCTGCCGCCGGTCGTCCATCGATGTCCTGTTCGCCGGCAACCTCCAGGACCTTTCGAATAAGCGAGTATCCGTTTGAATGCGGCCCGCTGGATGCGATGCCAATGAGTGCATCACCGGTGGTAATTTCAGCACCGGTAATCATTTCGGATCGTTCGACAGCGCCGACACAGAAACCCGCCAAATCGTATTCACCGTCCGGATACATATCGGGCATTTCGGCCGTTTCTCCGCCAATTAGCGCAGACCCCGCCTGTAAACAGCCATCAGCGATACCTGCAATGACATTGCTGGCGACCTCAATATCGAGGCGGCCGCACGCGAAGTAATCGAGGAAAAAGAGTGGTTCGGCACCCTGCACGAGGACATCGTTAACGCACATCGCCACGAGATCGATGCCGATCGTGTCGTGCCGATTCAAATGCTGCGCCAGCATCAATTTGGTACCTACGCCATCGGTGCCCGAAACCAGCACCGGTTCGCGGTACTTATCTGGCGCTAGCGCGAAAAGTCCACCGAACCCGCCGAGGCCGGCAAGGACTTCGGGTCGCTGCGTTTGTTTGACGAGCGGCTTGATTCGATCGACGAGTGCATTGCCGGCATCGATATCGACTCCGGCGTCCTTGTAGGTCATGGGCTTCATCGGCGATATAATAGTGCTTGGGCACTCACGGGGATACCACCCTTGCAAAAGTCTTGTCTGCTGATTCTGTTATTGGCACTTGTCGCCGCGCCGATTGGGGCGGTCGAGGTTGCGTCTCTGTACTCTGCGCAGGTTCCTTTTGATCAACAGAAGGACGATCCGCGGGCGCTTGCGTACCGGGCCGCGCTCGTTGAGGTGCTGCGGCGCGTGTCTGGATCTGAATTGGGTTCTGACCCAGAAATGATCGAGCTGCTGTTCCCGAACCCGGCTTCGTATGTCGTGCAATTTAGCCCCGGTTCCGATGACACGCTATGGGTTTCATTTGACGGCGATGCCATCGAACGGGTCCTGCGCCAGTCCGGACAGACGGTGTGGGGCAGCGATCGCCCTCTAACGCTCATCTGGCTGGCGGTCGACTGGGGGCAGGGTAAGCGCGAGATTATTGGTGCCGACGACGCGCAGCGGCGTCGCGATGAGGCGCGTTCTATTGATCGCAATAGCCGGCTTCGCGAACGAGTTCTGGAGTTGGCCGAGCGCCGTGGATTGCCCATCGTCTTTCCGTTGCTGGATACCACAGACCTCCAAAGTGTGAGTTTCAGCGATATCTGGGGTGGTTTTGACGACGCATTGCTCGCTGCATCCGAACGCTATGAGGCCAATTCGATACTCGTAGGGCGCATTCGACCCGGGTCGGGTCAGCGCAATCGTTGGAGCTACTATTTTGGCGACGAGCTTCGCACCTGGAACGGTGAGCCAGAGTTTGTCATTGGTCTGGTTGCTGACCTGCTCGGTGAAGAATTCGCTATCAGTGGTAACGCAGCGGTCGAATCGATCGATCTTACGGTCGCCGGCATTGCCACGGTAGAGGCGTACGGAGCCGTGCAAAAGCTGCTTTCTGAGGTCAACGTTATCGAATCCTACTCGATAGCGCAGGTCGAGGGCGACAGGATTCTTTATCGTGTCGAAGCGCTTGGCGGGGCCGAGCGCCTGAGACGGGCATTGCGATTCAATGGCCTTATCGAACAAAATGGGTTTGACGGTAGCCGCTTCCCTTCGGACGCGTTAAATTCGTCGCTAGAGTTCTTCTACAGCCCATAACAAAGAGCGCTATGTCCCTAAGCTGGTTACCCAATGCAATCTCCCTGATGCGGATCGCGCTGATCCTGCCGATTCTCGTGCTATTTGTACGAGGAGAATTCGGCTGGGCGCTCGCATTATTTATCATCGCCGGGCTGTCAGACGGGCTCGATGGCTATCTGGCCAAAACCTATGGCTGGCAGACGCGGCTGGGCGGTTTTCTCGACCCTGCAGGTGACAAGTTGCTGGTCGCGTGGTCTTTCGGAACGCTGGCATATCTTGGCCATATTCCGGTCTGGCTCGCAGTTATCGTCATTTTTCGTGACGTCGTCATTGTTGCCGGGTCATTCATGTATCACTACCTGGTCAGGCGGTTGGAGGGTGAACCGACGCGTATTAGCAAGATCAACACGGCGCTCGAATTCACTTTCCTGATATTCGTCATCTTCAATGCGGGTTATGGCTGGCCGGACGAGATTACGATTACCGTCGTCGGTGCAGCTGTGCTTATTACGGTGGTCATTAGTGGCTACGACTACGTTTCCGGCTGGATTCGCAGCGCGCGCAATGGGACTGATCAGTGACCTCCGAGCTGCGGCTTAACTGGCTTATTGCGACAGCTTTGACGGGCTGGTTGCTGTACTTGCTGGCTCCTGTGCTAACGCCATTTGTCGCCGCCGCATTGCTTGCCTACATAGGCGATCCGCTGGCCGACCGGCTGCAGCGGCTGAGAATGCCGCGCACCTTGGCCGTTGTTGCGGTGTTCGTACTTACATTCCTGGTGCTGGTGTTATTGGTCGTACTCATCGGCCCATTGGTTCGCACGCAGATTAGTGCGCTATTTGACGCGTTGCCTGAAATTGCACGGCAGTTTGAGCAAGTGTGGATGCCCAACATTGCGGGCTATCTCAATATCGAAGCCGGCGAAGACATTGGCATTGGCGCGTTTCTATCGCGCTATAGCGACATGGCTGGCACCTGGGGCACCAAGGTGCTCGTCTCGGTAACCAAGTCAGGCGGCGCAGTAGCGGCAGCGGTATTGAGTCTGTTCCTCGTGCCCATTCTTACGTTCTACCTGTTGCGTGACTGGGACTCGATTCTCGAGCACCTGGAGGCGCTGCTGCCATCGGAACAGCGGCAGACTATCGTTGGGCTTGCGAAGGAGACGGATGAAGTTCTGGGTGCATTCCTGCGCGGCCAGTTACTCGTCATGTTGGCGCTGTCTATTATTTATTCGCTCGGTCTGGGACTTGTTGGGCTCAAATTCGCCGTTGCGATCGGGGTCGTCTCAGGGCTGGTCAGTTTTGTGCCATACCTCGGTTTCGTGTTTGGCATCGCGCTCGCAGGACTAACGGTCGCGCTCGAGCCCAATCCTCTGTGGCTGATCGTAGGAGTTATTGCAACATTCTCCATCGCGCAGCTCCTGGAGGGTTCAATACTGACGCCGAAACTGGTTGGTGACCGTATTGGTTTACATCCGGTCATCATCATTTTCGCCGTGGCAGCAGGAGGCCAACTTTTCGGGTTCTTTGGAATTTTGCTCGCGTTACCAGCCGCCGCGGTACTTTCAGTCTTGGTTCGATTCGCCTATCACCGCTACCTCAAGGAGCACCCGGAAATCACCGTCGAAGAAGCTGTCGACGGATTGTAAGTCGGGAAATCAATTGTGAATCAACTGGCTTTGCCATTGCGCCTTGCCGATCACGCGGTATTCGGCAGTTTTCTACGTTCCGGCAACGAGGCGCTGGTCGCCACGCTTGTCGATCTTGCCGATGGTGGTAATCAGGGTTGTTGGCTGTGGGGCGCCGAGGCAGCTGGCAAGACGCATCTGCTCCAGGCAGTCTGCGATCGTGCAGGTGATCGTTCCGTCTATGTTCCGTTGGCCATGCTGGCTGACGCCGGTCCGGAGCTTATCGATGGCTTGGCAAGCCGTGAACTCATCTGCCTGGACGACCTGGATGCGGTTGCCGGAAACCCGGCCTGGGAAAGCGCGTTATTTGACCTGTGCAACCAGATCCTGGACGCCGATCACTGCCTGATTGTCTCGGCCTCTATGTCTGCACGCGAATGTCCGGTTGGGTTGCCGGATTTGCAGAGCCGGCTGGCCCGTTTGCCGGTCTTCCAGGTGCAGGCGCTCGGGGATGACGAACGTGTCTCCGCGCTGCAGCTGCGCGCACGACATCGCGGTTTGGATCTGCCTGACGACACGGCACGCTACCTGTTAAAAAGGAGCCGCAGGGACATGGCAAGCTTGTACGCATTGTTGGACAAGCTGGATCTCGAAGCACTGCGCGCGCAACGACGCCTGACGATCCCGTTTGTGAAAGACGTTCTAGAAATCTAGTTTTTTCGCTATTTCCGCTACTCGCTTACCCAGGGCTCGAGCCAGCACACGTTCCTCATCCGAGAGTTCGTCGGGAGAGCGGCTCCAGCTAACGTGGCTGGCGCCGTAGGGCGTGCCGCCCGTCGTCGTCGATGACAGGGCTCCTTCCGTCCATGGAATGCCGACGTACAACATGCCATGGTGGATGAGCGGGATGGCCATAGTCAGCAACGTGGACTCCTGGCCACCGTGCAAGCTGGACGTTGACGTGAAGACAGCCGCTGGCTTACCGGTGGCCGCACCGCTGGCCCACTCGGATACCGTACTGTCGATGAAGTACTTCAGCGAGGCATCCATGTTGCCGAACCGGGTCGGGCTGCCCATGACAAGACCGGCGCATTCGGCAAGATCCTTCGGCGTGGCATACGGTGGGCCGGACTCGGGAATGTCGCTCTGAACGGCTTCGCTTACCGCCGATACCTGCGGTACGGTACGGAGCCTCGAGGCCATAGCTGCTACAGAATCGATTCCGTGGCAGACCTCGCGCGCAAGCGCCTCGGTGGCGCCGTTGCTGGAGTAGTACACGACCAGGATGTCAGTCATTTGTGGAGGATCTCCAGCACGTTTTCCGGGGGCCGGCCGATGATCGCCTTGTTGATAGCCTCATTGACGACGATCGGTCGCTCCAAAACCCTGGGGTGAGCCACAATCCAGGCAGCGAGGGCCTCGTTATCATCGAGATCCGGAAGATCCGTCGCGTCTTTGAATTCCGCTTCGCCGCGACGCAGCAGATTCGCGACCGGAACATGGAGGAGCGAGGCCAGGTGCAATGTCGTTTCTGCCTCGGGCGGCATCATCAAATACTCAACAATTCTGGGTTCAATGCCTGATTCGACGATAATTTCCAACGTTTTCCTAGACTTGGAGCAGCGCGGATTGTGGTAGATGGTAATTGACATTGTCCCCTCGTGTGGTAGTTTTTAACGGTTATAGATAACTAGAATAACAATGCTTTCAAAACGTTTGACACTTTTCGTGCGCAGCATCGTACTCGCGGCCATGCTTGTAGCCGCTGGCTGCACGGCTTCGCCTCCTGTGCAGGAGATGTCAGACGCGCGCCAGGCGATTACTGCGGCCAAGGAAGCAGGCGCAGCAGAGTACGCTGCTGAGGAACTGGATGCTGCCGTGGAGTTTCTCAATAGCGCGGAAATCTACCTGAAGAATAATGCCTTCCATTTTGCGCGACGTGATGCAATTGCAGCCAAGTCGAAAGCGCTTGATGCGCTCAAACTCAGCGAAGCAGATCAGGAATAGCTAATTCTGGAACCATTTCTTGGTTAACTTATCGATGACTTTGTTCGGGTACTTCCGCTTCCCCAGGCTGCCGTTGTAACGCCCGAGCGCCCGTCGTAAGTCACCTTTTTCCTTATCGATATAGAATTTCAGGATCGTGCATCCGTAGCGCAGGTTGGTCTCGAGGCGTATGAGATTGTCATCTGGGCGACCGATTTCATCGATCCAGAACGGCATGACCTGCATAAGGCCTAAAGCGCCGGCGACCGACACTGCGTAGCTGTCAAAATTGCTCTCCACGTCGATAACAGCGAGCACGAGTTCGGGTGCTATTTCTGCTCGCGACGCTTCGTAGTGGACTCGCGTCAAAATACGGATGCGCTCGTCCGGGTCGCGAACCTGGCGCTGCAGCCGGGCAGACATGTCGGTGAGCCAGACTTCAGCATCGAAGCGATCCCGAAAACTGTCCGCATCGCTGGCGGCTTTTCTCAGGATTTCGCGAAGTTCGGGGTCCGGAACCTGCTGCGCGAACGCCAGCACCGGCAGTAGCAACGCCAATATGGTGCTGTAAATAAATGCCCGGCGTCCGATCATGATGAATATTCTATTCTATAGAAAACACTAGCTTATAGTGCTTTCTTTGAGCAAGTTGAGAGCAGCTTCACGGTTCAGGTTGAGCGATTCCTCATCGCGGCGCTCGCGATATTCGAGCTCATTCGCCTTCAGGCCGCGCTCCGAGATGACGAGGCGGTGTGGCACACCGATAAGTTCCGCATCGGCAAACATGACGCCGGGTCGAGTATTACGATCATCAAATAACACATCAAGGCCGGCATTCTGCAGTTCTTCGTAGAGCGCCTCGGCGGCTTCGCGCACGGTTTCGGAGCGATGCATATTGATCGGCACCAGCACGACGTCGAAAGGCGCGAGCGGAGCCGGCCAGATAATGCCGTTGTCGTCATGATTCTGTTCGATCGCTGCGCCAACTATGCGCGTGATACCGATACCGTAACAACCCATCGACATCACGCTGTCTTTGCCGTCACTATCCTGAACAGTGGCGTTCATCGCCCGGCTGTATTGGTCACCGAGCTGAAAAATGTGTCCGACCTCAATGCCGCGCGTGATGCTCAATGTGCCGTTTCCACCCGGTGTCGGGTCGCCGGCGACCACGTTGCGAATATCGACGGTGGCAGCAGCTTCGATATCTCGGCCTATATTCGTACCGGTGTAATGCATATCGGATTCGTTTGCCCCGCAAACGAAGTCGGCCATGTTGGCGGTCGCGTGATCATAGAAGACAGGAATATCCAGGCCGATGGGGCCGGCGAAGCCTGGTTCGCAGCCGGTCACTTTGCGGATGGTTTCGCCATCGGCCATCGTAAGCGGCGATGCGACACCCGGAATCTTCTGTGCTTTGACCGCGTTGAGCTCGTGATCGCCGCGAAGTGCCAGTGCGACGGGTCCTTCCGTACCTTCGACAATCAGGGTTTTGAGTGTCTGCTGCGGTGTCACCGCCAGCATGTCGCAAAGTGCGTCGATGCTGCGCGCAGCGGGCGTCTTGACCTTCTTGAGCTCTTCGGTAGCGGCCGCGCGCGCGCCGTCGGGCGGCAATGTGGCCGCTGACTCGATATTTGCCGCGTAGTTATCACCGTCGCAGTAGGCGATGGCGTCTTCGCCCGAGTCCGCCAGCACGTGGAATTCCTGCGACCTGCTGCCACCGATGTCCCCACTGTCCGCATCGACGACGCGAAATGTCAGCCCCAGACGCTCGAAAATCGCGGTGTAGGCGGCGTGCATTTTCTGGTAAGAGGCCTCAAGGCCGGCCTCATCGATGTCAAATGAGTACGCATCTTTCATGATGAATTCGCGCGAACGCATGACGCCAAACCTCGGTCGGATCTCGTCGCGGAACTTGGTCTGAACCTGGTAAAAATTGACCGGTAGTTGCTTATAGCTGCGTAGCTCTTTGCGCGCTACATCGGTAATAACCTCTTCGTGCGTCGGTCCGAAGCAATAGTCGCGCTGATGCCTGTCCTGCATGCGCAGAAGCAGTGGGCCGTACTTGTCCCATCGGCCGGACTCTCGCCAAAGCTCGGCGGGTTGCACTGCCGGCATTAGCAGCTCGAGGGCACCGGCGCGATCCATTTCCTCGCGTACCACAGCCTCTACCTTGCGCAGGACCCGCAGACCCAATGGCATCCACGTGAAGAGGCCCGAAGCCAGACGCCGGATCAATCCGGCCCTGAGCATCAGTTGGTGGCTGACGATTTCCGCCTCAGCGGGCACTTCCTTGAGTGTCGTCAGCGAAAACTCCGAAAATCGCATCAAATATCTACCGTTCTGTTATGTATGGCGCGGATTCTAGTGCATATCGGGTGTGTCTAAAACTATAGGTATTGACTCGCAGGCAAAAGCAGGGGATCGTCGCGGGTCTTTCAGATCAGCGAGACCCGAATTGGAAGGAAGACGCAACCCATTTATCGCCCGCGAAGGCGTCCCGTACCTGTTACTGGTCGCCGCTGTCATGGGCTTCTCACTGAAATATTTGGGCGTCATTTTCGTGGTTATGGCGGCGTTGCTGTTTGTCCTGCTGTTCCTGGTCTTTCGCGACCCGCGCCGGGTCATTCCCGCATCTCCTCTAGGCGTAGTAAGCCCGGTTGATGGCCGGGTCATCGAGGTTGACCTCGTCGACAAGGGTGTTCTGCAAGGCGAAGCGCATCGCATTCAAATCCGGATTAACAGCCTGGGCACTTACACGGCTCGCGCGCCGGTGGAGGGCAAGGTCAGCGATCTGCGCTCGGTTGCCGGTGACCAGGTTGCTGACTACCGCACCAACGCACTTTGGATCAAAACAGACGAGGGCGATGACATTGTGCTGCAGTTTCACGGTTACCGCTTCGGTTTGGCGCCATTGTCATTCGCCCGGTTTGGAGAACGGGTCGGCCAGGGGCAGCGTTGCGCTTATCTTCGTTTGACCCGGATCGCCGAATTGCACCTGCCCATCGAGAGCAAGATCCTGGTCAAACCAGGGGACGTGGTTGTCGCCGGCACCCAATTAATTGGCAAGTTGACCCACAGCTAAGTGTAATGACAAAGGTGTCGTGGCAGACTATTGGTCTCCCTCGACGACCGCAGGATAAACG
This sequence comes from Gammaproteobacteria bacterium, assembly GCA_029863705.1. Lineage (GTDB taxonomy): Bacteria > Pseudomonadota > Gammaproteobacteria > Steroidobacterales > Woeseiaceae > UBA1847. Next base: position 24,041 of record JAOTUU010000030.1, read on the forward strand.
CG
>JAOTUU010000204.1 GCA_029863705.1 Gammaproteobacteria bacterium
GGGCGAAAGGGGAAGACAAGATGGCTACGAATAACAAGGCAATTCCGCTGGTACTGGTCGGTGTTGCAGCACTCGCCGTAGTAGCGTACTTCGGCATGCAATACCCACCAACCGGTGATGATGTCGCCGGCACGGTCGCTCCGGCCGAGCGCTATCGCGCGGAGCAGATCTCCGCAGATGATCTGCAGCTTGGCGATCAGGCGCTGCAGGAATTTATGCAGACAGATCTGTTTACCAAGATCACAACTGATGCCGAGTTCCGCGATGTCGTTACCAACGACGCATTCAGGAATGCATTCGCCGATGACTCATTCAGGAACGCCCTGGCTGATGATTCGTTCCGAAATGCTCTGGCTAGTGATTCATTCAGGAATTCGTGGGCCAACGATTCATTCAAGAACAGTATTGCAAACGACTCCTTCCGGAATGCGATAGCTAGTGACTCCTTCAGGAACGCAATGGTCAGCGACTCTTTCAAGAACGCGATGGCAAGCGACTCCTTCCGGAACGCCATGGCCAGCGACACCTTCAGAAACACGATCGCCAGCGACTCTTTCAAGAACGCTATGGCAAGCGACTCTTTCCGGAATGCCCTGGCAAGCGACTCCTTCCGGAATGCCCTCGCCAGCGACTCTTTCAGAGATGCGATGAAGGACCGGTCGCTGCGCGACAGCTTGAGCAACCAGGCGTTGAAAGATGCATTTTCGAACGAGTCGTTCCAGAACGCGATGAGCAGTGATTCCTTCAAGAACGCAATCGCCAACGATTCTTTCCGAAACGCGATGGCAAGTGACTCGTTCAGGAATGCCCTGGCAAGCGACTCGTTCCGGAACGCCCTCGCCAGCGATTCTTTCAGAGACGCAATCGCAAACGATTCTTTCCGAAACGCGATGGTAAGTGACTCGTTCAGGAATGCCCTGGCAAGCGACTCTTTCCGGAACGCCCTCGCCAGCGACTCCTTCAGGGACGTAATGGCAAGCGACTCCTTCCGGAACGCCCTCGCCAGCGACTCTTTCAGAGACGCGATGGCCAACGATACGTTCAGGAACGCACTGGCAAGCGACTCGTTCAGAAACGCAATCGCCAATGACTCCTTCAGGAATGCCCTGGCAAGCGACTCGTTCCGGAACGCAATCGCCAACGATTCGTTCAAGAACACGATGCGGGACCAGCGGCAGTAGTTGAGCCAGTGGACAGCGCGCGAAAGGCTTGTCTTTCGCGCGCTACTACAAAAAGCGTAAAACGGCACTGACCAGGCGCAAACCCCCGGGCAACAAGGCCATCTGAAAGCAGTATCTGGCGTTGGTCAGAATCGAAGGGGATACAACGGAACAATCCGTTGTATCCTCTTCGTCTGTTTCTGATAAAAAGAATAAAGAATGCGCAAAACGAAGATCTCGCTTTTTCTTGCCCTATTTATGGTCGGGTTTCTCCAGACCGCCAATTCGGAAGAACTGAAGTATCTCGAGACGGCCGACCTGAGGCTGCTCTATTTCGACCCGACCGAAACCTACCTGGTGCCCCACGCGGCGCGCAGCTTTCAGAATTCCCTGCTTCGACAGCGCTCAGTGTTTGCTTATGAGCCGTCGGAAAAAGTCACAATGTTTCTGGAGGATTTCACGGACTATGGAAACGCCGGCGCAATCGCCATCCCCAGAAATACGCTGATTGTCGATATTGCCCCCAGGGCATTCACGTACGAGACGGGCGCCTCGACGGAACGTATGTACACATGGATGAACCACGAGCTGGTTCACATTGCCGCAACCGATAAAGCGACTCGGCAAGACCGGGGATTTCGCCGTCTTTTTGGCGGCAAAGTCCGCGCCACGCCTGACCACCCGGAAACGATTCTTTACCAGTATCTGACAAATCCGCGGCAGCTTAGCCCCCGCTGGTATCACGAAGGTATCGCCGTTTTTTTGCAGACCTGGATGGCGGGTGGCATGGGGCGCGCACAGGGCGCCTACGATGAAATGGTGTTTCGCTCCATGGTCAGGGACGGCAGCGAAATATATGACCCGCTCGGATTGGTCTCAAAGGGAACGATGGTCGATTTTCAGGTCGGCGTAAATGCCTATTTGTACGGCACCCGGTTCATGAGCTATCTCGCGTACATTTATTCGCCCGAGAAACTGGTTGCCTGGGTTGCGCGCTCCGAGGGCAGCAAGCGCTATTACGCATCGCAATTTGAAGTGACTTTCGGTTTGACACTTGATGAGGCGTGGCAAAACTGGATTGACTGGGAGCGGGAATTTCAGCGCAAGAACCTGGAGTCGATCCGACAGTTTCCAACGACACCGTACTCGGACCTGTCCCGGCGACCTTTAGGCTCGGTCTCACGCGCATTTCTCGATCCAGACACCAATAAATTATACGCGGCTTTCCGGTATCCGGGCACCGTCGCGCACATCGGCGCAATTTCCATGGCGGATGGTTCCATAGAAAAAATCATCGATGTCAAAGGCCCGATGTTGTTCCGTGTAACCTCACTGGCCTACGACGCAGAATCAAAAACGGTGTTTTACACCGCTGATAACAATGCCTACCGGGATCTCATGAGCGTGAATCCGGTGACGGGCGAATCGAAAATGCTCCTCAGGGACGCGCGCATCGGTGAACTGGTTTTCAATGCAGTCGACCGCTCGATATGGGGAACCAGGCATCTCAACGGCGTCGTGACACTCGTACGTATTCCGTATCCGTACGAGGAATGGAACCAGATTCATTCCTTCCCGTACGGATCCATGCTCTATGACATGGACATTTCCCCCGATGGGCGGTTGCTGTCGACATCGATTGGAAATGTGGAAGGCAAGCAATCCGTTCAGCTACTGGAAATCGAGTCGTTGCTCGCCGGGAACATACAGCCCATCGCCGAGTTCGATTTCGGAACCGCCATCCCGGAAAGCTTTGTGTTTTCGCCCGATGGGAAATATCTCTTTGGCAGCTCGTATTACACCGGCGTGTCAAATATTTTCCGATATGAAGTGCTTTCAGGAGACGTCGAAGCTATAAGCAATGCCGAAACCGGGTTCTTCCGGCCGCTGCCCCGAGATGATGGCTCCTTGATTATTTTCCATTACACCGGAGACGGCTTCGTTCCCGCCACCGTAGAGTCAGAAATAATCGACGACGTAAACCCAATCACTTTTTTGGGTCGGGAGATCATTCAAAAGTATCCCCAACTGGTCGAATGGCAAGCCGGCTCGCCTGCCGATATTGCGCTTGACGAGCTGATTACGGATGAGGGTATTTACAGCTCCATTGGAAGTATCGGACTCGAGTCAATATACCCGGTAATAGAGGGCTACAAGGACTCCGTCGGTGCCGGTCTCAGCGCAAATTTTTCAGATCCTATTGGATTAAACAGCCTCCAATTGACAGCATCCTATAGCCCTGACAACGATTTGCCGTCCGATGAGCAAACTCACGTCGAGATCAAGTACAGGCACATTGCCGCCAACGCTACGCCACTCTCCGGTGTCTGGCGCGCCGGTTTCAAATACAACGATGCAGATTTTTACGATCTCGCGGGACCGACAAAGCAGAGCATAAAGGGTCTCTCCTACTCTCTTGGCTATGACAAGACGCTTCTTTACGATGAGCCACGCAAGATGGGTCTTAGCGTGGATCTTATCCACTACAGCGATCTCGACCGGCTGCCGAATTTTCAAAACGTGAGCGCAACGTTCGATGAGCTCAGCAGGGGCATGGTCGATCTTCGTTACGAAAATATTCGTTCTTCGCTCGGGCACGTGGATGACGAGAAGGGCTTCAAATGGAGGGTGGTCGCCGCGGCAGATCGAATCAACGGAGAGACGATTGGCAAGTTATTCGGCACTCTGGACCTTGGGTTTGCCTTACCCCTGAGACACTCGTCCATCTGGCTTCGAAACTCTGCTGGGGCCACGAATGGTCAACGCGGAGATCCGAACGCGCAGTTCTATTTTGGGGGCTTCGGCAACAATTACGTTGATCGCGACGAAGTAAAGAGATACCGGGAGTACTACGCGATGCCCGGTTTCGAACTGAATGAGGTCGGCGGACGATCGTTCATTCGTTCTACACTTGAATGGAACCTGCCGCCAGTTCGCTTTGAGAACGTTGGTACGCCCGGCTTCCATCTAGCCTGGGCGCGTCCCGCGCTGTTTGCTTCGACGCTGGTTACCGATCCCGACGAAACCAGCGTCAGGCGAAACGTCAGTGATGTCGGCGCTCAGGTTGACCTGCGATTTTCGGTCCTCTCGCGGTTCGACATGACACTGTCGCTGGGTTATGCCGTAGGGCTCGGAGAGGGCGTCAGTTCAGAAGACGAGTTCATGGTATCCCTGAAAATCCTGTAGTCTGATGTCGGGACCATGACGGACACCTTGCAACGAGGATGAGCGCCGACTTCGCACTACACGCCCTGCTCGGGCTTCTTCCTGTTTGCTGCTTCCTGGCAGCGCTCATGTACCTGGACAGTTACAAGCTGATACCCATGCGCTGGGTCCTCGGCACCATCTTGCTTGGCTGTGCTGCGGCGATTATCAGCTATCCGATAAACGTTGCCGGGCTTGAATGGTTCGACATCGGTTTTATCCCTTTCTCTCGTTACGTCGCCCCGATCATTGAGGAGGCGCTACAGGCACTGGTCATCATCATCTTGCTGCGTCGCAACCGCATCGGCTTTCTCGTCGACGCCGCGATCTTCGGTTTTGCAGTCGGTACCGGGTTCGCGATATTCGAGAACCTGTTTTATCTGCAGGCGCTCCCCGACACGCAGCTCGGCACCTGGATTGTGCGCGGCTTCGGGACAGCCTTCATGCACGGTGGTACCACAGCGATATTTGCGGTCGTGTCTCACACTCTCGCAGGGCAGAAGCCGACCCGGGGTCGCGCGCTGTATATACCGGGGTTCGTCGTCGCCGTCATTTTGCATTCGGTGTTCAATCACTTCTTCTTCGCACCGATCGTCAACACGTTGTTGGTACTGGTTTCGCTGCCAATTTTGCTTGCAGTCGTATTCCAGCAAAGTGAAAAATCGGTTTCAGAGTGGCTCGGTATGGGTTTTGACGCCGATACCGAGCTGCTTGAGCTCATCAACTCGGGCGAGCTTTCGGCGTCCAAAGTCGGAAAATACCTGCATTCGCTCAAAGAGAAGTTCGAAGGGCCGATCGTTGTTGACCTGCTGTGCTACCTGCGTCTACACACGGAACTATCGATAAGGGCGAAAGGGCTGCTCATGATGCGTGAGTCCGGCTTTGCAAACAAAACCGGCGAGGAAACCAAGGCAAAGCTCGAGGAACTCAGGTACCTTGAGTCCAGCATTGGCACGACCGGCCTGCTTGCCATGAAGCCGTTTCTCAAGATGAGCCAGAAAGACCTGTGGCAGCTTTACATGCTTTCAGACTGATCGGCGGCTACTGAGGCGGTCAACGTGTTCAGGAACGCCTCCAACTTCTGCAGTTCCCGGGCACCGAGCCCAAGCGGCTTGGCTTCGTTGTGACCGATCATGGCGTCGGGCGCTTCGTTGTAGTGCTGCAGCACGTCCGCAAGCGTTGCGAGCTGGCCTTTGTGCATATACGGCGACGTCAGTGCCACGTTACGCAGGGACGGGGTGCGAACCGCTCCGACTAATTCTGATCCTGTCCTCACAAACCTGAGCTCCGCGCATTGCCGCAGAGGATCATCGCTGTACTCACCCAGGCAGTTGAACGGGTCCGCAAGTGCTTCCTGCACACCGGTCACACGACCTTTGTCCGGCAGGTCGCCCGGCGAGCTCAGCACGCCGGTATTGTGGAACTCATTGTTCGTGAGCAATGGTCCGTTATGGCATTGAGTACAATTTGCCGCACCGATGAACAAGCGCAGCCCCCACGCTTCATCGTCACTGAACGG
>JAOTUU010000205.1 GCA_029863705.1 Gammaproteobacteria bacterium
GGTCGCGGCGGCGTCTGCATCGGAGTAGGCCATGCCGGCAAGCGTTTCATTATCGTAGTCGGCATAAATGCGCTGCGGCGCAGGATTGTTCGGCGTGCAGGAGTACGCGGAGAACATTTCGCCATCCGTCGTCACGTAGTCTTTGAGCTCAACGCGGCAGTTCCGGTCTTTACGAACCCGAATACCGAGCACGACCTCCGTGTCGTCGTCGGCAACAGGCGATTGCGCCAGCTCAGAACTTCTCGCTGCCGGCGGCTGTTGTCGTGTTATCTCCAGGTTGGGGTGAACTTGCCCGGTGGTGGCAAGGACCGGTACGTCGATGGGGTAGGTGTAAAAGAAACAAGCGGTTGATGCGCCAAGCACCGCCGCAATAGTAATTTTCTTAATCATCGTTCCTTCCTTGGTTGGATGAAGAGTGCGGAATGAACACGTTAATTGTCCGTCATCCAAAATGCCTGCCAATTAACTGCGGTAAATGCGCAATAATTACGGCAAATGGAAACCAGCCCACCTTCCGCATGAGCGAACCGACAGACCACATCGAAACACACGTGCTGGTCGAATTGCCGCAGGACGGTCCAGTCGATCTGTTGCAGCAGGCAAGCGGACTTTCAAAGCAGCGAATCAAGTTGGCAATGACCCAGGGGGCCGTTTGGGTTACTCGGGGGCGCAATACCCAGCGACTGCGTCGCGCAAAACGGGCGTTGCGACCGGGTGACGAACTGCATCTCTACTACGACGCGAAAATACTCGCGGAAATTCCGGCCGAGCCGACGCTGATTGCAGACGTTGGCGCTTACTCCGTGTGGCGCAAACCCTATGGCTTGAGGTCGCAGGGATCGAAATGGGGCGATCACTGCACAGTAGTGCGTTGGGCGGAGCGGCACCTGCAACCCGAACGACCGGCATATACGGTTCATCGCCTCGACCGTGCCGCCAACGGGCTGATCCTCGTGGCGCATTCCAGGCGCGTGGCGGCTGCATTGTCGGCACTGTTCAAAAAGCGCGAGGTGGAGAAACGCTACCGGGCGCTGGTGGCAGGCGATTTCTCCTGGCAGCCCAACCCGGTGCGGGTTGAGCAGCCGCTCGATGACAAAGAGGCAATCAGCGAGTTTTCACTGCAACAGCTTAGCGACGATGGCGCACGCTCATTGCTGGATGTGCGCATAGAGACCGGGCGCAAACACCAGATTCGCCGGCATCTGGCGGGGTTGGGCCATCCTGTAATCGGCGATCGCCTGTACGGCAGCGGAGCGGGCGACGGCGTAGACCTGCAGCTGACCGCCTATTTATTGGCATTTCATTGCCCGGTGAATGACGAGCCGGTCGAATACCGGCTGGCGACTGAGCAACTATTTTCTGCCGGGTGCATCTGAACCAGCTCTCTTCGCATCTCTTGTAATATAGACGTGGAAAACCGGAGAAAGAGATGGGTACAGCAGCGGGCCTTGGCGCATTGGGATTCTGGCTATTTATTGGCGCGATTGTTGTCGCAGGCATTTGGTTTGATGTGCGCAGACGCGAAACTGAACAGGAAACCCTGCGACGAGTCGTAGAAAGCGGCCAGACTATTGACTCGGCAGTGATCGACAAACTCCTGAAGGTTGGCGGAGGTCAGTCACGCACTGATCGGGACCTTAAGGTATCCGGGTTGATCGTAATCTCCCTGGCACCGGGCATTGCGATTCTCGGCTGGTTCCTGGCCAAGTTACAGCCGGAAGTCTTGAGCGTGATGCTGGGCGTAGCGATTCTATTGGGCTTGTTGGGCATCGGGCTTTTGATCGCTGGCAAGGTCGCCGAACGTTGGTACGAAGAAGACCGCGGCTAAACCATGCCGGCGACACCGGGATATTACGCAGAGGGCCCGGAGGCCCTTGTCGTAAGTCTTGCCTCGAAAGGCGACCGTGATGCTTTTGCAGAGCTGGTGCGGCGCCGTCAATCCTGGATTCGCAACCTGATGCAGCGCTGCTGTGGCGACCGGAGCCTGGCGGACGATTTGTCACAGCAGGTATTTCTGCAGGCATGGCGCAAGATTCGACAGCTTAAGGAACCCGGCAAGTTTGCCAGTTGGCTGAAGCAGCTGGCCATCAATGAATGGTTGCAGTACCTGCGCAAGAACGACGTCATGCGTGGTGCTGCAAGTGATGAGGAAATAACAATGTCACGACACGACAAGACATCCGTCGCTATGGACCTCGACCTGGCAATGGCGGCGCTGCCGGATCCCGTGAGACTCTGCATCATTCTCTCTTATCACGCGCGCATGTCTCACACCGAAATTGCAGACGTGACGGATATGCAACTGGGCACAGTAAAGTCTCATATTCGGCGCGGTAGTGAACGCCTGCGCGAGCTGCTGTCCGCCTATGACGAGTCTACCGACGCGGAGGATACGCAATGAACGACGAACGAGATCCACTGCTGGAATCACTGTTTTCTCAGGCAGAGCGCGAACTGGTGGAAGATAATTTTACGGCGCAGGTAATGGACCGCGTTGAGAAGCGTCGCCGCAACGTGCTGATCGGACGGTTTGCTATCGTGGCATTTATTATTGTCCTCGAGTTGCTGTTGTCAGCCCCGCTGCAGAATACCGCAGGTGTTATTACACAGGCTTTGGGTACGTCGCTCATCGAGGTGGAGAGCGAGTGGTTGACGCTTGTTTTCGCCCCCCTGAACAGCATTGCCGGCCTGATCGGAACGGTGCTTCTGGGTATGCAGATTCTTTACCGAAGGATGGTGCGCTAGGCGGGAGTTCTGAATCGACTTTGTTTCCATACTAGTCGTGAATTCGCGCATAATTGCCATACGCTCTCAGATCGACACAAAACAGGTTTAGCTCCATGGCAAATTCCAACAATGACAATCTTGCTGTTCTTATCGATGCGGACAATGCACAGGCATCGGTCATTCATGAATTACTTGCGGAAGTTTCACGCTACGGCACCGCAAGCGTGAAACGCGCCTACGGCGACTGGACCACGACCTCTCTCAAGAGGTGGAAAAACGTCCTGCACGAGATGGCGATCCAGCCCATACAACAGTTCAGCTATACGACCGGGAAGAACTCGACCGACTCGGCATTGATTATCGACGCCATGGACCTGCTTCATGGAACCGATCTAAACGGCTTCTGCCTGGTTTCCTCTGACAGCGATTTCACGCGCCTTGCAACGCGCATTCGTGAGGCAGGATTGGTCGTGTATGGATTTGGCGAAAGAAAAACACCCAAACCGTTTGTAGCGGCATGCGACAAATTTATCTACTCGGACATATTGAAGCCGTCGCAGCAGACTTCTGCGAAGAAAAAGCCCGAAGCGGAGCCACTCAAGCCTATGATTGTCGCCGCCGTTACGGCGGCTGCCCAGGATGACGGCTGGGCGAACCTGTCTGTAGTAGGCAAATTGCTGCTCAAAAACAGCCCATCGTTCGACCCGCGAAACTATGGGTATCAAAAGCTGGGCGAGCTGGTCCGCAAACAAAAGTACCTCGTCGTCAAAGAGGTGCCGGTATCTGGCGGATCCGGCGGCGTCAATATTCTTATTCGCCTGAAGTAAGCGCAATCAGTAGTGGCGGAGATTTCGGAGCAGACAATCGGCTGCCCATACTGCGGGGAGTCAATCTCCATACTGGTCGACGACACACTGCCTGAGCAGCGGTACGTTGAAGATTGCCAGGTTTGCTGTCGCCCGATAGAGCTTGACGTTGCGGTTGCCCCGAATGGAGACGTTACTGTCGGTGCCAGGAGCGGTGACGAGTAGGGCGCCGAGCGATCACCTCAACTGACTGTCTTTGCTCCCGCGGCGGTTATAGCCGCTGACCGTCTTTGCCTTGGCATCTTGTTCCGACTGGCAGGCGACACACAGGCGCACACCGGGGATAGCCTCACGGCGGGCTTCAGGAATCGCTTTGTCGCATTCTTCGCAGTTGCGCAGGCTTTCGCCACGTGGAATCTGGTCGCGGGCGCGACTAACCGCGTCTTCGACAGTCGCGTCGATCTGATCCTGTACTGCTCCGTCTTTCGCAAATCCGCCAGCCATGGCTGATGACCATATTTCCCAAACCAGACCTTATTGTAGGTGACATTGTCGCTCGGTTGCGAAATCGCTGCATATAATTCGCGGGAGCATTGATTAATGCACTTTCAATCGATATTTCAGTGACTTAAGCGTATACTGTACAAATACACAGTATATCTATATCCACGGAGGGACGCGTGCAAACAGCCACTGTCACCAGCCTTTCAAACACTCATTCCCGACTCCCAGAAGCGGAGCAACTCGGCGAGCAAATTACCGAGTTGTGCAGCTACATCTACGCCGCTGAGTCTCGCCTGCTCACACTGATACGCGAATTCGATAACAAAGAATACTGGGCAAGACTGGGCTTTTGCTCCTGTGCCCATTGGCTCAATTTCAAATGTGGCATCGGCATGAACGCTGCACGCGAAAAAGTACGGGTCGCGAACGCGCTGGCAAAGTTGCCAAAGATGGACGAGAAATTTTCTAAAGGTGAGCTGAGTTATTCCAAAGTGCGTGCGATGACCCGTATCGCTGACGAGACCAATGAAGACTATTTGTTGATGATCGCCAAACATGGCACGGCACATCACGTCGAAAAGCTCGTGTCCAAGTATCGCACCGCCAAACGAGTTCAGGACGCATCAACGGCCAATGAGCAATATCGTGATCGCGAGCTCAGTCATTACTACGATCTTGACGGTTGCCTGGTTATCAAAGCGCGATTTTCGGCCGAGCAGGGCGCCTTGATCGTTAAGGCCCTCGAGATGGCGATGGACAAAGATTTTTCTACCGTGGAAACATCGGAGCCCGGGCCCATTGCTGCCCGCCGTGCCGATGCACTGGCCGATATCGCCGAGACCTACATGAACAACAGTGATTCTTCCGGTTCCACGGCGGATCGCTACCAGGTGGTTGTCCACGTTGTGGCAGCCTCCCGCGAGCATGGTGTGGAAGAACTTGTGGGAGCGGCTTCAGCCGCGACAGACGTTACCGCAGAAACATCCCAGATCGACGATGGACCCCACGTTACCGCGGAAACATCTAGACGAATTGCCTGCGATTGCTCAGTGGTGGGCATCAAAGAGGACAAGAATGGCGAGCCACTAGCCATCGGGCGCCGTTCCCGGTCGATTCCACCACCAATGCGCCGCGCATTGGGCATCAGGGATGGCGGTTGCCGTTTCCCCGGGTGCACGAACAACCGGTTTGTCGATGGGCATCACATCAAACACTGGGCCGATGGCGGCGAAACCAGCCTGGATAACCTGGTATTGCTCTGCAGACACCACCATCACCTCGTTCATGAGGGAGGGTTCGACTGCAAGAAGTCTGCTGATGGTGAAATCTACTTTACAGACCAACGACAGAGGCCGCTGCCGAACACGGTCGAACTCCCCAAGGTTGCCAGTACTGAGAATATAGAACAGTGGATGGACAGGGAGTTCTTTGAAGCGACAGCAGACGGGCAGGGCTGCTCGGCAAAATGGTACGCCGGCGAGCGAATGGACTGGGATATGGCCGTTTCGGCGCTGTTTCCGTACAAGGAGCAGTGATATATCAATTCTGTTGCTACATCACTGGGAGCGTGTATCCTTGGCGCGACCAAATGCGCCCGTAGCTCAGCTGGGTGAGCGACGGTTGCCGCGCAGCGGCAAGGCGAAGCATGCTTCGCCAGGAGCAAACGCCGCGAGCCTGCCGGCGAGTGGCCGGGCTCGAGGAGCGAAGCGACGAGAGGAGTACCTTGCAGCGCGAAGCGCTGCTACAGTCGGATGGCACAAGCTGCCTTACGAAGTAAAAATCATAGC
>JAOTUU010000206.1 GCA_029863705.1 Gammaproteobacteria bacterium
CGCAACAAGTACGTCCGTGAGGACACCGGGACACACGAAACGCTCAAGATCATTGATGATTCGATGATCGACACCGAAGAAGCGGAAGGCATCGATCCCTACAATACTGGTCAGTTCGACCGCTCCAAGCACTGGGACAAACGCCTCAAGTAACGCGGCCGAAGCTTGCGGTAAACTGCAACGATCTCACAGCTTCTTCGAGGGACATCAATGGCTCTTCGAGTATCTTTTGAACTTGACGACGATGATCTCAAACACTTTCGTCTTATCATGCGTGAGGCTCGCAAGACCGCGTCGCGCATGGCCGCGGAGGACATAGTTGCCGCCGCAGAAGAACAACTGCAAGTTATTGTCGCCGCGAGCACACCGGGGTTCATCCTCGAACGAATTCAGAAATTGCGCTTTCTGATCGGCATGCTAACCGACCTGGAATGGCGGCTGCCTCACCAGGAAGCTACGCGTGTGTTGAACGCCCTCGCCTATTTCACAGAGCCCGAGGACCTGATTCCCGATCATATCCCCGGCGTTGGCTTTCTGGATGACGCCATAATGATCGAACTGGTTATCCGGGAACTCGAATTCGAAATAGAGGCCTACCGTGATTTTTGTAGTTTCCGCGATCAATTGCATTCTGATAAGGGGCGTGGCGCAAAAACAAGTCGGGAGAAATGGCTGCAGGGTCGGCGGGACGAGCTGCAATCCAGAATGCGCCACCGCCGCGAAGCTCGAAATTCCGATGATTCCAGCGAAAAAACGTTGCAGCTCTTCGATTAGGGCCAGTAAAACCAGGCTGTCGCACCGAGGCCCAGGCACATACCCCCGAGAGCCCAATGTCGCGCCCAATGATTTTTGAGCAATGTATAGAAACTCGCGGCGGTAATGATGGTCATACTCAGGAAGATAAGCATGCTTTGCGATAATGGTCTGAATTCATGCTGCAATCGTGGGTAGTCATCGCCGAGGACGAGGAATACGAAAAGGACAGCCGCAAGACTAATTGAGATTGCAGCACAGGATCCCAGTAGTATGCCGGTGACCGCAGTTAGTGGACGCATGATAAAGTTTCCATGGTGGTATATTTTCTGGCATGAAGAGCTATTGATTTTTGCTCAATACGCCCTTGATCAGAACGCGCCAGACATCTAGCCTAGCCGAATTAATATTGTTACAAAACTGTTTCGTAATGATTGGAGATAAATTTGAAAGCTGTTGAAAATCGTCGTATTCACTGGCTAGCCGGCCTTGCAGCGGTGCTGTTGGCGTCACAAAGCATAGCAAGCACGCCCAAGGTTCAGGCAGACGAACCATTAGTACCTGAATCTCGCCATGAAGATATCGGCAAACTGGTCACTCAGTTCGTTCAAAAATCTCATTATCTCCACATCGCGGTAGACGATGACCTGTCATCACGCGTAATGGATCGTTACATCGAATCAATCGATCGCAATCGCGTTTACTTGCTCGAGAGCGACATCGAGTTCTTCGAACAACATCGGCACCGACTTGATGACATCGTTCGAAACGAACCGCTTGATCCGGTATTCGACATGTTCTCAATTTACCGAACGCGAGTGAGGGAGCGATTCCAATTTGCTCTGACACTGCTCGAAGAACAACCCGACCTGACGGTTGAAGAGGAGTACCAATTCGATCGCAGCGAAACGCCCTGGGCAAAAACACCTGCTGAACTCGACGAAATATGGCGATTGCGGGTCAAGAATGACGTCCTGAATCTGGCGCTGGCCGATAAGCCCTGGGAAGACTCTCGCGAGGTGCTCATCAAGCGTTATTCACGCTATCTGAAACGAATGGATCAACTGAAGAGCGACGACGTGTTCGAAACCTTTATGAACGCATTCGCACACACGCTGGACCCACATTCCAGTTATTTGTCGCCGAGAAACTCTGAGGAATATCGCATTATGATGAGCCTGTCGTATGTCGGCATCGGCGCGTCGCTGCAGACCGAAGATGACTACGTACACATCGTCAACATCATTCCCGGGGGGCCTGCTTCGATTGACGGTACGCTCGAACCCAACGACAAGATCATCGGAGTCGCGCAGGGCGAGGACGGAGAGATGGTCGACGTCATCGGCTGGCGACTTGACGACGTCGTCGACCTGATTCGGGGTAAAGCCAATACGGTTGTTCGGTTACAGATCATTCCGGCCGGTACTCTCCCCGGCAATAGCGAGAGGGTCCTGCAGCTTAATCGCGGCCAGGTGCGTCTTGAGGAGCAAGCCGCCAAGAGCGAGATTTTAACCATCCCCCGTGACGGCCGTGACTGGTCGATCGGCGTGATTGATGTGCCTAGCTTCTACCGTGACTACCGGGCGCTGACCAACGGCGATAAGGACTACGCCAGCACAACCAAGGACGTAAAGCGACTCATAGGCGAGCTTGAGGCACAGGGAATCGATGGGCTGATTATCGATTTGCGCAATAATGGCGGCGGTCATCTTACGGAGGCCACTGCACTTTCAGGACTATTCATCGACAACGGGCCGGTGGTTCAGTTACGAAACGCTAACGCACGTATTAGCCGACTCGACGACCCGGATCCGGTTCCGCGTGTTGCTTATAACGGCCCATTGGCTGTTCTCGTCAACCGATTCAGCGCGTCCGCATCGGAGATCTTCGCGGCGGCCATTCAGGACTATGCACGCGGCGTCATCATCGGACAGGAAACGTTTGGTAAGGGGACTGTGCAGAACCTTTACTCGCTGGATCAGTACCTGCAACCCGAGGACGACGAGGGCTTTGGCCAGCTCACGCTTACGATAGGCAAGTACTATCGAGTCACCGGTGAAAGCACACAGCATCGAGGCGTCGAGCCCGACATCAGACTGCCCTCAGCAATTGACTCCGAATCGGTCGGCGAAAGTGTTCGGGACAGCGCCCTGCCCTGGGACACGATCGCAACGACGCGATTCCGGGCGGGAGAACCGCTGGAGAATACTATTCAATCGTTGACCGCGAATCACTCTGAGCGCTCGAAACAGGACCCGAACTTCAACTATCTCACTCAGTTCATTGAGGATGACCGCGAAACAAGGTCCCGCAAGTCTGTTTCTTTGAACATCGAGTCCCGCCGGGCTGAGCGAGAATCACAGATGGCGCGTGCACTGGAACTCGAAAATGCTCGGCGCGCGGCACTCTCGCTGCAACCAATAGACAGCCTGGAAGACCTGGAGGAAGACGATCGACCGGACATTCAGCTTGACCAGGCCGCAGGTATTGTTACAGACTTGGCCTTACTTCGGGAGATAGAAGCCGTGCCGGAACGCACAGCGCAGGCGATCCCCTGAATTGAACTTGCAAGTCGGTATGTTGGTGTTATACTCCACTATAACACCAAACTGATGACCACATTGGAGAGCTCGTGACGTCAAACCAGACACACGCTGTTTCACGATGCGCACGGGTCGCCGCACTGCTCGCGGCAGGCGCCTGGTGCCTCCCTGCTCTCGCCTCCACCGGTATTACAGGCACATCTGACCAAAACTCCGATACTGTGCCTACAGCAGCTGTTGAAGCCGCCTCGCCGAACCTGATTGAGAAGACGAACGCGCAGGTACACCGAATTGGCGAAAGAGATGATTCCAAGTCTGTAGCGAAGCCGGTCGAGACAAGTGATTCTCTGCCCGCGTCAGTCTTCACCGAACATGAAGAAGTCGAACCTGAGGCCAGGAAACCTGTCGAGACATCAGGGTTTGAAGAAATCATTACCCGCTCACCAGGTGATTCGATTGTCAGTCTGCCGCTCTTGCGCAGAGAGATGTTCCGAACCGATATCTAGCGGCTAAGAATGCCGGCAAGACCCCAATAGTTTTCCCCCAGAAGATCTGCATCTGACGTCTTGACGGCGCCCTGCTCGTTGATCGCGAACACGGTCGCAACGGTACTTGAGGCTGGCACCGCATCATTATCGTTGCGGTACAGTGCCTTTTCGGCAATTAAATGGGCTCGTTGCCGCAGAACATCTGCGAAATCCGATTCTTTCTCAAATGACTTCGCACGTTTGTGAACTCGTCCGATTAGCCTGTCGCAGTCCTTTTTGCTGCCATAGTTGATCGCACCGACGCTCTTCTCTGCAGACTCTTTGGCCATGCCTACGATGCCGTCAGGTTCGAAGTGAAGATATAGCTGCTGGGCGAAGGCGAGGATCATGCAGTTGATCAGTCGCTTTGTCGGAATATCGAGGCCCCGCGTATCCGGGGGTTGGCGCTTCTGAACTTCGTCATACCGCAGCAACAACTGCTCTTCTTCCAACTGAGCGCGGGCAATAGTCTCTGCAAGCCTATCAATGGTTTTCATGACTGAACGACGACGAAAAACTCTGACAAGTCCGCTCATCGAAACCAGGCGCTGCCGTTCAAACTGCAGCTGATCTTCAAGCGATTGCACTTGCATGCGCCTGTCACCAATCTGCGTCTCGATTTCAGCCAATTCTTCGGCTCGCCCTTCGTTCCAGGCAGCCAATTGGCGGTTATTCTGCTTTTGCTCGCGCTGTTGCTTGAGCTGTTCTGCAAATTTCTCGAGTTTGGATTTGCAGCGCAGATTGAGCCCCTGCAGCTGATAATAGGTTACGACGCTGTAGACCCATTCCGGGTCAAGTAACAGTTGCTCCAGATGATCGAGTTTTTGTTGGATGCGCGCAGTTGCGCCTTCTTGGCTCTTGATACAGTCCTGCAAACGAAACTGCTCACTGCGCAGGCTCGCGAACTCCTTTTTGAGTTCGGCGCGATTCCAGTAAAGGTTCAGGAGCTTGTCGCTCTCCCCCGCTGGCTTTTCCTGCGCACCTCCAAAAATGGCTGTCAAACTCGTCACTGCCAAGCCTCTTTTACATAATCCCTGCACAAACTCGCACAGGCAAAATAGATGATTACGAATGATGGCAATTGGCGAGTTGAGAGTCTCTGACTGAGTCGACAGTTTTGGAATCGACTCCGCGCTTGCGGGAGCCCGTGTGCTCTTAACGCTCGAGGATCAAGTGTCCCTGGTCTGTCAGATACTCTAGCCACTTATTCAAGAGGACGTTGCGTTGCCATCGTTCATTGAGTTCAAGACGATGTTCCCTCACAAGGCGTCGCAGTTGTGCATGCCGGTGCTCACCCGGCAGGTTCATGGATTCAGCCAGTTGACCGTCGAGATAGGCTCTGACCGTCACGTCGGGATCTGCGATCTGACCTTTCTCATCCTCAAAAAAGTATGTCAGCGACAGTGTCACCGTGTAACGGCATCTTTCAATAATCTCGACACAAAGATCACAGTCACCCGCTACGCGCGACCGGTAACAACCATCCAGTCGATCGAGTTCGGGAATCAGCCGCAACAAACGCAGATAATTACTCTCATACAAAGACATCAGGCCGACAAAACTCTTCGGCTTGATCATTGTCTGCGGTACTAACTGGCAATCGAGCAACATGGCAACAATATAGCACAGCGATTATGCGACCCAAGGCGTGCAATTTACGTTCCGGAAACGCCGAATTATGTCTATTTTTCAGGGTCGAACACGCCGCTCAACGCCCGTACTATCAAGAATTTGACTGGCAATTTCTTCGATCGAAAACTCAGTCGTGTCGACGTGCGGAATTCCGTAGCGCTTGAAGAGCTTATTGGCCTCGCGTATTTCGTAGCTGACCTGCTGCGCCGACGAGTATTTGCCCATGGAGCGTCGTTCTTTTCGAATCTGGCGCAGTCGATCGGGCGCGATCGACAGACCGTACAGCTTGTGCTTTTGCTGAGCCAGAAAGTCAGGCAACTTGCCCGATTCG
>JAOTUU010000207.1 GCA_029863705.1 Gammaproteobacteria bacterium
CGGCGCGAAAGTTCGTGTTGACCACACGAAGAAGGGGGCCGGCAAGCTGGTCATCAGCTACAACAGCCTCGACGAGCTGGATGGGATCCTGAAACATATCCGGTAGGAATTAAGGGGACAGTTTACTTAATTGCCGACTAACCAGTGGCATGCCGCTATGCGGGCCAATTAAGTAAACTGTCCCCTTAATTTCCAAGCCTCGGAAAATGACTGAAAAACGGCGTATTCAGGCGGGGTTTCATGTTGCCATGCGAGGGGGGTGACACTATAATGCGCACGCGATTTACAGGCCCGCCTGGAACAACCAAAACCACACGCGCCACAAGCCGCCGGTAAGCCCGATGGTCGTGGCGTTTTTAGTGCCGGAGGCATGCGACATCCAATCCGTGATGCTGAAGTTACTCGTGGCACAAATTGGCGTTGGGGTGGTCCTCGCCGTAGTTCTCTGGAGCATTTATGGGGACGTAGTCGGGTACTCGGCGCTGCTGGGAAGCCTGGTCTGCGTCATCCCGAACGCTTTTCTGGCGCTGCGGCTGGCGGTACCACGCCGGGATCCGGGCGCACTGGCCCTGGTCCGGGCGGCCCATATCGGTGAATTGGGAAAGCTGGCGTTGACCGTGCTGTTTTTCAGCCTCGTGTTCACGCTGGTGAAGCCGCTCTCGGCGGCAGCGTTGTTTGCAGCATTTATCGCGACGCAGTTGGTGACCCTCGCGGGTTTGTCGATGCGGAACGGACAGGAACAGGACAAGAGAAACGGCAATGGCAGCTGAAGGCGGACACGGCGCAGCGACGTCGAGCGACTACATATCTCACCATCTCCAGAACCTGCAGGTGTGCAAGGCCGAGACGGGTGAGTGGGTGTGGAATCAGTGTGCCGGCAACCCGATAGCGATCAACGTTGACTCCATGTTCTGGTCGGTGCTGCTCGGGCTGATCTTCGTTGTCCTTTTCCGCGGCGTGGCCAAGAAGACGTCGGCCGGTAAGCCAAGCAAGTTTCAGGCACTCGTAGAAATCATTGTCGAGTTCGTCGATTCCAGCGTCAAAGACACTTTCCACGGCAGCAGTCGCCTGATCGCGCCGCTGGGCCTGACGATCTTCGTCTGGGTGTTCCTGATGAACCTCATGGACCTGGTACCGGTTGACTGGATTCCGATGGCGGCCGGCGCCGCGGGTATTCCGTATATGAAGGTTGTGCCGACAACGGACGTTAACGTTACGTTCGGCATGTCCATCGCGGTTTTCTTTCTGATCATCTTCTACACGATCAAGAACAAGGGCGTGACCGGCTTCATCGGCGAGCTGACGCTGCATCCGATTGCACCGCCAACCAGGGGCCTTGGTCTAATCGCGGCGCCGTTTATTATCGCGTTCAATTTTATTCTCGAAAGTGTCGCGCTGCTGGCCAAGCCGGTTAGCTTGAGCCTGCGACTGTTCGGCAACATGTTTGCCGGCGAACTGATTTTTATCCTGATTGCGTTGCTGGGCATTTACCAGCTTCCGCTGCACTTCGGGTGGGCTCTTTTTCACGTCCTGATTGTTACGCTTCAGGCCTTTATATTCATGATGCTGACGATCGTCTATTTAAGTCTCGCATCCGAAAAGCATTAATTTAAACGAACCTCCTTAGGAGAAACTGATGGAAACTGTTATTGGCATGACGGCTATTGCCGTCGCACTTCTGATTGGCCTCGGCGCACTGGGCGTCGGTATTGGTATGGGCCTTCTGGGTGGCCGCTTCCTCGAGGGTGCTGCGCGGCAGCCCGAACTGGCACCGATGCTGCAGACGAAGATGTTTATCGTCGTTGCACTGCTTGATGCCGTTGCGATGATTGGCGTCGGTATTGCGCTTTTCTTCGCTTTTGCGAACCCGTTCATCGGTCAGCTGCAGACAGCAACCGGCGGCTAACAAAACCGCCGCGTGTCCGTAGGCGCGGCCCGTAGCCGCGACCCGGATTAACGTAGGATGGTCTCCGGACCACAATCGCGGCTTATAGCGGCTCCTACAGCGAGGAATATTTTGTGGATATCAATCTAACTCTCATCGGCCAGACGATCGCAATGATCGTGTTTGTCTGGTTCTGCATGAAGTTCATCTGGCCACCGATTCTTGCGGCGCTGGAAGAGCGTCAACAGCAAATCGAAGAGGGCCTGGCGGCTGCCGACCTGAGCCAGGAAAAGCTGGTCGAGGCAGAGGCCAAAGCGGACGGCATCGTTGATGAGGCCCGCAAGCAGGCAACCGGGATTCTTGACCAGGCGCACGCTCGCGCCAACGAGATTGTCTCTGAAGGCAAGACAGATGGCGTCAAGGAACGCGAGCGCCAGCTGCTGGCGGCGAAAGCCGAGATCGAGCAGGAGACAAACCGGGCGCGTGAAGAACTTCGTGGCCAGGTGTCGGCAATCGCAATTGCGAGCGCCGAGAAGATTCTGAAACGCGAGATCGATGGCAAGACGCACGAAGACATCCTGGGCAAGCTTGCCCAAGAGTTATAGGCGGAGTTCATCGTGGCCGACAACAACACAATAGCGAGACCGTACGCGCGGGCTGCCTTCGAGATCGCGGA
The DNA here is from genome assembly GCA_029863705.1 of Gammaproteobacteria bacterium. GTDB lineage: Bacteria > Pseudomonadota > Gammaproteobacteria > Steroidobacterales > Woeseiaceae > UBA1847. The sequence goes on from JAOTUU010000207.1 coordinate 2,562, forward strand.
CGGCGCCGGCGCATTGGCTGACTGGTCCGAGTCGCTGGCTATTGCCGGCCAATTGCTGAGGGATCGCGATCTTGTCGAATACCTGGGCAACCCGGAACTCAGTGACGAGCGACAGCTCAAGTTTCTTAACGGCCTGTTCGACAAGGCCGGCAGCCGGCTGCTCGCCGGAGGCGACAAGAAAGGCGGCAACTTTCTCAAGCTGCTGATCGAGAACGGTCGTGTGGGCGTGTTGCCGGAAATCTCGGAACACTTCGAAGCATTAAAAGCGGAAGTGGAGAACAGCGTAGACGCCGTCGTTACATCGGCAGTTGCGCTCAGCAAAGAACAGCTTGATGGAATTGCGATTGCGCTGAAAAAGCGGCTGGGACGCGAAATCAGGATCACTACAGAAATAGACGAGACGCTCATCGGCGGTGCAGTAATTCGTGCCGGTGATGTCGTTATTGACGGGTCACTGCGTGCAAGGCTTAACGGCCTGGCTAACGCATTGACCAAATAAAGAGGAAAACCTAATGGCACTCAAAGCTTCTGAAATCAGCACGCTGATTAAAGAGCGCATCGAGAACTTCGAGGCATCCGCGGAAGCGCGGGACGTCGGTACCGTGATCGCGGTTACTGACGGCATCGTTCGTATTCACGGCCTGGCCGACGCACGCTACGGCGAAATGCTCGAATTCCCGCAGAATACCTTCGGCATGGCGCTGAACCTCGAGCAGGACTCGGTCGGCTCGGTTGTTCTGGGTGACTACAAGCACATTACGGAAGGCGATACCGTCAAGACGACAGGTCGCATTCTCGAGGTTCCCATCGGCGACGCGCTGCTGGGCCGTGTGGTTGACGCTCTGGGCAGGCCAATTGACGGTAAAGGCCCGCTCAACACGGATCTGTCTGCACCAATCGAAAAAGTTGCGCCGGGTGTTATCGAGCGCCAGTCCGTCAGTCAACCGGTGCAGACCGGCCTGAAGGCAATCGATTCGATGGTGCCGATTGGCCGCGGTCAGCGCGAGCTGATCATCGGTGACCGCCAGACGGGCAAGACTGCCGTTGCGGTCGACACGATCATTAATCAGCGCGGCACAGGCATCAAGTGCATCTATGTTGCGATTGGCCAAAAGGCATCTTCGATTGCCGGCATCGTAAGGAAACTTGAGGAAGAAGGTGCGATGGATCATACGATCGTCGTTGCCGCCGCGGCTGCCGACAGTCCGGCCATGCAGTACATTGCACCGTACTCCGGCGCATCGATGGGCGAGTACTTCCTCGACAAGGGTGAAGACGCGCTGATCATCTTTGACGACCTGACGAAGCAGGCCTGGGCCTACCGCCAGGTATCACTGTTGCTGCGTCGTCCACCGGGTCGTGAAGCGTATCCGGGTGACGTCTTCTATCTGCACTCGCGTCTGCTTGAGCGCGCCTCGCGCGTCAATGCGGAACACGTCGAAAAGGTTTCCGGGGGCAAGGTCAAGGGCAAGACAGGATCATTGACGGCGCTGCCGATCATCGAAACGCAGGCCGGCGACGTATCGGCGTTTGTGCCGACGAACGTGATCTCCATTACCGACGGCCAGATTTTTCTCGAGACCGACCTGTTCAACGCGGGCGTTCGACCGGCAATTAATGCCGGTTTGTCGGTCTCCCGAGTGGGCGGTGCGGCGCAGACCAAGATCATCAAGAAGCTCGGCGGCGGTGTACGACTCGCACTGGCGCAGTACCGTGAGCTGGCCGCATTCGCACAATTCGCCTCCGATTTGGATGCAGCGACACGTGCCCAGCTTGAGCGCGGTGAGCGTGTTACCGAGCTCATGAAACAGAAGCAGTATTCACCGTTGTCAGTTGCTGAAATGGCGCTGTCGCTGTTCGCGGTGAACGAGGGCTTTATCGATGGAGTCCCGGCCGAAAAGGTCGTTGACTACGAAGCGGCCCTGCATGAATTTGCTCGTTCGGGCCACCAGGCTGATCTCGATGCGATCAACACCACGGGCGACTATAACGACGACGTTGAAGCGATGCTCAAGGGTATTTGCGATTCGTTCGCTGAGAAAGGCGCTTATTAAGTAATCGCGGCCCATAGGCCGCAGAAGCAAAATGTAGGAGCGGCCCAAAGGCCGCGACAACTGAAACAGGAAAAATATGGCAGGTGAAAAGGAAATACGCTCCAAGATCGCTTCTGTAAAGAACATGCAGAAGATCACGAGCGCCATGGAGAAGGTCGCCGCCAGCAAAATCCGCAAGGCGCAGCTGCAGATGGAGGCGTCGCGGCCATACGCTGAGCGCATTCGACGTGTGGTCGGACATCTGACGCATGCCAATCCCGACTACAAGCACCCGTACCTTACCGAGCGCGAGGTGAACCGGGTTGGTTTCATCGTGATCTCGACCGACCGTGGTCTCTGTGGTGGCCTGAACGCCAACCTGTTCAAGTCAGTAATCGGAGAGATTGCGAAGTGGCGCGGCGAGGATGTGGAGGTTGACCTTGCGCTCGTGGGCGCGAAGGCCGTGCGGTTCTTCCGTCGCATCGGCGGCAACGTGGTCGGTACCGCCGCGCATCTTGGCGACAAGCCGAACGTCAACGACCTGATTGGCTCGATCAAGATCATGCTCGATTCGTACAGCAAGGGAAAGATCGATCGCCTGTTCCTGGTTCACAACCTGTTCGTCAACTCGATGACGCAGAAGCCAAAGGTTGTGCAGGTGTTGCCGGCGACAGGGGTCAAATTGGCCGAAGGCGAGCTGCAGGCGCACTGGGACTATATTTACGAACCCGGGGCGGACGAGCTGCTCGACGACGTATTGATGCGTTACATCGAGTCACAGATCTACCGGGGCGCCGTTGAAAATTTCGCGTGCGAGATGGCGGCGAAGATGGTTGCCATGAAATCGGCGACCGATAACGCGGGTGAGATCATCGATGGCCTGCAGCTGCAGTACAACAAGGCTCGACAGGCAGCGATCACACAAGAGATTTCAGAAATTGTCGGTGGCGCGGCCGCCGTGTCGAGCTAGATTGTTTTATTTTTTGGGCGGCATGTTCGCCTCAATGGGTTAAGGAAAAGAGATGAGCACCGGAACTACTGTGCAGGTTATTGGCGCTGTTGTGGACGTTGAATTCCCCGCGGGCCAGATCCCCAAGATATACGACGCATTGCTTATTGACGATGCAGAAATCACGCTGGAA
>JAOTUU010000031.1 GCA_029863705.1 Gammaproteobacteria bacterium
ATTACTGATTTTTGCACCGTACGTTAATTCATACCGGCGTTTCCTGAGTCCGTGGTCCTCGCCAGTCAATCTGGCGTGGGCGATCGATAACCGCACCGTCGGGCTGCGTGTTCCGGATTCAGACTCTGAGAATCGCCGTGTCGAAAACCGGCTCGCCGGTTCAGATGTGAACCCTTACCTGGTGCTGGCTGCAACACTGGCTTGCGGCTATCTCGGGATGGTTGAAGGGCAAAAACCGACGGAGGCGATGAAAGGAAGCGCCTACAGCGATGAGTTTACTTTGCATCGGCACATTTACTCTTCCCTACAGGCCATGCGTGGCAGTGATGCAATGCGCAGTATCCTGGGAGACTATTTCGTCGACCTGTATTGCGCAGTCAAAGAGGACGAGTACCGCGAGTTCCAGGAAATCATTACACCTTATGAACGCGAAATTCTGATGTTCAACGTCTGAGGAAATTTTAGTGGCAGCACTGGAGAAACACAGCGGGTCGGACCTGCAGGAACTTGACAAAGACCATCACCTGCACCCATTCACGGACCATAAAGCGCTACACGAAAAGAAATCACGCATCATCACTCGTGCCGATGGCGTGTACATCTATGACGAGGAAGGCAAAAAGATCCTGGATGGTATGTCCGGCCTCTGGTGCGTTAACGCCGGTTATGGCCGTGATGAAATAGTGGATGCCGCCGCTGAGCAGATGCGCGAGCTGCCTTATTACAACAATTTTTTTCAGTGCGCTCATCCTCCGTCAATAGAACTCGCGGCGATGCTTAAGGAAGTCAGCCCGCCGCAGTTTAATCGAGTATTTTTTGCCGGATCCGGCTCGGAATCCAACGACACGATTGTTCGCATGGTGCGTCGTTATTGGGATTTACTGGGCCAACCGGAGCGGCACACAATTATCAGCCGCGAAAATGCGTATCACGGTTCTACGGTCGCTGCGGCCAGCCTCGGCGGCATGAAACCAATGCACCAGCAGGGCGGCCTGCCGATACCCGGAATTGTACATGTTGATCAGCCGTACTGGTTTGGCAGTGACAGGAGTCTGTCGCCGGATGAGTTCGGTTTGCTTGCGGCCAGGTCACTCGAAGACAAGATCAATGAGCTGGGTGCCGACAAGGTTGCCGCTTTCATTGCTGAACCTGTTCAAGGTGCAGGCGGGGTGATAATACCGCCCGACTCGTATTGGCCCGAGGTGCAACGAATCTGCAATGAGCACGGCATCCTGTTGATTTCGGACGAAGTTATTACCGGTTTTGGCCGGCTTGGGGAGTGGTTCGGCGCTGACTACTTCGGTATCAAGCCTGATCTGATGCCGTTTGCCAAAGGGGTGACCTCTGGTTACCTGCCACTTGGTGGTGTCATGATTAGTGACCGCATTGCTGATGTCCTCATCGACAAAGGTGGCGAGTTCTATCATGGATACACCTACTCGGGTCATCCGGCAGCGTGCGCCGTGGCGATAGCCAACCTGCAGATCCTGCAACGCGAAAACCTTGTCGAGCGTATCAAGAACGATATCGGGCCCTACCTGCAAGAAGGATGGCGGGAACTTGGAGACCATCCTCTTGTTGGTGAAACGCGAATGCTCGGATTAATGGGTGCACTTGAACTCGTCAAGAGCAAAGAGCCGCTGCAGCGATTCGATGAGAAGCAGGGAGTCGGGACTATCTGCCGCGATTTCCTCGTCAACAACGGACTCGTCATGCGCGCTGTTGGCGATACGATCGTTGCGGCGCCACCCTTTGTGCTATCGCATAAGGAAGCCGATGAGATGATCGACATAACAAGGCGTTGCCTGGATCTGACGCAAGAGGCAATCAATGGATAAGGACACTGGCGATCACGCCATAACCCGTAAGGACCTGTACGGTACAACACCTGAGCCGACCTACGCGGGCGCGACATCTTTCATGCGCCGCAAGTACACGCGCAACCTTGAGGGAGTCGATGTTGTTGTAACCGGCGTTCCGTTAGATACGGCAACGACGAACCGACCGGGCGCCCGGTTCGGACCGCGTGCGGTACGCGCGGCATCGACCATCATGGCTTGGGAAAAACCCTACGGTATGGAGTTCGATCCCTTCGACAAACTTGCCGTCGTCGACTATGGCGATTGTTTTTTCGATTTCGGGCGACCACACGAGGTGCCCGATGCGATCGAATCTCATGCAACGAAAATCATCAGCCAGGGCCCGGCGTTGCTGGCGTTAGGTGGCGATCATTTCATTGCCTATCCATTGTTGAAAGCGCACGCCAAGAAACACGGTGCGCCATTGTCCCTGGTCCATTTCGACGCACACAGCGACACCTGGCCTGATAAGGATGATCGCATCGATCATGGCACGATGTTTTTTCATGCAGCCAAGGAGGGCATCGTCGATCCGGCCAGTTCGGTACAAATCGGCTTGCGTACGACTAACAAAGACACGTTGGGTTTCAATGTGCTCGATGCGCCATGGGTACATGAGAACGGAATTGCTGCGGTTATCGAGAAGATTAAATCGGTTGTGGGACCGCGGCCGGCCTATCTGACATTCGATATTGATTGCCTGGATCCGAGCTACGCGCCAGGCACGGGTACGCCGGTTTGTGGTGGGCTCAGCAGCTATCAGGCGTTGGAAATATTGCGCGGGCTCGCCGGAATTAACCTCGTCGGTATGGATCTGGTCGAGGTTGCACCGGCCTACGACGTGGGCGAGATTACGGCGCTGGCCGGAGCCGCTTTGGCCATGGAGATGTTGTACTTGTATGCGAACCGTCCCACCCGGTAATTCCTGAGGGTTATTGTATGCGTGACACCAATGAGCATGCGCCGTCGTACTACGCAGCGACACGCAACTACAGCAAGGACTATCCAACGTTGCGCGGCGAGCAACACGCCGATGTCGTCGTGGTCGGCGGCGGATTCACCGGCGTATCGGCAGCACTCCACCTGGTTGAGCGCGGCTACAGCGTCGCGCTTATTGAGGGGAACCGGATCGGGTGGGGCGCATCAGGACGCAATGGTGGCCAGCTAATTGACGGTTTTGTCGAGGTCGACAGGATCGAGAAGCGATTTGGCGCTGGTGCAGCGGATATCGCGCGACAGATGGGTCTCGAATGTCGCGACATCGTTATTGAACTCATCAACAAGCATGCAATCGACTGTGAACTCAAGCTCGGTTATCTCGATCTCGCCTTGAGCCAGTCGGACATCGATTACTTCCATGAGACGGTCGAGGAAAAACAACGCACGAACTATCCGCACGAGTGTCATTTCGTGCCCAAGGCTGAGCTGCACAACTACATCGGTTCGGATATTTATTGCGGCGGGCTCGTCAACAGCGGCAACGGACATTTACACCCGCTCAATCTGTGCATTGGGGAGGCGCGAGCCGCGGCGGAGCTTGGAGTCAGGATATTTGAACAGTCGCGCGTAACCCGAATCCAACATGGTGAAAAACCCGTGATCGAAACAGCGCAAGGAAAGATTACTGCTGCCAATATAGTTCTTGCAGGCAATGCCTACCTGGGTCGCCTGGAGCCAAAGCTCCGTGGGGCGGCAATACCGGCTGGCAGTTACGTTATCGCTACGGAGCCGTTGTCGGACGACGTTGCTACCGAGTTGCTACCCAAGGACATGGCTTGTTGCGACCAGCGCTCCGTGCTCGATTATTTTCGCCTGTCATCCGATAAACGTATGTTATTTGGTGGTTTTTGCAACTACTCAGGCCGAGATCCCAAGGACATCGGTGCATCGCTGGCGCCGAAAATGCACAAGGTATTCCCGCAGTTGAAAAACGCGCGTATCGATTTCGAGTGGGGTGGCGACATCGCCATAAGTGTAAATCGAATCCCGCAGCTCGGGCGAATTCACGGCAACACCTACTTCGCCCAGGGCTATTCAGGTCACGGTGTCGCCCCGACGCATTTGGCGGGCAAGGTACTTGCCGACATTATTGCCGGCGATTCAGAGCAGTTTGATGTTTTTTCGAAGGTGCGTCACTTGCGCCTGCCGGGCGGCAAATTCTTCGCCAACCCGGCGCTCGCACTCGGCATGATGTACTACCGCCTAAAGGACCTTCTTTAAGGCGGCAGCGTAATCCGATTTTGGCCGTACTCCGACAAAGGTATCGACGATCTGGCCTTTGTCGAACAGCATTACGGTCGGAATGGAACGTATGCCAAATTGCATGGCAATCTGTTGGTTGGCGTCGATATCGACTTTGGCAATCTTGGCCCGGCCTTTATAGTCTGCCGACAACGATTCGACAATTGGTCCGAGCGCGCGGCACGGGGCACACCATTCGGCCCAGAAGTCGACGAGCACCGGCTGATCTGATTTCAGCACTTCCTCAGCGAAGCTGGCGTCCGTGACGGGTATCAGATGTGTCGCTGTTTGGTTCATAATCTATCTCCTGATTGCAGAGAAACGATTTGGGATTCGTCTGGCGATATTCAAGCGCAAGAGTGACTTCGGCGCAATGTTTCTCAAAATGATTTGAAATACAGGTATTCCAAAAAGGGCTCAACGTGAATCCGGATAAGCTGCTGCAGTTCTACGACGAGCGAAAATCACGCGGTGATCGCCTGGTTCTCGCTACTGTTTTCGAAACGAAGGGATCGACCTACAGTAAGGCCGGTGCGCAGATGTTGATTGACGAGAATGGCTTGTTTCGGGGGATGCTGTCTGGTGGCTGTCTGGAGGGGGACCTGGCAGTGCGGGCTCAACAGGTGCTCGATTCTGGTGCTACTCAGTGCGTGACTTATGACCTGGGTCAGGATGATGAACTCTGGGGTATGGGAGTAGGCTGCGACGGTCTGATGCGTGTCTTTCTTCAGCCTTTGTTACCGGCCTCCGGCTATTTTCCGTTCGAGCAGATTGCGGCCGTGTTGAGGGGGCAGACCGCGGCGGAAATCAGTATCCCCATCGAAAACGAGTCGCTGAGTGAGCTTACGGTCGTTGTGCAGCCGCCGCCGCAGGTACTCGTGCTTGGCGCGGGCCTTGATGCAGAACCTGTCGTGCGCTTTGCCAGAGAACTGGGCTGGCGCTGTACCGTCGTCGATCACCGTCAAGCCTATATCGACAATGGTGATTTCTCAGGTGCTGTTGCGACTCTCTGCGCGCCGGCGGATGAGCTGCAATCATCTTTGGATTTGTCTGGCTTCGATATGGCTATCATCATGAGCCATCATCTGGCAAGCGACCGTAGCTATCTGCGGCAGCTCGCCGATACCGATATGAGCTATGTCGGTTTGCTCGGCCCGGCTAATCGCCGTGAGCGCCTGCTTGAAGACATGGCTGGTGCGGCGCTAAGGCTGGACGGACGCCTGCATGGTCCGGCGGGACTGGACATCGGCAGTCGGGGACCTGCTGCGATTGCGTTGTCGATTATCGCCGAGATGCAGGCAAAGCTTGCCTCGCGCTAGGTGGCCTGGGGTTGGTTTCCGGGTAGGAATACCCGAATAATCATATCCGATAACTTTTCGATTTCTTCATCGGAGTCGAGATCGATGTCGCTGGTACCTTTTAGCTCAACCTTGAGGGCCAGCAACCCGCCCGCCGAAACCCGAATCATATTGAATAGCAAGGCCGGGTTTCCGGGCGGTGCCACGCCAAGCTTCTGTAGCTCGGCTAGTGATTGGACGACTATTTCGAACAATGGCCGTAAGTGGTTTTCCACCAACCAGTCCAGCCGATCGCTTGGCCGGCTCGATTCCTGCAAGATAATCTTGTGCAATGCCGGCTCGCTGCGCGAATAGCGTACATAGGTTCGAATGAACGTCTCGGCGCGTGCGCGTGGGTTCGTCTCGGTAACTTCCGCCATCGCTTTGACCAGCGAGATGTTGAATTCACGGAATATTCGATCTGCAGCTGAACGCCAGAGCTGCTTCTTGTTATTAAAGTGATATGTTATTAACGGGTGGTGGACGCCGGCTCGATCCGCAATATCGCGTGTTGATGTGCCTTTGAAACCGTTCTCTGAAAACGCCCGGATAGCGGCATCCAGCAGCTTCTGCTGCGTCACGATGCTCCGCGTTTGCTGCTTCCGCGCCGGTTTTTCTTGGGCAACCGCCGGTAATTCGCTCAATATTCGCCCCCCCACCAGGATTACCCTGATCAGGGAAGACTAGCTTGTATGTACTATACAGTCCAGATTGGAAAATTTAATTTTACGATCGGTCAGTTGTTGGCGATTACTCGAGCGCGAACATCATTCGAACGGCGGCGCGCTTCTGAATTGCAACGCCATTGTCCATAACCGGCTCAAACTTCCAGGCTTCCACAGCGTTCGTTGCCGAGGAGACGAATGTATCGCCCGGATCCGAGTCGCGTATCGAGATATTCGTAACCGAACCGTCGATATCAACTGTAAAAATTACGTCGACCCAGCCTGAGATGTTGCGTCTCTGCGCGGCGCGTGGGTATTTTGGAGCAACGTATTTGATTCGTTGCAATGAGCTGACAGCAACAGGAGCATTCTCATTCACGGCAGGACTCGCCTGCTGCGGGGCGTCGGCAGCGGCGGTATCCGCGTCGACAGATGACGATTCATCGGCAGCCAATGCGTCAGCGGCCTGTTGTTCGGCAAGCTCACGTTCTTTTGCGGCACGTTCATTCGCAGCACGCTGCTCTGCGGCTGCTTGTTCAGCCGCGAGTTTCTCGGCGGCAAGTTTGTCGGTGGCACGCTTGTCAGCGGCACGCTTGTCAGCGGCACGTTTGTTGGCAGCCTTTTGCGCAGCAGCTGCGCGCTGCTGCGCCAGCTGGTCACGTGCAGTTTGCAGTGCGGCCGTCGAGGTAATCAACTCACTGCTGGACGGGTCGAGGCGCCGCGCATCTGCAAGCAGGGACTCTGCTTCGTCGAAATTCCGCGCATCAATTTGCGTGCGAGCCTGCAGCACGAGTTTGCTTGCGATCACGGCAAGTCCCTGTCGTGCAGCGGCGTTGTCGGGATCGTTGCTCAGCGCGAGCTCAAAGTAATAGCGCGCATTGTCGTTTGACGGCGCGATGAGCGAGCCCTCCTCGAGTCGGGCGTTGGCCTTCTCCAGGACGTCACCTACACGTTGACTGCTCAGAGCGGCGCTGAGTTCGTCCGCGACGGCATCTATTTCGGAAGCATCGGTGACCACGAGAGATCGAGCACCATCAAGAGCAAAGCGAGCATCCTCAAACCGGGACTCGCGAATGCCGAGACGAGCGTCATCCAGATAGTTTCGCAATTGTATTTGAGCAAGCTGTGCGTTGAGAAATGGCAGGCGCGGGTTGCCAGGGCGAACAAGCGCGATGCGTTGTAGTGCCGCCGTGGCATCTTCGACTCGGTTTTCCAGCATCGCTGACTCAGCCAGGCTGAGCGATTGCTCGATGGCGGCATTCAGTTCAGCGGCAATTTCCGAATCGTCGGGTGATAATTGCAATGCAGACCAATACAGTTCGATAGCGTTGCCCCCTGGCGGGTTGAACAGTTGTCCTGCTGTTGTCGCCAGCCTGGCCTCTTCAAGAAGATCACTGATATTGGTGTCAGCATCGGCAGGCGGCGTGGTCTCGAATTCGGAATCCGATTCGGAAAAAGATGGCGTAGCGAATGCGCTTTCTTCTACAGCAGCTTGTTCGTCTGGGCCGCTGAAAATCCAGTATGAGATTCCGACAACGGCAAGCAGCACTCCCGCACCGATGCCAAAAGCTTTTGGGTTAGCAAATAGCGAGCCACCGGAACTTGCAGATGCAGGTTTCGCCTCAGGCACACTTCTCTTTTCACCCTTGGGTTTCCTGAGAGAGGAAACCGACTTTCCGACTGACGACACGATGCCAGTCATAGTCTCGGTGAGACTCGTATCGTCACCGCCAAATGCTTCTGTCAGGCCAGCTCTATCCGGTGAAAACGCCTCTTCCTTTTTGGGGATGATAGCGGCTGCGGGTTCAGGTGCCGGAGGCGACTTAACTGCTTTCGGTTTTTGCGGCCTGGCTGCCGTGGGGGGCGGTGCTGGTCTTGGCGGCACGCGTTTTTTTGCTGCTGGTTTCTTTGCTTCCGGCTTGGGCTGCGCTTCGGGCTTCGGCTTCGGCGCAGCTTGTGGTTTCGCTTTTGCTGCGGCGGCTCCGGGGATAATAAATGCAGAGTCCGGTGCTTCGAGGTGGTGCTTTACTGATGCTTCAATTGCGAGCCGCGAACGACCCGGTGATACGGGCTTCAGCAAGAAGCGGTATACCTTGCCGCGGTTGATCAGGTCCATGAGCATCTCGCCGTCATCGCGGCGGCCGGCAACGATTGCAACGAGTCGACGTGAGGCTGCCCGCAAATGCATTGTCAGATCTTCGGCGTTTGTACCGACCATTGCGGCGTCAACGACGGCGACACCAACTTTATTTTTGCGGACGGCTTCATCTGCTTGCGCAACGGTATTTGCGTATATGACGTTGTGAAGGCCACGGGCCGATTCCTTAACCGTGGTCAAGAATTCCTCGTCTTGTGTCAGAACGAGAACGTCGACCGCTCTTGAGCCTACGTCCGCAGATGCGGACACTCTGGCCGGATCCAGGATTGGCAGCCGACCAGTGCCGTCCGAAATGATCGTTGAACCATTCTCGGAGGTTTCCATGATAATGTGTTCGCCAGTCGGTTCATCGACATTGGCAGTAGTGTCATTCGCAGATTCCGCGAGGGTTAGCAGACGCGCCTGGCGCGTCACACCGTCGATCAGGTTCTTTAAAGAAGCCGGCGTAACGTCGCCGCGGACGATTTGGAATACTTCCTTGTCACCGACCATCGCCTCGAGGCCGTCATTCTCATCTCCAGCGAGCAGAATGCCGATTGTGTCAGGTGAACGTTTCTTGGCCTCACGCAACGCGTCCAGTCCGCTCATGCCAGGAAGTTCCTGAGCTGTCACGATGACATCGATTTCAGTTTGGCCAAGCGTATTGAGTGCTTCGCTACCACTTGTCGCGCAGTGCACCGTATAACGATCATTGAAACCGGTGCTTAGATTGTCCAGGGTGCTTTGTTCGCTATGCAGTAACAACACCTGTTTTTTGAATTGTTCCAGCGACACTCGTATTCCTCCGGTGCTTTATGTTTAATCGCTTTCGCGAACCTTGCGTCGAAGGAGTATATCTCTGAGAAACGGCGAACAAAGCGGTGATGGCCTTCCGAGTTTCGAATCTGTGACGCGGCGCACAGTCAAACTGCAGGCCGCATCACATTTGGCCTTCAGAGAATTGTTGGAGGCCGGGTTCTGACCTCCGGACGCGCGATTGACGCGCCGGGTGCGAGTGTCAGTCGTTGCTCACCAAACCGCGATTTTGCACTTCTTCAGTCAACTGCGCGATGGCGTTATCGAGTGATAATACGGTCTGCTGTTTACTACCAAGCCGCCGCACCGCAACATTGTGTTCGTCGACTTCGCGCTGGCCAACAGCAAGCAGTACAGGGACCTTCGCAACACTGTGCTCGCGGACCTTGTAGGAGATTTTCTCGTTGCGCAGGTCGCAGCCAGCTCGCAGGCCGGCTGCGCGGAGCGCAGTGACAATTTCTGATGCGTAGTCATCGGCATCCGAGGTGATCGTTAGTACTTCGACCTGGCGTGGTGCGAGCCACAACGGGAGGTTGCCGGCGTGGTGCTCGATCAGAATTCCGATAAAACGCTCGAGCGAACCAAATATCGCGCGGTGCAACATGACGGGTACGTGCTTGTTGCCGTCCTCTCCGATATAGGTCGCCCCGAGGCGGCCTGGCATGTTGAGATCCACCTGCAACGTGCCGCACTGCCAGTCGCGGCCGATGGCATCCCTCAGGACGAACTCGAGCTTGGGGCCGTAGAAGGCGCCTTCGCCCGGATTGTGTGTGTAATCGAGACCACCGGCTTCGAGTGCCTTGAGCAGCGCCTGTTCAGCCTGGTCCCAGACGGCATCCTCGCCGACCCTGACCTCCGGTCGGTCGGCGAACTTGATGCGTACGTCTTCAAATCCAAAACCGCGGTAGATTTCAAGAATGAGTTTGCAGACCGCAATCGATTCTTCGGTGATCTGGTCGGCAGTGCAGAAAATGTGTGCGTCATCCTGAGTGAATGCCCGCACGCGCATCATGCCGTGCAGGGCGCCCGACGGTTCGTAGCGATGGCATTTGCCGAACTCGGCAAGACGTATTGGCAGGTCGCGGTAACTCGTGATGCCCTGCTTGAAGACCTGCACGTGACCCGGGCAATTCATCGGCTTAACGGCGTAAACGCGGCCGTCGACAGTCTCTGACGTAAACATGTTATCGCCAAAGGCCGCGTTGTGGCCCGATTTCTCCCACAACGCTTTCGCCATAATTTCAGGCGTGTTGATCTCCTGGTAGCCAGCCGCGTTTTGCTTGAGTCGCATGTAGTCGATAAGCGACTGGAACACGGCCCAGCCCTTCGGGTGCCAAAAGACAGCGCCGGGCGCTTCTTCCTGAAAATGGAACAGGTCCATAATGCGACCGAGGCGCCGATGGTCGCGCTTCTCGGCTTCCTCGAGCATGGATATGTACTTGCGCAGCTGTTTCTCATGCGACCACGCCGTACCATAAATCCGCTGCAACATTTCATTGTTCGAGTCGCCGCGCCAGTATGCGCCTGATACTCGGGTTAGTTTGAAAGCCTTGCCGAGCGCCCCAGTCGAAGGCAAATGTGGGCCACGGCAAAGGTCGATAAACTCGCCCTGGCGGTAAAGCGTAATGTCTTCTGCCGACGGAATGCTCGCAATTATCTCGGCTTTGTATTCCTCACCGATGCCACGGAAAAATGCGACGGCGTCATCCCGATTCCAGACTTCTCGCTCGATTGGCTCGTTGCGGTCAACGATTTCTTTCATACGCGCCTCGATGACCTCGAGATCGGCATCTGTAAACGGTTCCTCACGAGCAAAGTCGTAATAGAAGCCATTCTCGATGGCCGGGCCGATCGTGACCTGGGTATCCGGCCACAGCTCCTTAACCGCCTCAGCCAGCACGTGTGCGGCGTCATGACGCAACAGTTCCAGACCATCGTCTGAATCGCGTGTGACGATCTCGATGCCGGCATCAACATCGATTTCTCGAGTAAGATCATAGAGTTCGCCATCAACTCGCACGGCAACGGCGGCGCGAGCCAGGCTCTTGCCGATATTGGCCGCTATGTCGGCCCCGGATGTGGCCGCGTCGTACTGCTGGATAGAACCGTCGGGTAGGGTAATGTTTGGCATCGCTCGATCTGTTGTTTGTTGAAATTAAGCCGTGAGGCACGGCGCGCTATTGTACAGTAGTGGCCCCTCTAATCTCAGCCAAAAACGCGTAGAATAGCGGCCCTTCTAATTGAACATCGACTTGCCCATGACCGAGACACCGCGGGATTTCATCCGCCAGATTATTCACGACGACCTGGAGTCGGGAAAGCACCAGCAGATCGTAACGCGATTTCCGCCGGAACCGAACGGCTATCTGCATGTCGGGCACGTCATGTCGATTTGCCTGAACTTCGGAGTGAGCCAGGAAACGCACGGCAAGACCTTTCTTCGCTTCGATGATACGAACCCTGGCAAGGAGCGCGAGGAATACGTTCGTGCCATTGAACGTGACGTGCACTGGCTGGGTTTCGACTGGGAGGATCGGCTGACGCACGCGTCGGATTACTTCGACAGGCTTTACGAATCTGCCGAGAAACTCATCGAGATCGGGGTCGCGTACGTTGACGACCTGAGCGCCGATGAAATCAGGGCACATCGTGGCACACTGACGGAGCCGGGCAAGAACAGCCCCTGTCGCGAACGGTCGGTCGACGAGAACATGGATATGTTTCGTCGCATGCGCGCCGGCGAGTTTGCCGATGGCACACATCTGTTGCGTGCCAAGATCGATATGGCATCGCCAAACATGAATTTGCGTGACCCTGCACTGTACCGAATCCGCCACATCGATCACCAGCGTACCGGCGATAAGTGGTGCATCTACCCGATGTACGATTTTGCGCATACCATGTCGGATGCATTCGAAGGTACAACGCACTCACTGTGCACGCTCGAGTTCGAAGACCACCGTCCGCTGTACGAATGGTTCCTCAAGCAGTTGCAACCGGAGAATCGGCCGCGGCAGATCGAGTTTTCGCGACTCAATCTGGCTTACACAATCACGAGCAAACGTCAGCTCAACGACTTGATCGAGAAATCGGTAGTCACAGCCTGGGATGATCCGCGCATGCCGACTATCGCGGGCATGCGACGACGCGGTTATTCGGCGGCGGCGTTACGCGAGTTCGTGAAACGCGCTGGCGTTACCAAAAAGGACAAACTCATTGAGATGGGTGTTCTCGAAAACTGCGTTCGCGAGCAACTAGGAGACTCAGCCGAGCGTCGCATGGCTGTGCTACGACCGCTAAAGGTCGTGTTGACGAACTATCCCGAAGATCAGGTTGAGATGATGGACGGGCACAATCACCCGAACCGGCCGGAAATGGGCACACGGGAGCTTCCATTCTCGCGCGAACTCTGGATCGAGCAGGATGACTTCCTCGAGGAAGCGCCACGCAGGTTTTTCCGCCTGAAACCAGGCGGCGAGGTTCGACTTCGCTCGGGCTACATCATTCACTGCGACGACGTTATTAAGAATGATGCTGGCGAGGTTGTTGAGCTTCATTGCAGTTACGATCCCGATACGCGCAGCGGCACCGGTAGCAGCGATCGAAAGGTCAAGGGCACGATCCATTGGGTCTCGGCGGCACATGCAGTGCCTGCCATAGTCAGACTTTACGACCGGCTCTTCACGATTCCCGATCCGACGACAGCCGACGATGTAATGGCTGTCCTGAACCCCGATTCGCTTCAGACGGTCGAGGCCATGCTCGAGCCATCATTGAAGAATCTCGCAGATGGCGAGGCGGTGCAGTTTGAACGGCTGGGGTACTTCTGTACGGATTCAGAAGAACACTCGGCCGATGCGCCAGTCCTCAACCGAATCGTCACGCTACGAGACTCGTGGGCGAAGATCGAACGCCAGGCAATGCAGCAGTCGTAACCGGCGTCCGCGCTCGAGCGTCGTGCGCAGCGCCGCGACGCAGGACGCCAAAGCAAGCGCAGCTCGATCTGAGCGAGGCAGGGATGCCGAGTGAAGTTAAGCGAGAGCGCGTACCCGGTAACGTGCCCGTGTGATGCATCGCGGGAGCGGACCGTCTGCCGGATGATTTCTATCTAAGAGGCTAGTTTATCGAGATGCCAGTCGGCGTTGCCGAACGTCTGTCCAATTACGGTCAGACGCTTGAACAGGTGTGCGACGTCGAGGTCCCACGTCATACCCATGGCGCCGTGAATTTGCACGGCTTCTTCGCCAACGAGCTTGCCGGCGGTGCCGACCTGATACTTGAGTGCGCTGACCGCACGCTTCGCATCGTCACCGCCGTCCGCATTTTCCATGGTCGCCCAGATCAATAGCGAGTAGCTTTGTTCGCAGGCCGTTAGCATATCGACCATGCGGTGCTGCAAGGCCTGGAAACTCCCGATTGGAACACCGAATTGAATACGGTTCTTGGCGTACTCAACCGTCTTGTCCGTCAGGCTCTGCATGATACCGACCGCTTCGGCACAAATGGCAAGTGTCGCTTCGTCGATAGTTGCTTGCAGTGTCGCGAAAGCATTGCCGACTTCACCGAGAACTGCATCGCCGCCGACCTTCACATTGTCCAGTGAAATTTCGGCTGCCTGGTGTCCGTCGACCGTCGGGTAGGCATTAACAGATACGCCATCTGACATGCCGCCTACAGCAAAAAGGGTAATGCCCTCCGGAGAAGTGCTGTCGCCCGCAGTGCGAGCCGGAATAATCAGCAAACCGGCGTTACCGCCGTTCAGCACAACGCCCTTTGCGCCATTCAGAACCCAATCGTCGCCATCGGCTTGCGCTGTCGTCTCTATATTGGCGATGTCGTAACGACTTTGTGGCTCGACGAATGCGACTGCAGCCTGCAGTTCACCACTAACTACCGGATGCAGCCACTTGGTCTTCTGCAATTCGGTTGCCGATCGCCGCAATACCCCTGCGGCCAGAATTATGTT
Organism: Gammaproteobacteria bacterium; assembly: GCA_029863705.1. Lineage (GTDB taxonomy): Bacteria > Pseudomonadota > Gammaproteobacteria > Steroidobacterales > Woeseiaceae > UBA1847. The sequence goes on from JAOTUU010000031.1 coordinate 14,022, forward strand.
CTCAAGATATGGCTCAACGACGAGTCCACGCCCGAATTGCTGCATGAGGATCATGGTTTCGACGGGGCCGCCATCGAAACCGCCATCCTCTTCGCTCAGAGAGACCGCGGTCCAGCCAAGATCGCAAAAGGTCTGCCAAACGTCTGCGCTGTAACCGGTTTCGCTGGCTGCGTATTTTTGCCGTGTTTCGAAGTCGTAGTCGTTGCTGATGAACTTCTCGACACTGTCAGTTAGCATCGATTGAATTTCTGTCAGAGAAAAATCCATGGTCGGCCGCCGTTACAATCCAAGCACATGCTTGGCGATGATGTTCTTCTGGATCTCGTTGGAACCACCGTAAATGGACGCCTTGCGAAAATTAAAATAACGCAGAGACGTCGTGGTTTCTGCGCCTTCGCCGACGCGGTCAGCATCTGGAAAGTCGAGCACGTATTGGTCGGGCACATAGGGCAGGGCGTAGTAACCTGCGGCCTCGACGTACAGGGCATCGGTCGCCTGCTGCAGCTCCGTGCCCTTCATCTTAAGAATTGACGATTCTGGTCCGGGTGCTTTTCCGGAAGCAACGGCCGCAAGCGTGCGCAGCTCCGTAAACTCGAGCGCCTTGAGTTCGACCTCGGTAGCGGCGAGTTTGCGCATGAAATTTCTATCCTCGACCAGAGGCGCCGCGCCACGTATGGAACGGCCAGCTTGTTCGCGTAATCCCTGCAGCCGGTAATTCGTCCGTGCCACCCCGGCTGTGCCGGCGCGTTCGTGTTGCAGCAGCACTTTGCCATACGTCCAGCCTTTGCCTTCTTCGCCGACGAGATTTTCGACAGGCACTTTGACGTTGTCGAAATGAACTTCGTTGACCTCGTGGTCGCCCTCGATCGTGATAATAGGAGTAACCGTGACGCCGGGCGTGCTCATATCAATCAACAAGAAGCTGATGCCTTCCTGCCGGCGTGCAACATCCGAACTGGTTCTGACCAGGCAGAAAATCCAGTCGGCGTGTTGCCCGAGTGTGGTCCAGGTTTTCGTACCGTTGACGATATAGTGATCGCCATTCAAGTCGGCTTTGGTTTTGAGGGAGGCCAGATCCGAGCCGGAGTTCGGCTCGGAATAGCCCTGGCACCACCACACCTTACTTGCAAGAATATCGGGTAAGAAACGCTGTTTTTGGGCATCGTTACCGAAGGTGTAAATAACTGGGCCGACCATGCCAAGGCCGAAAGGAATAATAATGGGAGTGTCGGCGTTGGCCAACTCTGTCGCGAAGATATACTGCTGGATCGAGCTCCAACCCGTGCCGCCGTACTCCACTGGCCAATTAACGCCTGCCCAACCTTTCTCGTACAGCGCGTTTTGAAAGCGTACGAAGTCCTCACGTTCGAGTTGAATGCCTTGCGATTGTTTCTCTGCAATATCGTTTGGCAGTTCATCGCGCAAAAAGGCTCGAACGTCGTCGCGAAACTCGAGCTCTTGCTCAGTGAACGTTAAGTGCATCGAGATACCTTGTTGGCAGGGCGCATAATCATGCAGCAAACATGCGTCAAAATAAAGAACAAAGGCTCAAGATCGTGCAGAATGCACGGCATGACATCGCACCTGAAAGCCGACAGCCGGACATCGCCTGAGTCGAAGCAAACACTGGATGCTCTTAGCCGCCCCTTGCATGATTTGCGTATCTCGCTTCTGGATCGTTGCAATTTCAGGTGCCCATATTGCATGCCCGAGACAGAATTTCACGCAGACTACGAGTTTCTGAACAGGGCAGAGCGACTGACCCACGACGAAATGCTCATGGTGGCGCGTGTGGCAACCGGGCTGGGTGTATCGAAGATCCGGCTCACGGGCGGCGAACCGCTGCTCGACAAGAAGTTGCCGGAACTTGTCAAAGGCTTGTCCGGGTTGCCGGGTGTCGACGATCTTGCGCTGACCACAAACGCCACGCTGCTGGCGCCACTTGCCAGGACTCTCGCAGATGCAGGTTTGCATCGGGTCACTATCAGCCTCGACAGCCTCGACGAGGATGTATTCAGAATCATGAGCGGTGGTCGCGGCGACCTGGCAACTGTGATGGCGGGCATAGAGGCCGCCGAAGAGGCGGGCTTGTCGCCAATCAAGATCAATGTCGTCGTTGAGCGGGGTGTTAACGACCACACTGTACTTGATCTTCTCGAGCACTTCAGGGGCTCCGGACATATCGTGCGCCTGATTGAATTCATGGATGTTGGTAACCGCAATGGTTGGCGCATGGAACAGGTTGTGCCATCCAGAGAGTTGCTCGAGAAAGTGCAGGAGCGCTGGCCACTGACTCCGGTCGGGCGCAATTATCCTGGTGAGGTTGCTCGTCGATATGCGTACGTGGATGGCGCCGGTGAAATCGGCTTCATTTCCTCAGTAACAGAGGCATTTTGCGGCAGTTGCAGTCGTGCGCGTTTATCGGCGGACGGCGTGCTTTATACTTGCCTGTTCGCGACGCAAGGTACGGATTTGCGAGAGCCTATTCGCAATGGCGCCGACGACGACGAATTGGGCGACATACTGTCGCGAATATGGTTGCAGCGGGGAGACCGCTACAGTGAATTGCGCAGGACGGATGTTGCGGAACATCATGCGTTAAGCAAAGTCGAGATGTATAGGATCGGTGGATAAATGGGCAAGCTAAGCCACGTAGACGAGCAGAATCGGCCGACGATGGTCGATGTCAGTGACAAGGTGTCGACCGATCGCGAAGCTCATGCTCGTGCGATCGTTAAGCTGCCGGCGGAAGTTGTTGCGGCACTCGACGGCGACGAGATCACCACGAAGAAAGGCCCGGTATTTGCAACGGCAATCATCGCTGGTGTGATGGCCGCAAAGAAAACCCACGAGCTAATTCCGTTTTGTCATCCGCTCGGCCTGGAGAAATGTAATATAACAATTGACGTTGCAGGCCAGCAGGCAGTCGTTGATTGCCGGTGCAAGGTGCATCATAAGACTGGCGTCGAAATGGAGGCGCTGACCGGTGCGTCGATTGCTGCGCTTACGATATACGACATGTGCAAAGCGATGTCTCATGACATTGTTATCGGCGAAACACGACTGATTTCGAAAACCGGCGGCAAGCAGGATTTCCACCGTGACGACTGACACGATATACGGGCTTGTGCTTGCTGGCGGCGAAAGCCGCCGCATGGGTCGCGACAAAGCGCTGCTCGTTCGTGACGGGCAAAGCCAGCTCGCGCACATCGCTGCATTGCTCAAAGGAATCACTGAACGAGTCTTTGTTTCGTCGCGCCAGGATCAACAGGACGATCCGGAGCGCAGCAGGTTCGAGAATATAGTCGACCGTTATGAAGGTATCGGCCCGATCGCCGGCATTCTGTCGGCAATGGATGCGCACCCGAACGCAGATTGGCTGGTTGTCGCATGCGATCTTCCCAATATTGACGAAGTGACCTTGTCCTTCCTTATTGCGAATGCCAAGCAAGAACAACCGTTTACGGCGTTTAAGAGCAATCACGATGGTTTGCCGGAACCGCTTTGTGCGCTCTACCGTTGCGGTAGTGATGCGATCATTCGACGGTTTGTCGAAGACGGCATCGTCTGCCCTCGCAAAATACTCATGCGTTCGGACGCATTGCTTCTCGAGCAGCCCAATCCAGTCGCGCTCGACAACATTAATACACCGGATGACCTTGCAGGCAGCGTTCTTGAGGCTGCGTCATGAAGACGATTACCGTGCGTTACTTTGCCATGTTCCGCGAACATGCGGGTCTTGATGAAGAAACGCTGACGCTCGATGCGACATCCGCCGCAGATGTCTTCGTTGCGACGCGCGACAGCCACGGTTCTGATGAGCCAAGCGGGCATTGCAAGGTTGCTATCAACGATGTTATGGCCGATTGGGACTCGCCGGTGGTTGATGGCGATACGGTGTTGTTATTTCCACCGGTGGCCGGGGGCTAACGTGATCTCCATTACGAGTGACGTTATCGACCCGGATCTGTTGCGAAAGACACTTTTCGATCCAGGTGCCGGCGCCTACACGAGTTTTGAAGGCTGGATACGCAACGAAAATGAAGGCCATTCGGTGCTTCGTCTTGAATACGAGGCGTACGAGCCACTCGCGCTAACAGAAGGCAGGTCGATTCTCACCGAGGCGCAAGACAAGTTTCCGCATCTGCATGCCCACTGTGTTCACCGCATCGGTCTCTTGGAGATTGGTGACTGTGCGGTCTGGGTTGGCGTATCGTCGCCGCATCGTGACGAAGCTTTCCTGGCCTGTCGCTACATTATTGATGAGATCAAGGTTCGGCTGCCTATATGGAAGAAAGAGCACTACGCTGACGGCCATTCAGGCTGGGTCAACTGCGAGCGCTGTGCGTCACACGCCTAACGTCCTATAAGCCGGTCCAGGTCCGATTGCGTATCGATGTCGACCGATGCGGGTTCAAATATGATCTTCCTGACGGTAAAGCGCTCGTCGCTCAGAAGGTGTTGTCCGCCCTTGTCCCCCTGAAGTGCCGCAAGGTCATCGAAGCAGCTACTTGCAAACAAAACCGGAGCCCCGGCCGTATCGCCGAAGCCGGTTGCGACAATTTCGTTTTCAGCGCCTGACCAGTTATCTCGCAGGTTCCTCAAATGTTCTGGGCTTACTAACGGCTGATCCGCCAGAATCACGACGACGGCCTGCGCTGCGTGCCGCACAGATTTCGTGGCACAGGCAATGGATGAGCCGAGCCCGCTCGCATGAAAATCATTTATGACCAGGAATCCGGGGAGCGGACTGCAAGACCGGGTAACCGCTTGCCAATCATGACCGACGACGAGCATTGTTCGATCGCCGAAGACGTCCGCCGCGACCCCCAGTGCACGCCTGGCGAGCGGCATACCGTCGAATTCAGCCAGTTGTTTGCTTGCACCGAATCGTTTTGCACTGCCGGCTGCCAGCACAAGCGCGACGATGTCTGATGTCTGAGGGCTATGCACAGTAATGTCATTCTAGCGTCGCTAACAGAAAATGTCGGCAGGAAAAACTTGCAGCGGTACAAGCAACTGTGTATCTACAACACAATCATGCGCGTAATTACATCCATAGAAGATGCCAGCTCGATGGAAGGAGAAGAAATCGGCCTGTCTGACTGGGTGATAATCGATCAAACCCGTATCGACCAGTTTGCGGAAGCCACGGGAGACTACCAGTGGATTCACGTCGATACCGATCGTGCCGCCAGGGAAATGCCGGACGGTAAGACAATTGCGCACGGCTATCTGACGCTCGCGCTGATTCCGGGCATGTCCAACAGCTTTCTGGAATTCGAGAATCTTGCGCGCGCCATTAATTTCGGGGCCAACAAGGTGCGGTTTTACACACCGGTTCATGTCGGTGCCAGGGTTCGTGGCAGGGCAAAAATCCTGCAGGCGCGCCGCCGTGCTGGTGCGCTGTTACTGTCGTCCGAAGTCAAGATTGAAGTTGAGGACGAGCGAAAACCGGCCTGTGTTGCCGAAATACTCGGCATGTATTTCTTCAAGGAGTAGAGTCGCGAGGCTGCCGTCTCGGCATGCATCGAATGTTTCCGCTTTTCAGTCGTTCAGCGCGCTATATCGAATCAGCGTACGACGGTAGCCGCCTGCGCCGTTCAAGCGTTCGGCGATATCACCATGCACCTTGTCGTTCCAATAGCTCCAACGCGCAACAAATTCCCTGGCTTGCTCGTAGTCGCCCGCATACTGGATCTGCAAGACCTGGCGCAGCAATCGCGTAACGATTTCATGGTAGCGGTTGTAGTTAATGACCAGCAATCCAGATTCTGTACCTGGTTCGAGCAAGCCGTATTCCATATAGAAATTGAACTGCATAAGCTGCATCGTCTGATACGCTTGCGATGGACGAGGTTTGACGGACTGCAACGTCCGCCGAATGCCGTCGGCATAATGTGCGCGAGCCGTGTCGTCATCGTGAAAGCCCGAAGAATGAAGGGCTTGAATCGCATACAGTGAGACCAGGTCCGATTTCATTTCCTCAAACAGATCGGCGGTATCTGCAAGTGCTTCGCTAAGATTTTGTCCATCAGCGGTCTTCGCAACACCAAGATAGTGTCCAACCTCGTGCCAAAGGGTGCGGTTGAACCCGCCTTCAGACGTTAGATGGTCGTTGCAACAAGCGTCAATAACAGCGTCAAAACTTTTCTTTCTGTTAGCGAAAATCGCCGGGTGCGCCATGATGTTGTAACGCAAAAGGATGGTCCTGCCGTATTTACGCGTAAAGTCCGCATCGTTCGGCAATATCGTGGCTGTGTTTGCACCTCGAGACTGGCCAAAGTCGGCAATAATGTTGTACACGCCGACGGGTATTCTTGAGCTCACTTGCTTGGCATGGTCGTAAGGCAAGGAGTTTTCAATCGCCTGCAGTCCCGCGAGCGCATCCATCAGTGAACGGCTCTTTTCTTCGTCGCGCGCAAGGATACTTGCAGCGTAAGTTGCTTTGACACCGAGCAGGCTATCGTCGTACGTCTCGTAACTACCGATTTGAATATTCAGGTTACCGAAGTCGCCGCTTACCCAGGAAGCATCTCCGGACTCATAGTCGCCGCTCAGTAGGTCCCGCCCTCGATTTCTCAAATAAGCGGCAAAATCCGGCGTTTCCATCGCGACATGGTCTGCGGCGGTGTTCAGATGCTGGCGCACTCGCCGCAATTCCGCAGCATATGCGAGCGCATAGGGAACGGCATAAAAAGCACTGGCGTCTTCACTAAGGCTCTCAAGCCGTGTACGCAGGCCAATATGCAGGGCGTCAATTTCGGGGAAATCATCGAGCCAGGCGAGATCAGCAGCGATGTTTTCCGCGCTTGCGCGACGCACCACGCTGCGCAGACTGAGTATTTCGTTTGCTTGTGTTGGATGTGCGTCCAGGTAGGCATCAATCTCGCCGCGCTGAAGGCCGGCGGGGTAAATGTTCTTGCCCGGGTGCTCTGCATCGACCGGAACAAACGCCAGTCGTTGATTATCCAGCGTTGTCGCTATCGGCCCCTTGGACAGATAAAAAAGATCCAGCAGGTTTTGCGTAGCAGCCGTTTCGCCACTCTTGCGATGTAGCTCGACGAGCGCGAGTTTTGAATCGTGCGCCTGTTCGTGACGTTGATTCTCATACAGCTTGTGAATAATGGCGCCCGCGGCTAACAATTCGTCCACAGCGCTTGATTCGGCCTTCGACAGGTGGCTCAGGTCGGGATCGAGCGTGAGTCTCATTGTCGAATCGAGAATTGGTTGTGTCTTGTCGGCTGGCCAATAGCCTGTCGGCAGTTCGGCAACCGCCACCGAGGTGAGCAGTGCGACAAGGGTCGCGGCGAGAAAAGTACGCATTGATTTACCCTGTAAAAAAGGGGCGGCAGGCGAGTGCCTGCCGCCCCTGACTGCTTGTCGTTTTAGTCGAAGTTCTTACGGAACGAAAGACCGAATGTTGACGGCTCGGACGGATACGCGTTCATGCGACCAGACTGGAACGGTGCGTCAAACGTGCCATGATTATAGCGCTCGTCGGTTAGATTGCGGGCCCACAACTTGAAGGTCGAGTTCCAGCTGTCTATGTTGAACGAGACGCTAGCGTTGACGATTTCGTAATCGTCCTGTATGCCATACGGGTCCAGAGTGCTGTCCGTGAATTGCTCTGAAAATTGTGAGTACTCAAGTCGAGCAACCATGTTCGTATTCGACGACAGATTGATCTCTTGCTGAACAGACAAGAACAAGCGGTCCTCGGGGTTGTCGGCCCCCGGGGTGCCGCTCTTGTCGCAGATCTGCGAACCAAGCGCTTGTTGGAGACTCTGCGGCGGGATCGTGCCCGGGTCTACAATACCGGTGTGGAATTCGTACACGCCATAGCAGGTGCCGCGCTCGAAAGACGAGATATCGACCTCGTTGTGTGCGTAGATTAGCTGTATGTCTGTCGAATCGGTTGGACGATATAGCATCTCGAGCTCAATGCCCTGATTCTCGATCGTGCCCGCGTTCTGCAGGTTAAACCCGGTTCCAGTGAAGGTTGAGGCCTGGAAATCATCGAATGTCGTATCGTACAAAGTCACCGCAAGTCGAACCGGGCCGAAGTCACCCTTTAAACCCAGTTCCAGCGATTCCGAGGTTTCAGCCTGGAATATCGAGTTGAAGGCCGGGCTGATGCGCTCGGTATTGGTGCCTCCCGACTTGAAGCCTGTCGCATACGACAGATACACCATGCTCGAATCGTTGACGAACCATGTCAGCTTGGCCGTACCGGTCACCTGATCATCTGCCAGTGATTCATTAAGGCTGGGCCTTGGTGCGATCGGTGGAAACGCGAATGTACCCCAGCCGTCGACGGAGAATGAGTTGAACGAGGCGACAACGGCCGGATCGGCCAGCATCGCCAGGGTTGGCAGATTGGCCGGATCTAACGGATTAGCCGGATTAAGAAACGGCGCGTCAGGGTGGCACTGGGTCAGGATGCAGCCCCACAGCGCGATAGTACCGAAATCCGGAGTTGGCCCGCCGACCGGTACACCTTGACTAAACGTTGCGTCGATGTCCTTGGTCTCGTCGGTGTAGCGCGCACCCAACGTGAGAGACAAAGCGTCGCTGATTGCGAAGTCTACCTGGCCGAACATGGCATAGCCGTCCTGATCCTGCAGGATATTGTCCTGCGAAATCCCCGACCCGGGCGAGAACGCAATGGCTGCAGGCAGGTATGGCGACGGATTTGGCGCGAATAACAACGGTGCAAGGCCGGCTATCGTATTGACTACCGTTGCAGCACCTTGAACATCCGGGGTGGCGTTCAGGTACGCCTCGATCAGTGGCGTACCGAAGGTATCCGTCACCTGATCGATTTCCTGTGAGAAATAATAGGCGCCGAAGACGTAATTACTACCGCTGCCAAACTCGCCACCCAATCTGAACTCCTGCGAGAACGAGCTTTGCTCCGCCAAATTGTCGCGAGTGAGCATGTCGACATCCGCGAAGTCCGCATCGATACGATCGTAGGTCTCGAACGCACGATAGGCCGAAATTGACGTAAACGTCATACCGCTGTCGAAAGTCTTGTTAAATTCGACCGACAGGCCCGAATCCTCGTTTTCGGAAATTGGCAGGAAGCTGTATGCCGTCAAATTATCTTCAGGGCCTACACCCGTGATCAAAGTGCCCTGCGGAATACCTTGTTGGATGCCAGTGATCAAAGGCGGTGGGTACGGGTAATCGGTGAATATCGTGCCGCCGAAACTTAAAAATGCCGTATCGGATCCGGCGTCGGCCGGGAAATTCAAGGTGGAACGCTTGACCAGGCCGTCGACGTACGAGGTTGTAAGACAGCAGGTCTCGTCGATTTTGGCGTAGTCGGCAATGATGCGCATGTTGAATTCGTCGGAGGGTTCATAGGCCAGCTGCAACCGG
>JAOTUU010000208.1 GCA_029863705.1 Gammaproteobacteria bacterium
AGTCAATGCTTCATACAAGGCGAAAACGGACTTGGGTGAAAGTCTGACGACGCTCTCAATATCGCGACAGCCAAAGCACTGTTCGGCTGCTGGTCCGCGGCAGTAATCCGACATCGTCAGGCTGCCGTCGTCGTCGACGTCTATATCAATTCGAATGAAATTTTCGCCGGTTTCGTGGCGGGCGATCGCGTAGTGGTGTTGCATTGGAACCTCCTCGCGGGGGAGGGCGGATATCGAATGTCCCAGTGCCGATTATAGCAAAGTTCGAATGAAGGCTCAGAACAACGGATCGTCCCTGATCTCTTCGTACAATCGCCATTTCTCGACTACGTCGGCCACGTGTTATGAACGAAGCCGTTATAATGTGCGGTCTTCAGACCGGCTAATGAGCATCCAGAATTCAGGGGCATCACCAATGAACACTGAACTTCGGACTAATATTGTTGAACTGCTTCGCGAGACAGAACGTGCGCATCACGAGGCCTTCGCGGCGACAGACGGTGCGGATCCGGATTGGCCAATCTGGTATGCCGACTACCTGATGCAGCCGTTTACCCAACGGTTAGGCTTCGATTTTCACAAGAGCCAGTTGATTTATTGCCTGATGAACGCGGATCTTGAACATCAGGCGAGATCACCGGACAGTGACTGGCCAGAGTTCTACGCGGACCAGTTCATGGACCGATGTGCGCCGTCCGAAAGCCCCGAGGAAGACAAGCTGGCGCTCTATCACTACTACGGCTGTCCGTTTTGCTCCATGGTCACGGCGGGCATCGATCGCCTGGGTTTGGATGTCGAGCTGCGGGACATCTTCGAGAATCCGCAATACCGCGCTGAACTGATCGAGGCTCGCGGCCGTGCGACGGTACCTGTGTTACGGATAACTTGCCCGAACGGTGAGGAGCATTGGATGTCTGAATCCAGAGACATTCTTGATTATCTCGAGAAAAGCGTGGTATGAAAATACATGAACACGATCGCGGTTCTATTCGTGCGTTCATCGGTCGGGCGACGTTACTCACGCTCGGAACAGCAGTAGCGATCTCCGCCAGCGCAGTCGTGCAGGCCCAGAGCGTACCGTCTCCACCATCGGAAACTGCGAAATCATCCTCGGCAACAGAGGAAGTTGCAACGCCCGTTCCGATGTCCGAGGCCCTGAGGGCATCAATCACGAAGGTTGTGCTGATGCCGGGCGAGAGTCCCGTAAATGAAGAGGTCGACGGCACCTTCAGAAAGTCTACCTACGGCGTTACCGGCGGGATGGTAGCCGGGTCGGAGGCAAGCACGATTAAGAAAGAGGTTGGGCCTGTAAATCTCCGCATCCCGATCCCAATCCTGCAATTGCCCGGCATGATTGCCGGCGGCATTGCCGGCGCAACCCAAAGCGAGATCCAGGAATTTCGGGATGCGCTAACAAAGGACCTGGTCGAGGCATCAAGCCAGCAACTCGTCAATGAGAAAATTGCATCGGACGTGTATTTCGAAATAAGAGAGGCACCGAACCTGGAACCGGAGTTGTTCGCGCGTGAAACGCCGGTGCCAATTGATACCGACGCGATTTTGTATGTCGGCATTCGAGACCTTGTGATCGACGTTGATGGCAATGAGGCGATCATTACCACCACGGTCACTGCGACGATGCATCGCCGCAGTGACGAAACGAATGTCTATGAGACGACGATTCACTACCAGGATCGCGACACGTTGAGTAACTGGCCGAAGAACGACAACGCCGTGTGGCGCGACTATGCCAACTTCGCGCGACATTACCTTGGACGCGAGATAGCGGCCCGGGTATTCGACTCGGCTGGAGTCGCGCACACCTTGATTCCGGTCAAATCCAGCAGTGTCAGTGTCAGCAAGAGGAAGCCATGGCACGGTAGCAGCAAATCGCTGGGTCCGACCCTGGCGTGGGAATCGAGCTTGCCTGGCAGCGATGCGGATCCTGCGTGGGCAGCGGGAATAGACGAAACAAACATCTACTACGACCTGGAGATCTACGATTTGCATCGGCCGGTGTATTCAGTGAAACAAGTTCCGGATCCTCAGCACACCGTTACCGCAAAACTGGAGGCATGCAAAAGCTATCGATGGTCTGTGCGGCCGTCGTATCACGTGGGCGGTGACATCAAATATGGTCCCTGGATGAGGTCCGATTCGAACCCTGCTGGTGGCAACGGCAACGTGGGCCAGAAAGCGTCGGAGGCACCAGCTTTTCTGTACGACTTTGCGTCACTTCAAATCAAGTGCGGGAGTAAATAGTCGCGGCTTAGCGAAGAATGCACGCCTTGCAGAGGTGCGTTGGCGTGCAGCAAGACGCTCAAGAGCTGACTTACTCGATCCGAATTCCGCCCGAACCCGTTTCGACGGTGAGACGATCTCCGCCACCGCGAACTTCGCCACGCATGTGCCTCTTGGACATCTTGCCCTGAACCGTGAGGGGGTGATCAACCGTTATTCCACCCGAGCCTGAATGTGCGTCGAGATTAAAGGCGGCATCCTCCGGCAATTTGATGCGGACGGATCCCGATCCTGTATCGATGTTCCAGTCGCCTTGCTGCTGACCGTCAATGTCAATTCGACCGCTGCCGCCCTCTACATGCAGCGAGCCGACTACACCGTGCAGCGTGCTGCTGCCGGAGCCCAATGTGACGACGACGTCTCCCGGTGCCACTTGCGTCAGGCGAACGCTGCCGCTGCCCGTATGGGCTTCGAAGGCACCGGCGATTTGATCGGCTTGAATGGCGCCGCTGCCAGTCCGTGCGTTAACCGCACCGCCGATATCCGTGAGCGTAATCCTGCCGGATCCTGTTTGCGCCTCGACAGGGCCGGCGACCTCTGAAATTGTCTGCGCGCCTGATCCCGTGTGCGATATCACCTCAGTACCGGCAGGCACTACGATTTCGTAGCTTATTGAGACGTTGCCTTTAAACGCAGGCTTCTTGAGGTGGCCGACTTTGAGGTGACCGTCGACCAGGCTTATCGGTGGTTCGTTTTCCAGCTGGTCCACCAATTCCTGCTGTTTACCGGAGCTGCGCCCGAAAAGACCGAAGAACGACCCGTTGCCGACCCTGATGTGTCCCGTGACTTCAACGCTTTGGGCGCTGCCTGAACTAATTTCGATCGAACCGCTGCCCGTCGAGACATCCAGAAGGAGTGGGCCATCGACTGACAGTACTTGGTGAAAAGTGCCGGTGGCGCCAATTGCATTGCCAGCCCAGAAACCGCTCAGCAATATACCGCACAGGGCCAAAATCTTGATGCTTGGTGTCGAGTTCATGTTCTGATCCTCCGGGGCAGGTGAGGCCTGCGTTTCGTCGTATACAGATTAGATGCCGCCGCTCGGCGAATGGATGCAATGTAATTCAGGCTTTTTACCGGTCGTGGCGAAGAGCCCCGGAAGGGGCTCTTCGTTTTTACGAAGTATGGTTACTGGCCGCCAGGTAGCGTTTCAAGCCGCTGGCTTGACGATTTATGGCGACTGGATAATCAATGCGAAACCGCCATTAATAGTCAGGACGCTTTCAGGCGGTATCGTGAATACACCTTGATTCTCCGCGGTGTCGGAGATTGTCATTTCGTAGACAACGCCCCCGGGCTGACCACTCAGGCCGCCGAAGCCAATTTCGAACAAAGTACCGGTACATGCCGCAGATCTCTTACGACCGGACTAGTGAACGTAACAGCCTCCAGTTCGTCGAGAATGTCCGCCATACTGAAGAATTGCTCGATAATGAAGCCGGTAGCACCAGCGCCTAATGCCGCCCGACGCTGCCACGTTTCCTGTAATTCGTCATCGAACAGATTGGTGAATTCCTCCCAGGTGTTCTAAACAACCGGCGCTCCCCCATCAAGAGTTAGCTGTATGCCGGCGTCAACAGCCATACGGGCCATTACCTAGGGGATGCATTCCTTTCAGGGCCGAACCGCGATGGGGGCTTCGAACCTGGATGCTAATTCGTCAGGGCACGACACTCCGCCTCACGGCCGCGAATCACGCGCTCACCCGTCATTGGTCCCTTTGTCTCAGTGACGATCGTATTCTGACCTTCCTGGTGATCATCGTTGTAGAAAAACACGACGACCCAATCATCTGTCCGCCCGAGCTCGTGCGCCCTGGCAGTGTTGGAGAACAATGCCGTGAAGTGCCATTTCCCACGGTCGGTATGCAGGATGGGCAACCATGCGAGTCCTTCAGGATTGAATCGTTTCGGCGCGATCTTCGGCAATTTTTCGGCGGCCGCGTTTTGCCGGTACTCCCGATCGACATCAAGCAGCATTTCTACCGGAGGCGACACATGCGGCACACGTTGCCGGCCGCGACCACGACCGAGCAATGCGGCGAGGCCCGCCTGAATTGCAGCCGCGCGCCGGGCGCCAACTCCAGGAACTGCGGTGAGCCGACCGTCGTGTGCAGCAACCTCCAGTGCTTCGAGCGTATCAACATGTAATGCATCATGAATGGCGTGAGCGAGCTTCGGTCCTATTCCCGGCACCGTCCTGAACAGGTTCTCCGGCGGCGTCTCGCCGCGAAGACGGTCAAGCTGCGATAGTCGCCCTGTCCTGGCGATTTCATCGATGGATGCGGCCAGGCCCCGACCAATCGCGGGAAGCGCGATCAATCCCGAGACGCCGTCGTCACGCAGAATGTCGCGAGCATCTTCTTGCAAAGACTCGAGCGTCTGAGCTGCCCGAATGTAGGCGTTGACACGAAAAGGATTTGCCGCTTGTTGCCGCAGCACCTCCGCACATTTGCGGAGAATACCGGCAGCTTCCAAATTAAAGCGTGAGCTATTCATGTTGCGAGTCCGTAACTGTTGCTCTAATAGTCCTCTGGATCTGTGATCATGTTTTTTGCATCGATGAGCAGGATTCGGCATTTCAACCGAGCCAGCTCACTGTAGAATGGCCGCCGCTTGAAATAAGACGGCGCGATAAGGAGATCCGACTCCGATCTGACAAACTCATGAAGCCTCATCGCTTCGTGTTCGGCAAGAATTTCAAACGCCGACTGTATTTGGGAATCCGTGGCGAGTTGCTGTAACCGGCCCTGCGTGCGCATAACCACATCTCTATCGACCTCCTCGGCACGCTCCGGGGTGAAGTTCATGCTGCCACCACTGGCGCGAGAGACCTCCTCGGTAAACGGCAGGCTTGCCGCCCGGCGCCACCGATCATCACGAACAAAGACAGTGATCAGTTCAGCACGTTCGCCTGACATATGTTCCATCGCCGTACGCCAGAGAACTTGCAACGAACTTGCCTCGGTTACCGCCAACATGACGCGGCGCGTGTTACTTGTGTCCTTTGTCATCACCGGCGCCTTCGGAAAACTGTTTCCGCCTGCTTGCGAACTGAATTAATTTGTCTTCTACCAATCGGTTGAGCGTATCCGCCGGAAATTCGCCACCTTTGTCGCGCTCCCCAGCCGTCATGCCCGTTAGTGCGGCAACGGCTTCATCGATGGTTTGCACTGCATAGACGCTGAACAAGTTATTTTGAACGGCTTCGACAACAGCCTCGGTCAGCATCAGGTGCTTGATGTTGTCGCGTGGAATGATGACCGCGTGCGACCCGTCAAGTCCGCGTTCTTTGCAGACCGCGAAGAACCCCTCGATCTTTTCATTAATTCCACCGACCGCCTGCACACGACCCAGCTGATTGACCGAACCGGTGACCCCGAAACTTTGTCGAATCG